>JAFAID010000653.1 GCA_019236925.1 Mycobacterium sp. | reverse complement strand
ACTCGGCCAAGGGCATCACGAACTTTCATTCGCCCAGCGACGTGATCGTGGATGCCTCGATGCCGGCGATGATCCGCGCGGGCGGCAAGATGTACGGCGCCGACGGGCGGCAAAAGGACACCAAGGCGGTCAACCCCGAGTCCACCTTTTCCCGTATCTATCAGGAAATCATCAACTTCTGTAAGACGCACGGGGCATTCGATCCGACCACGATGGGCACCGTGCCCAACGTCGGGCTGATGGCGCAGCAGGCCGAGGAGTACGGCTCGCACGACAAGACATTCGAGATCCCCGAGGACGGCGTCGCCAACATCGTCGATCTCGACACCGGGGAAGTCCTGCTGACGCAGAACGTGGAAGCCGGCGACATCTGGCGCATGCCCATCGTCAGGGACGCCGCGATCCGCGACTGGGTCAAGCTGGCCGTCAACCGCGCGCGGAACTCGGGGATGCCGGTGGTGTTCTGGCTGGACCAGGAGCGTCCGCACGAAAACGAAATGCGCAAGAAGGTCTACACGTATCTGAAGGATCACGACACCGAGGGCCTGGACATCCAGACCATGTCGCAGGAACGAGCCATGCGACACACGATCGAGCGCGCGATGCGCGGGCAGGACACCATCGCCGCCACCGGAAACATCCTGCGCGACTACCTCACCGACCTGTTCCCGATCCTGGAGCTGGGCACCAGCGCCAAGATGCTGTCCATCGTGCCGCTGATGGCCGGCGGTGGAATGTACGAGACGGGAGCGGGCGGTTCAGCGCCTAAGCACGTCCACCAACTTGTCGAGGAGAACCACCTGCGATGGGATTCACTTGGTGAATTCCTCGCTCTGGGAGCGTGTTTCGAAGACATTGGGATCAAGACCGGTAACGAGCGGGCCAAGATTCTGGGCAAGACGCTCGACGATGCGATCGGCAAACTGCTGGACAACAACAAGAGCCCGTCGCGCAAGACCGGTGAGCTCGACAACCGCGGCAGCCAGTTCTACCTGGCCATGTACTGGGCGCAAGAACTGGCCGCGCAGACCGATGATGACGAGTTGCGGAAACACTTTGCCGCACTGGCCGATACGTTGACCGAGAACGAAGATGTCATCGTCGCCGAACTCGCCGAAGCGCAGGGCGAGGCGGTGGATATCGGCGGCTACTACGTGCCCGACAGCACCGCCACCACGGCGGTGATGCGGCCGAGTAAAACCCTCAACGCTGCTCTGGAAGACACACAGCGGGTTTAGTCGAGCAGGTTGCGAAGCGTCTCGATGAGCTTGACCCGCTCGGCGGGCGTAGCAGCCATTGGCGCCACGTTCAAAGTGGTCACCCCGGCCTCCCGGAACGCCGCCGCCCGTTCTTTGACGAACGCGGGTGTGCCGATCAGGTTGACGTCGCGCACCAGTTCGTCGGGCACCGCCTTAGCGGCGCTGTCCTTTTCGCCGGCCAGATAGAGCTCCTGGATGCGGTCGGCTTGCGGACCATACCCGTACTTGGTGGCCAGCGTGTGGTAGAAGTTCTTGCCCTTGGCGCCCATGCCGCCGATGTAGAGCGCCAGGTGTGGTTTGACGAATTCCCTTAGCGGCTCGACATTTTCGCCGATGGCCAGTGCCGGACCGGCGTACACGTCCAGCTCGCCCAAGGCCGGGTCGCGGTTGGCCTGGCCGGCGGCCAGCGCGTTACCCCACACGTCCTGCGCCTTCTCCGGCAGATAGAAGATCGGTTGCCAGCCCTCGGCGATCTCGGCGGCCAGCTCGACATTCTTGGGTCCCAGCGCGGCCAGCAGTATCGGGATGCGTTCCCGTACAGGCTTATTGATGAGTTTGAGCGGTTTGCCAAGTCCGGTGCCCTGGTCGGCGGGCAGCGGGATCGTGTAGTGCTTGCCCTGGTGTTGCAGGGTTTCGCGGCGCCACACGTGGCGGCAGATGTTGACGACTTCGCGGGTGCGGGCTATCGGGGCGTCGTAGGGCACACCGTGGAAGCCCTCGATGACCTGGGGGCCCGAGGCGCCAAGGCCCAGGATGAACCGGCCGTCGGAGACATAGTCGAGACCGGCCGCAGTCATCGCGGTCAGTGTGGGTGTTCGGGTGTAGAGCTGCAGGATGCCCGACGCCAATTCAACCCGTTCGGTGCTGGCCGCCAGGTAGCCCAGCGCGCTGACCGCATCGAACGAATACGCCTCGGGGACAAAGACGATGTCCAGCCCGGCGCGTTCGAGGTCGGCGACTTCGGCGGCCACCTCCTTGAAGCCGCCGGCGTAGTTGATGCCCAGTCCGATCCGCATGTTCGACACTCCCTACACGGTAGTGAACTGATCGGCCAGCTCCAGCGCCTCTTGCTGGATCCGGCCGAACTGGGCGCCCACCGCCTCGGACAAGGCCGTCGCACCCGAGAGCGGCCGCACCATCACGGTGAAGTCGTCGATCAGACCCTCGTCGTTGAAGTGCAAGAAGTCACAACCGGTGATCTTCTTGCCCGACACCGTCGTCTCGAATACGAACGCGTGGTCGCGGCCGTTACTGTCATGGATCTCGCGGACGTAGTGGAAGTCCTCGAAGACCCGCAACACACCGCGCAGGATGGCCGCGGTGATCGGTTTGCCGACGTAGGGCTTGAACGCGACCGGGCTGGTGAACACCACGTTGTCAGCCAGCATCGCATGGATGCCCGCCTCGTCGCGCTCCTCGACCGCCTTCCGGAACGGATGCTCAGAACCCACCAGACACCTCGCATAGTCAATTTGTTGAGTAGGTGTGAAGGACGCTAGCGGCTGAGCCGCCGTATGTCTATAGGTGAATAATCACTTTGTTGATTAGTCGTATGTTGTACCATCGTCCGATGTCGCTGCGGGACGCGGTGTTGACGGCCCTCCTGGAGGGCGAGTCTTCCGGCTATGACCTGGCCAAAGACTTCGATGCCTCGGTGGCCAACTTCTGGATGGCCACACCACAGCAGCTGTACCGCGAACTCGACCGGTTGGCCGAGCAAGGTCTGATCCAGGCACGCGTCGTCCATCAGGAACGCCGGCCCAACAAGCGGATGTTCTCGCTGACCGACGCGGGCCACCAGGCGATCCACGAGTTCACCGGCCGGGCGCCGAAGCCGTCGGTGATTCGCGATGAGCTGATGATCAAGGTTCAGGCCGCCGACGCCGGAAACGCGAATGCTGTTCGTGACTTCATCGCCGAACAACTGCAGCGGGCCACGGCAAAGCTGCAACGCTACGAACGACTGCGGGCTCGCATGCTCGACGGTCGCAGCGAGGAGCAGTACCTGGCCCAGGCCCCGCGAGTCGGTCCGTACTTGACGCTGATGCGCGGAATCTCCTTTGAACAAGAGAACATTCGATGGGCCGAGCGTGCGCTGACGATCATGGAGCGGCGTCAGGGCGCGGGGTCTGCCAGGTAGTGGGCCAGCACCGGCCGCAACCACTCGATGAGTAGGGCGTCGTCCATGCCGGCGAGCGGCGGAACGCCGAGTACGTAGCGAGCGACGGCCAGGCCCAGCAGCTGCGATCCCACCAGCGCGGCCCGTTCGGCGGCGTGATCGGGCACGACCGCGGATAGGGCCGGGGCCACCTGGTCGACGAAAACCTCGAGCAGCGCATCCGCTGCGACACGATTCGTCGCGGCCGCGCGCAGGAGCGGGAGAAACGGTCCCTGCGGTCCCCACACGGCGATAAACATCGGCAGCAGCACGTCGGCAACGCGGTCGGGCGCGACATCCGAGAGATCGGGAAACGTGATATCGAACCGGGAGGCCGCGGCGAAAAGTTCAGCCTTGCTGCCGAAGTAGTGCATGACGAGCGCCGGATCGACACCCGCCTCGGACGCGACCGAACGGATCGTCGTGCGTTCAAAGCCGTGGTTGCCGAACTGCGATCGCGCGATGTCCAGGATCACCGCCCGGGTGGCCTGTCCATCACGTCCGTCACGCGACTTCGATGGCATGTCAACAGTATATTCAACAACTGTTGACACGGCTGGGACAGAAGCCTACCGTTGAGTTCAACAGTTGTTGAACTCACACCGAGAGGTCGCCAGCGTGACCGTCACCGCTATACAAATCGGACTCGACCCAGACGTGATCGACTACTCCTCGCCCGACTTCGCCCAGTTTCCGGGCTTGTCGAAGGAGAAGCTGCGCGCCGCCAATGCCGACAACGTGGCCGCACTGCGCGCCGCCGGCTATCGCGTCGACAACTGCCTCATCGACTTCGGCGATGCGGGCGCCCACAAGGCGCGTCGGTGGCTGGAAGCCAAACGCTACGACGCCGTGCTCATCGGCGCCGGCGTGCGACTGGTCGCCGCCAACACGCTGCTGTTCGAGTCCGTCGTCAACGCCGCACACATGAATCAGCCCGGTTGTCGCTTCGTTTTCAATCGCGCAGCCGTGGCCACTCCCGACGACATCCGTCGTTGGTACCCGAACCCGGAGGCGGTGGCGTGATGACGGTTCACATGGTCGACGTTCTGGTCGTCGGCGCCGGCCCGACGGGGCTGACCGGCGCCGGTGACCTCGCACGCGCGGGTCGGTCCGTCGCCGTGCTCGAGCGCTGGCCCGCGATCAACCCGTCCAGCCGCGCCTTCGCCACCATGGCGCGCACGCTGGAGGTCCTGGACGCCCGCGGAATCGCCGACGACCTGCTCGCGCGGGCACACCAGGCCCCGGGCGTCGCGATTTTCGGCGGCGCCCGCATCGACCTCACGCACCTCGACTCGCCCTACCAGTTCGCGATGATCACTCCCCAGACCAATGTCGACCAGGCGCTGGGCGCCTACGCCGTCGTGCAAGGGGCCGAGATCGTGCGCGGCGTCGAGGTCATCGGACTCGATCAGGACGCCCAGGGCGTGACCGTCACCGCGCGGCCGCACGGCGATCACACAGGGCGTCGAACCTTCTGGCGGGCAAAGTATTTGATCGGCGCCGACGGCGCCCACAGCGCGGTCCGCACGCTGATAGGTGCGGATTTCGCGGGCAAGACGATCTTGTCGTCTATCGTGCTCGCCGACGTCAAGCTGGCGGACGGGCCTGCCGACGGCGGCCTCACGCTCGGCAGCACCCGCGACGAGTTCGCGTTCCTGGCCCCTTACGACCGCCACGATGCAGACGGTTCCTGGTACCGCGCGATGGTGTGGGACCGCAACAATCAGCTTCCCGACACCGAGGCGGTGAATGCCGACGAGATCGTCGGGGTCCTCAGCCGGGCGATGAAGGCCGACCCCGGACTGCTCGAGGTTGGGTGGAAGTCCCGATTCCATTGCGACGAAAGACAAGTCGCGCAATATCGGCACGGTCACGTGTTCCTGGCCGGAGACGCGGCACACGTCCACTCCCCGATGGGCGGCCAGGGCATGAACACTGGCATTCAGGACGCCGCGAACCTGGCGTGGAAAATCGACGCGGTGCTCGCTGGTGCAGACGACACCGTCCTGGACAGCTATCACGACGAGCGCCATCCGATCGGCAAGCGGGTGGTGCTGCAGTCCGGAATGATGGCGCGTGGCGTCACGTTGCACCCGCGGGTCGCGCGCGGTTTGCGAAACCTGCTGGCGCCCAGACTTCTTCGACTCCCCCGGGTGCGGGACGAGGTGGCGGGGAGCTTCGCGGGTACGACGCTGCGCTATGCCCACCGGGCAGGCGAGAGCTTTTTGGTGGGCACCCGGGCGACGCAGATTCCGCTGACGCAAGACCGTCTGACTGAGCTGCAGCGCGAGCCCGGTTTTGTGTTAATTCGTGAAAGCGGCAGGTCTCCGGTCGACGTCATCGACCTGCACCAAGCGGAGCGGGCTGATTCCGGGCCGGCAGTGCTGGTGCGGCCGGACGGCTACATCGCCTGGGCCGGCGACTCGGCCAACCGATCCGAATGGCTTGAGGTACTTGCCCGCTGGACCGGGCATACGACCACCGTGTCCCACGCCTTGACCAGCTGAAGCCGCCTGCTTGTAGTCTGGGCTTCATGTCCAGCGGTGCAAAGATCAAAGTCGAAGGCACGGTAGTTGAGCTCGACGGCGACGAGATGACGCGGGTCATCTGGAAGCTGATCAAAGACATGCTGATCCTTCCGCACCTCGACATCAAACTGGACTATTACGACCTCGGCATCGAGCACCGTGACGCCACCGACGATCAGGTGACGATTGACTCGGCGTATGCCATCAAGAAGCACGGCGTCGGCGTCAAGTGCGCCACGATCACCCCCGACGAAGCCCGGGTAAAGGAGTTCAACCTCAAGACGATGTGGTCGTCGCCCAACGGGACAATCCGAAACATTCTGGGCGGCACAATTTTCCGTGAGCCGATCATCATCTCGAATGTGCCGCGGCTGGTTCCGGGGTGGAAGAAGCCGATTGTGATTGGCCGCCACGCTTTTGGTGACCAGTATCGGGCGACGAATTTCAAGCTCGACCAACCGGGAACTGTCGCGCTGACCTTCACCCCGGACGACGGTAGTGAGCCGATCGTGCACAAGATGGTGTCGATCCCCGAGGACGGCGGCGTCGTGATGGGGATGTACAACTTCAAGGATTCGATCCAGGATTTCGCACGCACATCGTTCGCCTACGGCCTGAAAGAGAACTACCCGGTATATCTGTCGACGAAGAACACCATCCTCAAGGCCTACGACGGGATGTTCAAAGACGAGTTCCAGCGAATCTACGACGAGGAGTTCAAGGACAAGTTCGAAGCTGCCGGGCTGACCTATGAGCACCGGCTGATCGACGACATGGTGGCCGCTTCCCTCAAATGGGAGGGCGGCTACCTGTGGGCGTGCAAGAACTACGACGGCGACGTGCAGTCTGATGCAATCGCCCAGGGATATGGCTCATTGGGGCTGATGACGTCGGTGCTGATGACCGCGGACGGAAAGACCGTTGAGGCCGAAGCCGCCCATGGCACGGTCACTCGCCACTTCCGGCAGTACCAGCAGGGCAAGCCTACCTCCACCAATCCGATCGCCTCGATCTTCGCCTGGACGCGCGGGCTTGAGCACCGCGGCAAGCTGGACAACACCCCCAAGGTGGGCGACTTCGCGCAGAAGCTCGAAGACGTCGTCGTCGCCACAGTCGAAGGCGGGCAGATGACCAAAGATCTCGCCGTGCTCATCGGCCCGGATCAGAGCTGGCAAACCAGCGAGGAATTCCTCGGCGCGATCGCCGACAACCTGGAGAAGGCGCTCAGCTCGACTTAACCGCTCGGATGGGCGGGATGTGCTCGTCGAGGAAGCCAGTGATGACTTCGGTGATTCGTCCCGGGGCCTCGAACATCGGAATGTGTCCGACGCCGTCGAGCTCGGTCACCCGTGTCCGAGCGGGAAGTTGCGCCTTGAAGTACCGGTGGGATCGCGGCCCGGGAAAGACGCGGTCCTTCTCGCAGAGCACCAGATGGGTAGGGACGTCGGTCTGCGCTAGTTCCACCAGCCCGGGCATCAGCAGCGACTTCATCAACAGCTGGAAGTAGGCCGGGCAATGCTTGAGGTCGTCGATGACGTCGAGGAGTTCGCGCTCGCTGATCCCATCCGGCGTTCCGCTGATGGGCAGGGTGCCGATCCGTCGGCTCATGGGCAGGCGTAACAGTCGCTGCCCGAGCAGGTGGGCCAGCACCCACACCGGCATACCCCCGATGAATTTCCCAATGACCTCGAACTTGGTGGGGCTCCACCGGTGCCAGCCGCCGGCCGGCGCGATGCCGGTCACGGTGCGTGCCCGGCCGCGGCGCTCGAGTTCGAAGGCTACCCAGCCGCCCAGGGAGTTGCCGACGATGTGGGCGGTGTCCCAGCCCAGTTCGTCGAGTTGCCGCTCGACGTGGTCGGCCAGCACCGCGGAGCTGAGGAACCAGGTGCCTGATCGGGGCCCGCCGTTGTGGCCGGCCATCGTCGGGGCGAATACCTCGTAGCGGCCGGTGTCGGCCAATTGCGGAGCCACCTTCTGCCATACCAGTTGCGAAATCAGGAAGGGGTGCAGCAGCAGGACTGGTTCGCCGGACCCGAGATGGATGGGCGCGCGAGTCGTCATGAACCCGACAGTAAGGTGATACCGCCGGTACCGCAAGCACGTGGAACGCGCAGGTGTCCGCGTGAAATGATCGAGTCATCATGAGCATCGCTACCGGAACCCGCCGAGTCTTCTCCGGCGTGCAGCCCACCTCCGACTCTTTGCACCTCGGAAATGCGCTGGGCGCCATCACGCAGTGGGCCCAGCTGCAAGACGACCACGACGCGTTCTTCTGTGTGGTCGACCTGCACGCCATCACCCTCCCGCAGGACCCCGACGTGCTGCGGCGCCGAACTTTGCTCACCGCCGCGCAGTATCTGGCGTTGGGTATCGACCCCGGCCGCAGCACGATCTTCGTGCAGAGCCACGTCCCTGCGCACACCCAGCTGGCATGGGTGCTGGGCTGTTTCACCGGTTTCGGTCAGGCTTCGCGCATGACGCAGTTTAAAGACAAATCGACGCGCCAGGGGAGCGACGCGACGACGGTCGGCCTGTTCACCTACCCGGTGCTGCAGGCCGCCGACGTGCTGGCTTACGACGCCGAACTGGTGCCGGTCGGTGAAGACCAGCGTCAGCATCTGGAGCTGGCCCGCGATATCGCGCAGCGGTTCAACAGCCGGTTCCCGGACACGTTCGTGGTTCCCGATTTACTCATTCCCAAGGTCACCGCCAAGATCTACGACCTGCAAGACCCGTCGTCGAAGATGAGCAAATCGGCAGCCACCGACGCCGGCCTGATCAGTCTCCTCGATGCTCCTTCAGTGTCCGCCAAGAAGATTCGCTCCGCTGTTACAGACAGCGAACGCGAGATCCGATACGACCCGGACACCAAACCCGGCGTGTCGAACTTGCTGAGTATTCAGTCCGCGGTCACCGGTGTCGGGGTCGACGCGTTGGTGCAACGGTATGCCGGGCACGGCTACGGCGACCTGAAAAAGGACACCGCCGAGGCCGTCGTGGAATTCGTGACGCCGATCAAAGCCCGGGTCGACGAGTTGCTCACGGATCCAGCCGAATTGGAGGCTGTGCTGGCCACCGGGGCGGCACGGGCCGAGGACGTGGCCGGAAAAACGGTCGACCGGGTCTATGACCGGCTAGGGTTCTTGCCAAAACGTCCCTAGCGGGTGGTCATGAGTGAACCGGCCAAACCAGGCACTCTGGATCGGCTGCGGGCGCGGTTCGGCTGGTTCGACCACGCGATCCGGGCCAACGACCGATACGAAGAGTCCAAGGGCAATTTCTTCGCGGCCGGGCTGTCCTACTACACGATTTTCGCGTTGTTCCCGTTGCTGATGATCGGTTTCAGCGTCGGCGGATTTCTGTTGTCGCGTCGGCCCGATGTGCTGACCGGGATCTACCGCAAGGTCACGGCCGCGGTGCCGGGCGCTCTCGGTCAGGAGGTGGTTGACCTGATGAATTCGGCGATCGCTTCGCGTGCGTCGGTCGGTGTCATCGGTTTGGCAGTCGCGGCATGGGTCGGCCTGAACTGGATTGGCAATCTTCGGGTGGCGCTGAGCGCAATGTGGAACCAAGGCGATGGGTCCCGCGGATACATCCGGACCAAGTTCTCCGATCTGGCGACGATGGTTTCGTCGTTCGTGGCGATCCTCGCCACGCTGGCGCTCAGCATGCTCGCCACCGCGGCGCCGATGGACAAGGTGTTGGGGTGGCTGGGTATTCACAACGCGCCGGTCCTCGACGCGATCCTCCGCGGGGGGTCGCTGCTGGTGTCATTGTTGTTGTCGTGGTTGGTGTTCACCTGGATGATCGCCCGATTGCCCAGGGAACCCGTCAGCTTCGCCAGCTCGATGCGAGCCGCTCTGCTCGCGGCGATCGGCTTCGAACTATTCAAGCTGGGCGCGTCGATCTACCTGAAGTCCGTCCTGCGCAGCCCGGCGGGTGCCGCCTTCGGACCAGTGCTGGGCCTCATGGTGTTCGCCTACGTCACCGCTCGACTGCTGCTATTCGCCACTGCGTGGGCGGCGACGTCGACGGAAAGCGCGACCCCGGCGCCAACGGAACCGCCTGAGCCTGCGGTCATTACGACCAGGGTTCATCTTCACGAGGATCTCAATGTAAGGCAGGCCTTGACCGCTGCCGCAATGGGCGCCATTGGGGCACTGGGGCTTTCCCGACTACTCCGACGAAATAAAGGGTAGGTCACGCACTCAACGTCGCAGTTGTCTCTATCCCGAAACAATTTGGCCACGGCGGGTCGCATCTGCGTGTAGCCGTGTCACCCTCATGAGCAGGAATAGTTGCTCTACGCAAAGGCGGGTCGGCGATGTCGGAACCAAACCTGTTCCACAAACTGGCAGCGGAGACGATCGGCACCTTTTGGCTGGTGCTCGGCGGCGTCGGCAGCGCGGTTTTTTCGCTGCAGGCCCGCGCCGCTGATCTCTACCCGCTGGGTATCGGCTATCTGGGCGTTGCGCTCGCCTTCGGTCTGACCGTACTGGTCGGCGTGTACGCGTTCGGGACGATCTCCGGCGGGCATTTCAACCCTGCCGTCACGCTGGGTGCCGCATTCGCTCGTCGCGTGGAATGGAAACTCCTGCCGGCGTACTGGGTCGTTCAGGTGATCGGCGGCCTGCTCGGGGCGTTGGTGGTCTACTACATCGCCTTCGGCAGGCCCGGTTTCATTGCGACCGGGCACCTGGCGGCCAACGGCTACGGCGAACACTCGCCCAGTCATTACACACTCGGTGCAGTGATCCTCGCCGAGATCGTCTTGACGGCGATGTTCCTGTTCGTCATCCTCGGCTCCACCGACGCGCGGGCGCCGAAGGGCTTCGCCGGCTTGGCAATTGGGCTGACGCTGACGGGCATCCACCTGGTCGCGATTCCGATCTCCAACACCTCGGTCAACCCGGCCCGCTCCACCGCGGTCGCATTCTTCAACGGCGACGGCGCACCGCAACAGCTGTGGGTGTTCTGGCTGGCGCCGCTGATCGGCGGAGCGATCGCCGGTATCGCCTATCCCTTCCTGTTCGGCAGGGCCGAGGAGACCGCGGACCATCCGGCGTAGGCCTGCTGATCGCACAGCGCTACCTGACGGCGGCGTCTAGTCGCCGGTCAGGTAGCGCTGCACCGTCGGCCCAACCCGGTCGACCAGGTCCTCGACGGCGGTCGACGCGATCGGCTCGAGCTTGAGTTGGTAACGCGCAAAAGCCAACCCGGCTAAGTGGCTGGCCACCAGTTCGACGCGCAACTCGGCGTCGGTGACTCCGAACTCCGTTGCGATTCGATGGGCGACCGGTCCGGCGAGGGTGTCGTGCAACACCCGCCGGGCCTGGGGCTGGATAGCCGCCGAGCGCCACAGCGTCAGGAACGGCTCGAAGACGCCGCCATGGTCCCAATGCTCGAGGAAACGACGCACCAGCCGCGGGCCGACGTCGTCGGGACCCTCGTCGAGCAGCGTGGCCAACTGGTGCAGCGGATGCTCCGGACCGGTCAGCGTCGACGCGCTGAACAAGCCTTCCTTGTTGCCGAAGAAGTAATAGACCATCGCCACGTCCACGCCGGCGTCCGCGGCGATCGCGCGCACGGTGGCGCGTTCGTATCCGTCGCGCATGAAACGCCTCCGTGCGACGTCGATGATCCGCTGCCGGTTCTGCTGACCGGTGCGCCACCGGCCCGGACGCCGGACCTCTGACATGCACGGCAGCATACTTCAACGCACGTTGACGTTCGGCCTGTCAGCGGCGTATCGTCGTTCTTCAACGAGGGTTGAAGAATTTGGAAAGAAGGGAGCGAGATGGTTGCGGAAACACGTGAACGACGGCTGTGGTGGCGGCATCTGATCTCGGTTCTGATCGCCCCGGTCACCATGACGCTGCTGATACCGGCGCTGATCCTGGATTGGCCTCACGTGCGCCTGCCGGATTACGCTTCACCGCTGATCGCGGGACTGGTAAGCATCGGTGGCCTGCTGATCGCCGGCGGGCTGGGCATGCTGGTCTGGACAAACCTGCTGTTCGACCGCGAGGGCAAGGGAACGCTCGGTGTGGGAAAGGTTCTGGGAGAACCGGTCCACCTCGTCGTGCAGGGCCCGTACCGGCATGTGCGCAACCCGATGATCAGCGGCGTGCTGGCCATCCTGCTCGGGGAGGCGGCTGTGACGGCGTCGGTCGGGCTGCTGGCGTGGTTTGCGATCTTCTTCGCGTGCCTTGCGACTTTCATCCGGTTCTGGGAAGAACCCCACCTCGCTCAGCGCTATGGCAGCGACTATGTCAACTACCGGCACAACGTCCCGGCCTGGATTCCCCGGATTTCGGCGTGGACGCCGAGCGCTGAGAGCTAGTGCTACGCTCGCCAGCCGCCGTCGACCATGACGCCGGTGACCTGCAGATCTCGGTCCAGGACAACAAGATTGGCGTCAGCGCCGACGCGCAAGCTGCCGACGTTGTCGAGGCCGAGGGCCTGGGCCGGCGTCGTCGAGGTCATCTGTACGGCAGCGGTCAGCGCCACGTCCCGGTCTGAGCCGAGGCGTGCCGCGGCGCGGAAGAGCTGATCCATCGTCGCGGTGCTGCCGGCGATCGTCGAGGTCCCGCGCACACGTGCCACCCCCTCGACCACGTCGATTTGCACTGCCCCGAGCCGAAATTCGCCATCGCCTAACCCCGCCGCCGCGGTGGCATCGGTGACCAGCGCCACCCGGTCGGGTCCGGCCGCCTCGATCACCGCGCGCTGCATTGCCGGGTGGATGTGCACGCCGTCGGCGATCAACTCGACGGTTACCCGTGCGTCCTGCAACAACGCGATCGCGGGTCCGGGCTCACGGTGGTGTACCGGCCGCATGGCGTTGAATAGGTGGGTGCCGACCGTCGCGCCGAGATCGATGGCATGGCGGGTCTGCTCGTAGCTGGCGTCGGTATGCCCAACGGCGACAACCACTCCGGCGTCGACGAAGCGGGTAATCGCATCGGCGCTTCCGGTGCGTTCGGGTGCCAGGGTGACCATTCGGATAGCGCCGCCGCCAGCGGTCAGCAGGGCGTCGATCTCAGCGGGCGCCGGGTCGCGCAACTGCGCAGGATCGTGTGCCCCGCAACGCGCCGCGCTCAGCCACGGCCCCTCCAGGTGAATGCCGGCGACGGTGCCCGCGCGGGTCGAAGCGGCGAGCGCGTATACCGCGGTGAGCAGATCGGTGGCCGACGCCGTGACCAGGCTGGCCAGCGTGGTGGTCGTGCCATGTCCGCGGTGAAACATCGCCGCGTGCAGGGTATCTGCGTCGTTGCCGTCGGTGTATGACGCGCCGCCACCACCGTGCGCATGAATGTCGACGAAACCCGGCACCACTAACGCCTCGGGCAGGCTGACCTCGGCCGGCCGGGGCGGCGGGCCCGAGCCGCAATTCACGATCCGTCCGACCGAGGTTTCCACCCAACCGGGCCGGCAGAAACCCTGCTCCAGTGCGATGGCGCCGGCGGCAATCAGCGACATACCTGTACATCCGTTGTCGCGCTGAGGGCCAGCAGGAGTCCATGCCGCCGGGCGCCGCTCACTTGGCGAGCTTAGTTCTGCGGCCGGCGATTCATCGAGCGAGCAACCATGATCAACCCGAGCACGATGACGGTGCCGATCACCGCCACACCGACTCGTACTGGCAGTGCGTTGGCGGGCGGAATGATCGCGGCAGCGTTGGCCGCCGTGCCCGGCGCGCCGTCCCCGGGCCCGGATTTGGCGACCGCCAGCGATGGGTCGGGTTCGATCAGCGTTCCCACCCGGGTTCCCGGCGCGGTCGCGAAACCGTAATCGAGCAGATGCGCAGCCTGCTGCCACGGCGCAATCGGCTGACGGGTGCCGTGCAACAGCACCGCCATCAGCCGCCGTCCATCGCGATTGGCCGCGCCCACGAACGTCTGGCCCGCGTCATCGGTGTAGCCGGTCTTGCCGCCCAGCGCGCCCGGATAGTGGTACAGCAGCTGGTTGTCGTTTTCCAGCTGATAGCCGGGATGGTCGGCGTAGCCGGGAAAATCGAACGTCCTCGTATCGAGGATGTCAGCGAAAGTTGGGTTCTCCCAGGCGTATCGGTAGAAAAGCCCGATGTCGTACGCCGACGTGCTCATGCCGGGTCCATCCAGCCCCGACGGCGTTGCGGCGCGGGTGTCGCGGCCACCGAGCTTGCCGGCCAACATGTTGATCTTCTCCAGTGCGACCTGCATGCCGCCCAGTTGCATGGCCAGTGCGTGCGCCGCGTCGTTGCCGGAGTGCATCAGCAGCCCGTGCAGCAACTGGTTGACTGTGAAGGTGCCACCCGGGGCAACGCCGACCCGGGTGCCCTCCGCGGCGGCATCCTCAGGCGTGCCGTCGACGGTCTTGTTCAGGTTGAGCTCGCGCAGCGATGCCATCGCGACGAGCACCTTGATGACGCTGGCCGGGCGGTGACGGCCATGCGGGTCACGCGCGGCGATGATCGCGCCGCTGTCCAGGTCGGCTACCACCCAGGCCTCCGCGGAGACGTCGCCGGGCACCGGCGGGGTGTTGGGTGCGGTCACCACTCCGCAGCCGCCCAGTGCGTTACCGCCGATCGGCGACGCGGGCACCGGCAGCGGCAGGGGCGGATCGCCGGCCCGGGGGACTTCCGACGAATCCACCGCCGGCGGGGTGGCCACCTTGAACGGGCAGGCGTCGTGCGCCGGACCGGTTCCGGCATTGGGCTCGGCGATCGCAGTCGGCATGCCGAGCACGGCGGGGGCCGTGACCATAAAAGCCGCCGCTACCAGGCATGACGCAGTACGTAAGTAGGCCATCGTCTGTGCAGAGTAGGCGATCAGCGGCCCTAATCCGGGGAGCCGCGCTGTGACTGGTGTTGCAGAAGTTACAAATCTAGGTAACAGACGCCTGCGCCGCCGATGCGGCCCAGCCACAGCCGTCCGGGTGTTTCCACCACTCCGGTGGCCAGACCGAAGGCCGCATGTTGGGTGCGAAGCTGCGTCACGACGTGGCCGTCGTCGGGGTCGAACGCGATCACCCACGCCAGAGGCTTCGGGTTCGGCAGCCACCGGTAAGGCAGCCGCCACAACAGCGAACGGATGACCGGCGCGCGTGGGCCCAGCCATTCGTTGAGCCGATTCCGGTCCGACACCATGGCGACCCAGATCCTGCCGTCGCGACCGGTGGAGATGTTGTCGGGGTAACCGGGCAGATCGGTGACCAACGGGGTGATCGAGCCGGCCCGGCTTCCGGTGAGCCAGTATTTGGATAGCCGGCAGCCGGTCGTCTCGGCGAACACCAACGCCGATTCGTCGGTGGTCAGGGTGACTCCGTTGGCGAACTGCAGATCCGACGCCAACACGCTGACCGTACCGTCGGGATCAAGCCGGAACAGTGACCCGGTGGGACGTCCCTCGATCACCGAGCCTTTGTAGTACTCGTAGTGGAACCGGCTCGTCGATTCGGTGAAATAGATTGTGCCGTCAGACGATTCGACGACGTTAGAGCAGAACGTCAGAGCTCGCCCGGCCACCTCGGCGACCAATGTCTCCAGTGTCCCGGTGGCGGGGTCGTATCGCAGCAGGCCGCGGTGGCTGTCGCAGATCAGCAGACGGCCATCGCGGGCGACTGCCAAGCCGAGCGGTCGCCCGCCGGTGTTCGCGACCACCTGAGCCGAGCTGCCGTCGGGGGTGATCCGGATGATGCGTCCGTCCTCGACACCGGTCCAGATGTTGCCCTCGGCATCGGCGACGACGTCTTCGGCGGCGTTGCCGGGCACCTCGACCACGTGCAGCGTCGCGGTGAGGTCGGGTCCGGGTAACGGCCGTGACGGCGGTGGCTGCCACCGGATCGGGTCGATGCTTGGCCTAACCATTGGCGCCGCTCTTTCCCATCGCTTCGCTCTGCATCGTCGCCGGCGCGGTCACAGGCGATTCCCGACATCTGTCAGCACACTGCGCAGGATCGATTCGATGGTGTTGAACTCGGTTTGACCGCTGATCAGCGGCGGCGCCAATTGAATGACCGAATCGCCGCGGTCGTCGGTACGGCAATACAGCCCGGCTTCGAAGAGGGCCGACGATACGTGGCCAAGTAGCGAGCGGCGTTCGGTGTCGGTGAAGGTTTGCTTGGTCGCCTTGTCCTTCACCAGTTCGACGCCGTAGAAGAATCCCTCGCCGCGCACATCACCGACAATGGGCAATTCGTACAGCTTTTCCAGGGTGGCGCGGAAGCCGGCCGCGTGGTTTTTTACGTGGTCGTTGAGTCCCTCGCGCTCGAAGATGTCGAGGTTGGCCAGCCCGACGGCAGCCGACACCGGATGGCCGCCAAAGGTGTAGCCGTGCGGGAACATCGTGTTGCCGTCGTTGAACGGCTCGAACAACCGATCGCTGGCGATCATCGCGCCGATCGGCGAGTAGCCCGACGTCATCCCCTTGGCGCAGGTGATCATGTCGGGCACGTAGCCGAGGTCGTCACAGGCGAACATGGACCCGATCCGGCCGAACGCGCAGATCACCTCATCGGAGACCAGCAGCACGTCGTACTCGTCGCAGATCTCCCGCACTCGTTCGAAATAGCCTGGGGGAGCGGGGATGCTGCCGCCGGCGTTCTGCACCGGTTCCAGGAATATCGCGGCCACGGTGTCGGGTCCTTCGAACTCGATCGCCTCGGCGATCCGGTCGGCGGCCCACTGCCCGAAAGCCTTGACGTCGGTGTGAAACGGTTCGGGCGCGCGATAGAAGTTCGTATTGGGCACTCGGAAACCGCCCGGTGTCACCGGCTCGAACGGCTCCTTGAACCGCGGCAGCCCGGTGATCGCCAGCGCGCCCTGAGTGGTGCCGTGGTAGGCGATCGATCGCGAAATCACTTTGTGCTTACCGGGTTTGCCGGTCAGCTTGAAGAACTGCTTGGCCACCTTCCACGCGGTCTCAACGGCTTCGGTGCCGCCGCTGGTGAAGAACACCCGGTTCAGGTCGCCGGGTGCGTACTGTGCCAGGCGCTCGGCGAGCTCGATCGCGGTCGGAGTGGCGTATCCCCACAGCGGGAAGTAGGCCAGAGTGCTCGCCTGCCGGGCGGCCACCTCGGCGAGTTCGGTGCGGCCGTGGCCGACCTGCACGGTGAACAGGCCGGACAGCCCGTCGAGGTAGCTTTTGCCGCGGTCGTCGAAGATCGTCACACCTTCGCCGCGTGTGATGATCGGCGGCGTGACGTCCGGGCCGTGCCGGGTGAAGTGTAGCCAGAGGTTGTCGAGCATCGTGTTCGTGAACGTTACGCTCGGGCTATGACCTCGACCGGGCAGGTCAGCGAATTCGAAGCGTTGCGGCCGCATCTCATGTCGGTGGCGTACCGGCTGACCGGCACCGTGGCCGATGCCGAGGACATCGTCCAGGAAGCCTGGTTGCGGTGGGACGGCCATGACAACGCGGTCACCAACCCCAGGGCCTGGCTGACCACCGTGGTGAGCCGGCTCGGGCTGGATCGGCTGCGGTCGGCTGCGCACCGCCGCGAGACCTACACCGGCAACTGGCTGCCCGAGCCGGTGGTCACCGGCGTTGACGGTGCCGATCCGCTGTCGGCGGTGGTGGCGCGCGAGGATGCCCGGTTCGCGGCGATGGTGGTGCTGGAGCGTCTGTCGCCCGACCAGCGGGTCGCGTTCGTGTTGCATGACGGATTCGCTGTGCCGTTCGCCGGAGTGGCGCAAGTACTCGGAACCAACGAAGCCGCCGTACGGCAACTGGCCTCGCGGGCCCGCAAGGCCGTCAGCGCGTCGCCGCCGCCGGAACCCGATCCGTCGCACAACGAGGTGGTCGGCAAGCTGATGGCCGCGATGGCAGACGGCGACCTGGAAGCCGTGGTGGCGCTGTTGCATCCCGACGTGACGTTCACCGGCGACTCGGATGGCAAGGCGCCCACGGCAGTTCAGGTCATCCACGGGGCGGACAAGGTGGTCCGGTTCATGCTCGGCCTTGCGCAACGCTATGGCCCGTCGATGTATACCGCGTATGAGCTGGGTTTGGTCAATGGCGAACTTGGCATTTACACGGCAGGCGTCCCGGCCAGCGACGGGTACCGCGAAATGCTGCCGCGGATCATGGCCATGACGGTGCGCGACGGAAAGGTCTGCGCCCTATGGGATATCGCCAACCCGGACAAGTTCACCGGCTCTCCCTTGGGTCGACGATCCTGAACCCAGAGCGAGGCCGAGTTTCAGCGCACCGGCTGCTTCGCTCGCGGCTTCGGCGAAGCGGCCGCCCAGCCCGATGAAGCTGAGGTATCCGTGCGGCAGGTCATCCTGACGCGTCAGTGCCACTGGGATTCCACCGGCCCGCAGCTTTTCCGCATAGGCCTCGCCGTCATCGCGGACCGGATCGAAACCGGCGCTGGCGATATAGGCGGGCGGTAAGCCGGTAACGTCGCCGTGCTGAGGTGACAGTCGCGGGTCTTTCAGATCGGTTCCCGCCGGTATGTAGTTGGCCATCACCCACTGGATATTGCGATCGGTGAAGGTCGAACCTTCGGCGAAAAGGTCGCGCGACGGCCGGCGCGTGCTCAGATCGGTGGCGGGATATATCAGCAGCTGGAACGACGGGGCTCCGCCACCTCGTCGCACTGCCTGCTGTGTGGTCACCGCGGCGAGATTACCGCCGGCACTGTCGCCCCCGACGGCGATGCGGTCGGGATCGGCACCCAGATCACCGGCGTGGTCGCGGGCGTATTCGAACGCGGCGAGTGCATCGTCCGCAGGGGCCGGGAATTGGTGTTCGGGTGCGCGCCGGTACTCCACCGAGAGAACTCGTGCACCGGCGTGGCTTGCCAGATAACGAGCGATGGGATCATGGCTCAACCGGGAACCGACCGAGAATCCGCCGCCATGGAAATACACCAGCAGCCCGGACGGCTCGGGCACGTCCGCGGGGGTGTAGAGGGTGGCCGGGACCTCGCCGTGCTTGGCGGGAATGGCGATCTCTCGGGTCGCGACATGCACCGGTGGTTCGTATCCGATGAG
>JAFAID010000627.1 GCA_019236925.1 Mycobacterium sp. | reverse complement strand
ACGCGCTTGGGATGTCGATCATTTGATCGAAGCCGCCGACCACTGGACAGCCACCGCTGACCGCTGGGATGACGTTTACGGGCAGGTTTGGCAGCAGTCGCTCAGCTTGGACTGGCAAGGTCAGGCACGCGACGCGCTGGTTAAGCGGACCACCGACGACAGGGCGACCGTGACCCCGAAGTCCGATCAGTTGCGTGAGGCGGCGCTGAACGCCCGTAGAGGCGCGGGTGATATCAGCGTGGTCCAGCGCTCGGTGCTCTACAAAGTCGATGACGCTCGCCAGGCTGGTTTCGTTGTGGGTGAGGATCTTTCGGTGACCGACACCCGAACGTCGCGCAACGTCGCCGAGATGGCGCAGCGCCAAGCGCAGGCACAGGCGTTTTCCGCTGACATTCGTAGCCGCGTAGCCGAGCTCGTCGCCGCCGATCGTGAAGTCGGCACGAAGCTCGCCGCCACCGCTGGCGATGTCGGCAGCCTCACCTTCGACGAGAAACCGATCACCCACAGCGGCAAAACGATCCACGTCGGGGCCGATCCGCGAAACGGGACGGTTCAGCTCGTCGACTGGAAACAAGCACCAACCCCGACACCCAGCCCCGGACATACGGCCCAAGACGCACGCGACGCGATCAAGAACCTCCCGAAGGGCACCAAGGACAACTTTTTGGAGATTCGCAGTGGAGACGATCTGCGGAATTTTTGGAACTGGCTTACCCGGGGTGCACCGGAACGCACCGGCAGTGGCTACCCAGGTACGGAGCGGGTGCTAAGTGACGGCACCATCGTTGGCATACGCGAGAGCGACAAGTACGGGCCGACAATGGACATCCGTTCTCCGAATAAAGATTACGAGAGGATTCACGTCAATTCCGATCGGGGAGGCGTGCCGGACATTCCCGTCAAGGCGGCGCCGCCGCCGCGAGGAGCTGTGCTTGGGCCGCGGGCGCCGGTTGAGTCTTCGCCGGTTGAACGTGCGCCTGTGGAGCCGCTGGTACCACGCTCCACGCCAGCCGTGCCAGAACCATTTGTTCCCATGGGGCCGGTCGATCCGAACGCTTTCCCTCACTTTGTTCAGCCGCCGCACAGCCATCACGGCCCACCGATACTCGGCAAAGACGACGTGGCCGATTTACCCGAATACGAACCGTGACGAGACCAAGGATTGACCGAATGACCACAGCACATCAGAAAGTTCGCGCGGAACTGCTTACCGATGGGCTTGCTGACTACGTAGACCTCGGAGCCGTCGACTCCCAAGTCACCCGACACAACCCGTCGGCAACGGTGTCGGAGGTGCAGCGCGAAACCTTGGAGATGATCCGCTCCTTGGTCAGCGATGGGCTATTCGAACTCGGCGATCTGTCCGGCGAAGGCGGAAGTTTAGTTGCCTGGAACGAGTCGCTTGATGAGTCGATACAGAAAATCTCCGATGTGTATGTCGCCCGCTACGACGATCCACCGGCCTGGGTGTTTTCCGCTTGGATGGAACTCACCGACAAGGGCGAGCGGATAGCGCGCGCGCTTGAACAAGGCGCTAGAGGTTCACTCGGATAGTCGCGCAAAGCCTGCCCGTGATCGAAAGACGAGCCGCACGTTGGCTATTCAGCAGCCGTAATTGGCCTCACGGTTAGCGCGGTAGAGCTGTAGCTCGTCCAACGGCCATCGTCGTTACTAGCCGCCGTGGCAACGCGGCCAACGCCGTTCGCAGTATGCCGATGTCATCGAAGGCCCAACGCCTTTCCGTCCCGGTGGTGTCAGCCGAGGCCGTCGACGTGCAGCAACCGGTCCTGGAGGCATCCACGAGCCGGTAGGACGCGCGGACCTGGCCGGCATGCTGGGCGGTCCTTCATGCTGCCCTAGAGCGGTCGGCATGCCAACCGATCAGCCCGGTAACGGTGCCGTCCTTCATCGGCGGCGAGCAACCCGATAGGACCGCTACGGTCCGTCGTCTTCGTCGTCGCGGAGGAGTTTTTCGGGATGGTGGTAGGTATTGGTGCGGGGTTGGCCGTAGTCGAGGTGCGGTGGTGGGATCCATTCGCTGTCGCCGTGCTGGTTTTTGCGGGTGGTCCAGCCCTGTTCGGCGATTGCGTGGTGGGGGCCGCAGGCTAGAGCGAGGTCGTTGATGTCGGTGATGTGGGTTTTTGCCCAGGGCGTGACGTGGTGGACTTCGGTGAAGTAGCCCGGAACATCGCAGCTCGGCGCTGTGCAGCCACGGTCTTTGGCGTACAACACTATTCGCTGTCCGGGTGAGGCCAGCCGTTTGGTGTGATAGAGCGCCAGGGCTTTGCCGTTGTCGAAGATCGCAAGGTAGTGATGCGCGTGGGAGGCCAGCCTGATGACATCGGACATGGGTAGCAGAGTGCCGCCGCCGGTAAGCCCTCTGCCCGCGGCGGCCTCCAGTTCGCGCAGGGTGGTGGTGACGACGATCGATACGGGCAGGCCGTTGTGCTGCCCGAGCTCACCGGAAGCCAGCAGTGCGCGGCCGGCTGTGTTGAGCGCGTCGTGGTTGCGTTGTGCGGCGCTACGGGTGTCGCGCTCGATGGATTCTTGCAATGGGGTGCCGCTGATGCACGGGCTGACGTCGGCCGGATTGCACATGCCCGGTGCGGCCAACTTGGCGAACACCGCGTCGATGGTGGCGCGGGCCTCGGGCGTCAGATAGCCGTTGATCGGGGACATGCCGTCGATGTCTTGTTTGCCGATGGTGATGCCGCGCCGCCGGGCCCGGTCGTCGTCGGTGAAATTGCCGTCGGGGTTGAGGCAATCGGTGAGTTTGTCGGCCAGCTTGCTCAACTCATCGGGGCGATGCTCGCTGGCCAGCCGCGCCAGCTGGGCCTCGGCCTGTTGGCGGGTTTCGACGTCGACGAGGTCGGGCAGCCGATGCCAGAAGCCGCGGATTACCGCCACGTGGCCGGCCCCGATATTCCCGGCCCGTTGCGCCTCGGCGGTGGCGGTCAGCGCCGGCGGCAGCGGTTCGCCGGTGATCGCTCTCCGCTCGCCGAGATCGGCAGCCTCGTGAATCCGCCGCGATGCTTCGCCGCGGGTGATGCACAGCCGGTTGGCTAGCGCCGACGTCAGCTTGCCGCCTAATTCCGTCGCATCGGCCTGCTCGCCGATCTGGTTGATCAGCGGGTGCTCGATGGCCGGCAGCTGACGACGCATTTTCTCGCAGCACCGCAGCATCGCCAGCCGCTCCGGGGTGGTCAGCGCGTCGAATGACAGTTCCAAGGCGCGCTCGAGGTCAGCCTTGAGCGCGTCGAAGACTTCGACGATCTCTTCCCGACTACTCGAACACATATTCGAATTGTAACCAACCCGTCCGACAATCACTGCGAGTATCCACAGGCAAAACTACAGTGACACAAGTGGTTTGAGTGATCCGCTTACTTGCGAGCGTCACCCCACCCACCGCGGCCGGGGGCAGTAGGTGGTTTAGTGGCAGTCGTGAAGAAACTGGCTGCGGTGCTGGGTTCGCTGGCCGGGCTTGCGGTCACCGCCAACGGCTACCAGCCGCTCACCAAGCGCGGTTACCTCTCGATGTACGCGTTCGGCTTCGGAGTGTTCGCATCCGAGTTGCCGTTGCAGATGATCGCCGCCCAGTTTGCGCTGCTGGCAGCGGTGACCCGTGGGCTATCGGCACGGCTGCGCCGGTTCAGCTGGCTGGTGTCCGGGCTGTCGTGGCTGGGACTGCTGGGCCTGCACCACCTCGGCCGGCAGGCCAACGTGCCGCTCACCGCTGCACTCGACGCGGGGTTGGGCACCGATCGTCGCACCGAGGTGGGCGATCTGTGGAAGCGGCCGGCGGGTGCGGGCACAGCCAAGACGCCCGGCGTGGTCCGCATGCTGCGGATCTACCGCGACTACGCGCACTACACCGACATCAGCTACGGGGACTACGGCTCCCGGAACCACCTCGACATCTGGCGACGGCCGGACCTCGAGCGTGACGGACGGGCGCCGGTGCTGTTGCAGGTTCCCGGCGGCGCCTGGATGGTGGGAAGCAAACGCCAACAGGCGTATCCGTTGATGAGTCACCTCGCCGAGTTGGGCTGGGTGTGCGTGGCGATCAATTACCGGCTCAGCCCGCGCTCCACCTGGCCCGACCACATCGTCGACGTCAAGCAGGCCCTCGCGTGGACCAAGGAGCATATCGCCGAGTACGGCGGCGATCCGGACTGGATCGCGATCACCGGCGGTTCGGCCGGGGGGCACCTGTCGGCGTTGGCCGCGCTCACCGCCAACGATCCCCAGTTTCAGCCGGGCTTCGAAGACGCCGACACCAGCGTGCGCGCGGCGGTCCCGTTCTACGGCGTCTACGACTTCACCCGAACTGACGATGCGATCCACCCGCTGATGGCGCCGACGCTGGCAAAGTACGTGTTCAAACTGCGGCGAGCCGAAACACCAGCGGCTTTCCGCACCGCCTCGCCTATCACGCATGTCTCTGCCAACGCACCACCGTTTTTCGTGCTGCACGGGCGCAACGATTCGTTGATCCCCGTCGAACAGGCCCGCGCCTTCACCGCCCGGCTGCGCGAGGTCAGCCGCCAGCCGGTTGTCTACGCCGAAATGCCATTCGCCCAGCACGCCTTTGACATCTTCGGCTCGGCACGGGCCGCCCATGCGGCCGTGGCCGTCGAGCAGTTCCTTGCCGAGATCTATGAACGCACCGCCGCGACCTCTAGCCCGGTCGCTCGGTAGCTCGTAATCCCAGCGAAAGAAGCAGCCGCACATCGGGATTGGCCAGCGACGTCGACAGCAGATTTTCTATCCGGCGGGCCCGGTAGCGCACGGTGTTGGGATGGACATGCAACTGCTCCGCCGCGGCGGCGACGTCACCGAAGCTGTCCAGATAGGCCCGCAGTGTCGGAACCAGCGCCGGGTCGCGGGCTTGCAGGTCGCGCACCCGAGGGTCGACGAGTCGCTCGTCGGCGGCGACCATCGTGACGATCTCGTCGAGCAGCACGGTGCTGCGTGCCTCGGCCAGCGATGTCACCGAGGCGAACGAATCTGGATGGCGCTCAGCGCTATCCAGTACCCGATCCACTTCCGCGCGCACCGCGGCCAGGCCGGCCAACCCGGTGACCGGCGCCGCGATGACGGCCCGCAACTGCAGTCCCAGTTCACTGCGCAACGCGCTGATTGTCCCACGAATCCAGGAGGTGAGAGACGACCGCTTCGCGGTATGTGGAAGGAGCACATATACTCGCGAACCGCGTGCTGCGACCTGGGCGTCAGCGCGAAAAGCGTTGGCGCTCAAAGCCAGCACGTCAGCCATCCTGGCATGACGGTCGGGGGTGTCAAAACCGATCAGCGCGGCGTTGCCGTCGTCGGCGATTCCCAGTTCTCGTGCGATGGTGTCCACATCGACCGATCCGCTGTCGGTCAGGCCCAGTAGCTCCTGGGCCCGCAGCGCGTGCGTCGATGGCCTGGCGGCCAGCCGCGTCATGATGCGGGCGGCCAGCACGGCCGCTCCGCGCAGCACCTCCTCGGCGTCGTCCGCCAGCGGCCGCAAGCCTTGCTGCACCCAGATGCTGCCGGCGAAGACCGGCGCCCGGCGGGCGTCGCGGGCCGGCTGATGAATACCGACGGCCAGCCGGGGCCGCAGACCCAACTCCGGACGCTCGGCGACCCGGATCACTTCGCCGCTGGCCCGTAGCGCATTGAAGATCCCCCATTGGCCGATCCACTTCAGGTGCTCGGGCGGTCCGGCTCGACCCAGGATCGATAGTCGTCGCAGCTCGTCGGCTTCGTCGTTGGATGCCGAATAGGCCAACACGTGCGACTGCTCGTCTTCGATGCTGACCATGCCGTGAATGCGGTCGGCGAGCGACTGTGCCAGGCCGAACAAATCGGTGCCGGAGTCGTTGCGCGGGTCGGCCCGCTCGTTCGAAAAGGGCGAGTGGTGCTCGAGGACGTGATCGACCAGCCGGTAGAGCCGCTCCCAGCGGGCCTGCGGCTCCACGGCGACCACGGCGGTCCCGGCTGCGACGGCGCGTTCCACCAGCGCGTCGGAGGGTTTCTTGGCGAAGATGGCCACCGCCGCCCGATCGGCCGGGCCGGTGTTGATCCAGCGCTGTGCCTCGTCGTCGGTGACGCCGAGCAGAAAGAACACGTCCGCCGAGTCCGCGCCCCGTCCCAGGCCCAACCGCACATCGTCGGAGTCGATCAGCGCCAGCGAGGCCACCGGCAGGTCCAGCCCGCGGGGAGCCTCGACCAGGCTCACCACGGTGGTATCCAGGGCCAATAGCAGCTGACCGAGTCCGACACCCGCCGTTCGCATATTGGCTGATTCTACTAGAAGCTCGGGTTGTTCTTGTCCGATCAGCCAACCTTGGGCGGGTCGTCGGCGCGCATCCTGAGGACATGGATGCGATCACCGATGTTCCCCTGCCCACCAACGAGCCGGTCCACGACTACGCACCGAATTCACCCGAACGCGGCCGGCTGCGGGCCGCGCTGATCGCGCTGGCCGATGACGCGATCGAGCTGCCGCACGTCATCGGTGGCGCACATCGCATGGGCAACGGTGAGCGGATCGATGTCGTGCAGCCGCACCGGCACGCCGCCACGCTCGGCACCCTGGCCAACGCCGACCACGCCGACGCCACTGCTGCAGTCGACGCGGCAATGGCCGCCCGCGCGCACTGGGCGGCGACCCCGTTCGACGAACGCGCCGCGATCTTTCTGCGGGCCGCCGATCTGCTTGCCGGACCGTGGCGCGAGACGATCGCGGCCGCGACCATGCTCGGTCAATCCAAAACCGCCTACCAGGCCGAGATCGACGCTCCCTGCGAGCTGGTCGATTTCTGGCGGTTCAATGTCGCTTTCGCCCGCCAGATCCTGGCGCAGCAGCCGCTGAGCGTACGCGGAGAGTGGAATCGCACCGACTACCGTCCGTTGGACGGATTCGTCTACGCCATAACACCGTTCAACTTCTCGGCGATCGCCGGAAACCTGCCCACAGCGCCGGTGCTGATGGGTAACACCGTGGTGTGGAAGCCATCGGTCACCCAGACATTCGCCGCGTACCTGACCATGCAACTGCTGGAAGCCGCCGGGTTGCCGCCAGGTGTGATCAACCTCGTCGCCGGTGACGGCTACGCGGTTTCCGA
>JAFAID010000589.1 GCA_019236925.1 Mycobacterium sp. | reverse complement strand
ACGGGGACATTGAAGCCAAATACTACAGGGGGCCCGGCACCCGTAATGGGCAAAATTACTGGCGGCGCGCCCGCAGGCAATGTCTAAAAGCTGGAATAGGCAAATGAGGACGCATTGACGTTTGGACTACTCAGGTTGGTTGTCGATCCATTTCTTGTTTGTAGCGCGATGATTGTTATAGTGTAAGCTGTGTTTGGCATAGTTCGGAAGCGTAAAATCGGACGCTTGTACTTTGTAAGATGTCACCCTTGGTGGAAAGTCCTCTGCTACACCGATGCCAGTATTCAAAGGGGGCTCTATTGAATTTCGTGTGGATTAGGCGGCGTTAGGGTTGATGCGAGTAAAGTCGAGCTTGCCGGCAATGAGGAACAGCACGGTGCGCATGGTGGCAAAGCGGGTGTAGCCGCGGGCTTTGCGCTTGGCCGCCTGGAAGAGGCCATTGAGGGCCTCGATGAAGCCGTTGGTCTGACGGGTTTGGGTCCAGGCGACGATGCCGTCGAAGTGGCGGCGGATCATGCGGGCGACCTCCTTCATCGGTGCGACTTTGGAGCGCAGGACATTGGTGCACCACTGCTTGAGCATGGTCGTGACGACGTTGATCTGCTTACGGTCGAGGATGGCGCGCAAGCCTTCGCGGTAGAGCCAGGCGCGGGCAGTGCGTTTGGTGGCGGCCTGACTGATCAGGGCATCGAGGTCGGCCCGCGCTTCTGCGGAGAGCCGCTGGCGGTCCCTGAGCAATGTCCAGCGCAGCCCTTTGAGGTTCGGATCGCGCCGCTGCTCAACGCGCCTGGTCTGATCGAGGGCGGCCGAGGCATGGGCGATGACATGGAATTTGTCGAAGGTGATGCGCGCCTTTGGCAGATGATCGGCTACCCCGCGGATAAAGGCCGGCGACATGTCGATGCTCACTGTGGTGATCTGATCGGGCCGTGCTTGGTGCGTGGCCAGGTGTTCGGCAAAGCGGGCGATGGTCGTGGCGTCGCGCCCCTCGGTGACAAACACGACCTTGCGTTCGGCGGCATCGGCGGCGATGGTCAAATAGTCGTGGCCGCGCCGGCAGGCGGTCTCGTCGATCGCCACCGTGGTGACCGCTGAGAGATCGGCCTCGGCCACGGCGAGATCGACATAGCGCGAACAGATCGCATGCACGCGGTGCCAGGATTCATTGACCAGCCGGGCGACCGCGGCAAACGTCATCTGCTGGGCCATGGCCAGCACCAGCGCCTCGAACAGCAAGGTGAAGCCGGAGAGCTTGCCGAACCAGTCGGGCTCGATCTGGACGACCCGCCCGTCGGGCAGCTTCACCCGCGGGGTTCTGACCTCCAGGTAGCATTCGTGCTGGAAGAAGTTGAGGTGCCGCAGCCGCTTGGTCTGGGTGTCGTGGACCCGGTGCAGCCCTTCGACCCCCGGCGCCGCAAACCGGCTGCCGGCAACAAAGTCGATGCCGATGGTGAGGACCTTGCGCGCGGCGTCAAAATCAACGCCCTGCACGTACCACGGTTTGGCAATGCCGAGAGCGGCTTCAAACAGTTGGTTCTGCATCGACGGGCTTTTGCTTTCATGGCTGAATGCAGCACAATGCCGCATTCAGCCTGACTCGAGTGTATGGTCCTGCGGGCGCCGTCAAGGGTTCGCTGCGCCGGGCTTCGCCCGCCCTTGACCGCGCCCGCAGGACGCTCCTCAGCTCACCCAACCCACTCAAATTTCAAAAGAGGCATCCATTTCTTGTTTGTAGCGCGATGATCGTTATAGTGTAAGCTGTGTTTGGCATGAACTGATAGTTCGGAAGCGTAAAGTCGGACACTTGTACTGTGTAAGATGTCACCGTTGGTGGAAAGTTCTCTGCTACAACGATGGCAGTATTCAAAGGGGGCACATTGCTCCGAGATTATTTTGCGTTATCTCAACTCGGTAGCCGTCGATGGCAACATTCGCTGGCGGACTCCAGCTGAAGGTGGGATTGGCGGTCGTACCAGAAAGAACAACACTATTGACAAATGGGATTTCCCCGCCTTGCAGAGCTATAGTAACGGAAGCACACTGGTCGGGGTGGTGGCGGCATTCTGAAAGGTGATCGTCCAAGGACCGGTCAAGTTACTCGGGTTATTGTTGCCGGAGGGGCTGCACGCTGCTGCACATATTAGAAACGACCCTCCAAAGGTGTTAGCATCGAGCGGTCCCGGATCATAAGCTATCGGAAGCGGCGGGATCATGGCACCGGTGGCAAGATTGGTGGTGGTCGCGGAGCCGGTCGTCGCCACACCAAGGCCGTTGGGCGTTGCATCCGCGCCGTACCGTATTGTCTCGCCACCGGGACCGAAGACGCTCGGGCTAAAATTTGTATATTGCAGGTAGACATCGCTGAGGGCCAGCGATGTGGCGTGCGCGCCTGAAGAAATGACAACTGCTGATATTGCGATCAGGAACATGCGCATGCCGCCGCTGCCTCGAATGTGATGCAGGCGCGACACGGCCTTACGTTTCGATATTGGGCCTGCCGTGGCAAAATCCTCCCCTCGTCGGCGGGTCGTACCGTAACGCCCGGTTTCATCTCCCGACGAATACACATCCTAGACAGTTACCGGCGGGGTCAAGCGCCACCGTCGCCTACTCGCATGCGCTGCCCGCGGGGCTCATGCCAGTGACGCCTCATCGCGCTCGCGGGCGAGAAGCAGCCGCCGGTAGGCGCCGTCCGCGGCGAGCAATGTCTCGTGCGTGCCGTCCTCGACGACGCGGCCGCCTTCGAGGACGACGATCCGGTCGGCCCTGCGGATGGTCGAGGGCCGGTGGGCAATGATCAGCACGGTGCGGCCGCGCCGCACCGTCTCCATGGCCACGTGCAGTGCGGCCTCGCTGTCGCTGTCGAGATTGGAGACCGCCTCGTCCATG
>JAFAID010000549.1 GCA_019236925.1 Mycobacterium sp. | reverse complement strand
GAGGACATCCTTTTCGGCCACGATGCCGTAGCTGATGCGGCTGTTGTTGGCCTGCCCGACCCCGAGTGGGGCGAAGTGGTCGCGGCGTTCGTCCGGCTGAGGCCGGGCTGCACACCGGAGGTCGCTGCGCTCGAGGGCTATTGCCGCGACCATGTCGTGAGCTTCAAGGTTCCGCGCTACTGGGAGTTCGTCTCAGAATTCCCCCTGACTGCGTCCGGGAAGATCCAGAAATACGTGCTGCGTGACCGAGTTCTGCAGTCACGGCAAGCGGCGCCGCGGGCGGCCGCCGCCGATTTGAAGGACAAACGACGCACGAGTCCGCCGGACAGATAAGCCGCGAATCGCGGTGTTGGACGACCGCCTTTTTCTGGCGTTTGAGTGAATCGCAGCAGCTATGCAGGGTAACCGGCAAACTCGAACTGGCCGCCGGCGGGGGAACAACCGGCCGCCGGTAGGGAAACCAATCTGGCTACTGACACTAGGCACTAGTCGCGTTGCCGCGATTGGGCCGCCGATTTGTACGTCATTGTCGCCATCGCGACATCGAGCTCTCTGCGCGAGCTGATCCCGAGCTTCGCGAATATCCTGTCGAGGCGCCACTCCACTGTGCGTGAGCTCAGGAAGATCTGACAGGCGATTTGTGGATTCGTCAACCCGTCCCGCGCCAGTTGAGCGATCTGCGTCTCCTGCGCGGTGAGATTGTCACAGTCCTACGCCGCGTGTTTGAGCACCCGAGTTGATCGACGCCAACGGCCCATGTGCTCTGGACGCCGCACCCCACTGACACAGTCCGCAGCCAGAATCTGGTGGCGTTGAGCGCTAATCCATGACGCCAACGCCCGAAAGGCATGTCCGTGAGGACACGCGGGCGGCTCTATCGTCTTGCGCGGCCGGCTAACACCCGGCGCACCGGCACTTTAGACTAGTCACTTCCCCGGACCCGCCCATCAAACTACAACCCCGCCTTGACGCTGAGAGGCGCCAGTAAGTAGCGGTAACGTGGTTCCGCAGGTCACGATGGGTTTATGACCGCGATATAGCCGTGAACGACGCGCACAGGCTCGCGGGTCGTCCACGAACACGCACAACGTGTGGTCTCAGAGTGGTGCCCAAACGGGCGGCGGTGGGCCGGTCGATTCACAGGGTAGCGAGCTGAGGGTGTGCAGCCCGCCGCGTGGCGCGCTGATCCAGGCGCCCCGCGCGTGACGTCCGCGCTGGCAATGTGTCAACGGGCGTAGATTCTCGAAGCGGAATCACCATCTGCACGACTTGGGCTGTCTAGGAGGCAGGCTATGGGGACCATCACCACCGGCGATGGCACGGAGATTTACTTCAAGGACTGGGGTGAGGGCCAGCCGATCGTTTTCAGCCACGGCTGGCCATTGTCGGCCGACGACTGGGACTCTGCGATGCTGTTCTTCCTGAAGCACGGGTACCGTGTGATCGCTCACGATCGTCGCGGGCACGGCCGGTCCAGCCAGGTGTCCGACGGTCATGACATGGACCACTACGCCGACGATCTCGCGGCGGTGACCGAGCACTTGGACTTGAAAGACGCTATCCACGTGGGCCATTCGACGGGTGGCGGCGAGGTGGTGCGCTATATTGCGCGGCACGGCGACGGTCGCGTCGCGAAGGCCGCGATCATCAGCGCCGTGCCGCCGCTGATGGTCCAGACCGATGCCAATCCGGGTGGTCTGCCGAAGTCGGTTTTTGACGATCTCCAGGCCCAGCTGGCGGCCAACCGCTCGAAGTTCTACTGGGATCTTGCGTCGGGTCCGTTCTATGGGTTCAACCGCCCGTGCGCGGACGTGTCACAGCCGATCGTTTTGAACTGGTGGCGTCAGGGCATGATGGGCGGAGCCAAGGCGCACTATGACGGCATCGTGGCATTCTCGCAGACCGACTTCACCGACGACCTCAAGAAAATCACCGTGCCGGTGTTGGTGATGCACGGCGACGACGATCAGATCGTTCCGTACCAGGATTCGGGACCGTTGTCAGCGAGACTGCTGAAGAACTCGACGCTGAAAACTTATCAGGGTTTCCCGCACGGTATGCCGACCACGCAAGCCGAAACCATCAACGCCGACCTGCTCGAGTTCTTCAAGGCGTGAGGGAGGTTTAGCCATGGAGTTCTCCACCGTCGACACCGCAGTAGTGTTCATCGATCCGCAAATCGACGTGCTCAGCCCCGACGGAAAGAGCTGGGGTGCTCTCAGAGAGAGCGTGACCGAGAACAAGACCGTCGAACACATGCTGGCCATCTTCGAGGCGTCGCGCCGGCACGGCTATCGGGTGTTCATCTCGCCGCACTATTTTTATCCGACCGATGATGCTTGGCTGTTCAACGGTCCCCTTGAGACCGACGAGTTCCAGAGCAGGACGTTCCACCGCACAGGACCGCTGGATATGTCCGGGTTCGTCGGCTCCGGCGCGGACTGGCTCGAGGTATTTAAGCCGTACATCAACGACGCCGAGACGGTAATCGCCAGCCCGCACAAGGTTTTTGGTTCTCAAACCAACGACCTGGTGCTGCAGTTGCGCAAGCATGGCTTCTCCAAAGTGATTCTCGGCGGGATGTTGGCCAATATGTGCGTCGAGTCGCACCTGCGCGATCTGCTGGAACAGGGCTTTCGGGTTGCCGTCGTCCGCGACGCCACCGCGGGACCGCGGCACCCGGAGTGGGGCGACGGCTACCAGGCGGCGCTGATCAACTACCGGTTCCTCGCACACGCCGTCATGGGCACCGACGAGGTGGTCGACGCCATGGCCGCGCGCGTAGCCCAAGGACGTAGCAACGCTGAATGATCCGATGCTCAATGAGCGCAGGTGGCGCGGCGGTATCCGCGGCCGACTCATGGTGGCCGTGGCGAGTCCTCGCGATGCGCGACACCCGCGCCTAACTCCCCCGGCGCAGCTCAGCGTGGCATGTGCCGGCCGGAGGCATCGGAAGACACCGACGCGATGTTCTCACCACGGCGGCGTTGGCCATTCGGTCAATTCAGGCACATGGTTAAGGCGATCTTTGTAGCAACCGGCGCGCCATCCTATGGACCGCGGTTCGCTGTGAGGTGCAGTCTGCTCGACGGTCCAGCGTGGTCGAGGATTAACCAGACGTCGGTACCGAATTCCTAACGAAGCACCGAGCGGTGTCGCAGCGCAGCCGCGGCCTCAGGGGAGCGGTTGGACTATGACGGCGGAGAAACGCGTTTCCTTGGGGTCACGGTCTGCCATCGCAATGAACCTTGTCGTCCTTGTCGCAGCGGTGGAGACTTGGGTGGAGTCCGGACTGGTCTGCTAGGCGTGGGAAGCGGAGTGTCGGATGACTAGGAGGCGCAGCTACACGGTCGGCTACATCATCGGTGGCCTGTCCGCCGCGTCGATGACCTGCCATGCGAAGGCTGATCCGTCGACGAACCATTCCAGAATTGCTCGCATTGCGAAAGAAGGTATTTGTCAATGACCACGTCAGTTCGAACGAACCGTCGTCGCGTCGATGATGTGCACATGTTCGACGCCCCCGACAGCTTGACTCAGGACCTGCAGAAGGTTCTCGTTGATCTCATCGAGCTGCATCTTCAAGGCAAACAGGCCCATTGGAACCTGGTCGGAACTAACTTCCGAGACCTGCATCTGCAACTCGACGACATCGTCGACAGCGCGCGTGAAGGCGCTGACACGATCGCTGAACGTATGCGCGCCCTCGACGCGGTTCCCGATGGGCGCTCCGAAACGGTCGTGGCATCGACGACTGTGCCGGCGCTTCCACCCGGCGAATTCAGCACGACGGAAACGGTGGACATGATGACGACCCGTATCTACGCCGTTGTGGACACAGTGCGCACCGTGCACGACGCGGTCGACGCCGCCGACCCGTCGACCGCTGACCTGCTGCACGCGATCATCGACGCCCTCGAAAAGCAGGCGTGGATGCTCAAATCCGAAAACCGCAAATCCTGATGACTTTCAGTGCTCAAAGAGCGCCGGACCACCCCTGATCCAGGGCTACATCGCTCTTCTTGATCCAGATATCGTCCCTGGCGACACCCAGGATGGGGTGTCTAGCGCCTTGCGAACGTGCACACGGTAGGGCCCGAAACGTCACCTTGCGGGCAAAGTCCACGGTAATACCAAAGATCACAAGCAGGTCGGCGGCGCGACCGTCATGTTCGGGCAATCGGCACCTCTCGGAAAGCAACCCAATCAGCTCATGCACCACTGACTCGCCACCGCGCCAGCCAGCATCGATCCAGGCTGCGGCTGCTCGCGGCCACAAGCGGCGCCGACCCGGTTAGGGCACCAACGGCAGGCGCCAGGCCGGCGTTCCGGGATCGAGAAACCACAGCCGTGTCGCTGTCAGTCGCAAGATCCGCACTGCGCCGGTGATCAGGATCACCGCGAGCGGCAGGTTGCCCAGGGCGGCGGTCAACACCGACACCCAGACTTGGCCCGGGCCGGCGGTCATGATGTCGAACCAGGCATCACAGATCAGCAGCACCCCCGTCGTGAAGGCGGGGAGCACCACCAGCTGGCGGCGCAGCCAGCCCAGCACCGCGGTCGTGGCCATGAACGCGATGAGCAAGCAGTCAAAGACAATCCAGGTCGCGGGCCAGTTATGGGCAACATAGTTCGGGGGCAGGGTGAAGCCGAGGAACAC
>JAFAID010000339.1 GCA_019236925.1 Mycobacterium sp. | reverse complement strand
ACCTGATCGAAGTGCTGCAACGTCGCGGGCGGGTGCTCATCTCCTCCGAATCCCCGCTGGAAGGCCATCTCGCAGACCTCGCCGTCTCAGGGCCCCTCGAGCAGATCCACCACCTCATCGCCCACGCCCGGCTCGTCGTCGGAGAGTCGGCCACCATGTCCTCCGAGGCCGCCGTGCTGGGGGTGCCCGCCGTCTTCATCGCCACCACGGGACGGGGTTACACCGACGACGAGGAACGGCGCTACGGCCTCGTGCGGCATTTCACCGAGGATCAGTACGACATGGCCTTGTCCGCCATTGAGGAGATGCTCGCGGAGCCTGCTGCGACGTGGCAGAAGACGCGCCAGCGCCTCCTGCAGGAGAAGATCGATGTCACAGCCTGGATGATCGACTACTTCGAGAGCTGCTTCGCAGGTACCCGATGACGCGCTGCAGGGACCGGTAACTCTTGTGTGCGGGATAGCGGGTACGTCGGGCTTCGGGGACGAAGCGCTGATCCGGGCCATGACCGGCACGATCGCGCACCGCGGGCCGGACGGCGAAGGTTTCTACTGCGGCGAGGGCGTCTACCTCGGCAACCGTCGGCTGGCGATTCAGGACGTGGCTGGTGGTTCTCAGCCGATGGCTAACGAAGACGGCTCCGTCGTCGTGGTGTTCAACGGCGAGATCTATAACTACCCCGAGCTCCGTGACGCGGTGCTGGCCCGCGGGCACCGGTTGATAACCCACTGCGACACCGAGATCCTGCCCCACCTCTACGAGGACGAGGGAATCGGGTTCGCGGCCCGGCTCAACGGGATATTTGCGTTCGCGCTGTTCGACCGGACGCGCGGCAAGCTCTTCCTGGTCCGGGACCCGGTCGGGGTGAAGCCGCTGGTGTATTCGGCCCGGGCCGGCATGCTGGCCTTCGGGTCCGAGGCCAAGGCAGTGCTCGCCAGCGGGCTCGCTTCGGGCGACCTCGACGAGACAAGCCTGCATCTGTCGATGAACGTCCGTTACGTGCCCGGAGACCGGACGTTCTTCCGGGACATCAGGCGCCTGCCGCCCGGCCACGTGCTCCAGTTCGCCGCAGGGCAGGCCAGCCTGCTGCCGTATGCGGCCATCGACTGGACGCCAGAGGAGAGTTTGAAGCGGGACGAATGGATCGAGGGAATCCGGTTTCATTACCAGGAAGCGGTCAAGCGTCAGCTCATCTCGGACGTCCCAGTCGGTGTCTCGCTCTCCGGCGGCATCGACTCGAGTTCCATCGTGGCCATGCTCCGGCGCACCACGAACGGGCCTATCAGGACGTTCAGCCTCGGCTTCGACGAGCCCACCGATGAAACCGATGACGCGCGCTTCGTGGCCCGCACCTTCGGAACCGAGCACCATGAGGTGGTCCTGCACGAGCCGGCCCTGGCTTACCTGGCGGATGCCATCTGGCACACAGAGGAGCCGAAGGTCAACTCGCTGCAGCTGTACCTGCTGCACCGGTTTATCGGTGAGCACGTGCCCGTGGCGCTCTCGGGGCTCGGCGGCGACGAGTTGTTCGCCGGTTACGACTTCTACAGTTACCTGCTGCGCACCCGCCGGCTCCGCGGCGGGCCGCTCGGTGCCGCGGTTGGCGCGCTCGAGCCGACCCTGGACTGGGCGGCGCGCCGGATCGCGGGATTGGGTCGGCCGGAACTCGACCTGGCCACGCGCAAGCTCGAGTGGCTGGCTGCCTCCGGCGACGGGGCCCGCAGCTACCTGTTGCTCCGCAACGCCTGGGATTTCAACCCGGCGCTGCTCAAGCGGGTGTACGCCCCCGCATTCCTCGACCGGCTGGAGGCGTCCGCCCGGGACGATTACAACCCCCACTTCGACGATCAGCGGCCGCTGGAGAGCCAGGCCCTGCGCTCGGAGTTCGTGACCAAGATGGTGTGCGATCTGCTCCATAACGAGGACACCATGTCGATGGCGCACTCGGTGGAGTCGCGCGTTCCGCTGCTGGACCTCGATCTGGTCCGGTTCGCCGCCCGCATCCCAGACGCCATCCGCTTTGGCAGCGGGCCCAAGGGACTGCTCAAGGATGCGCTGACCGGGGTGCTGCCAGACCGCGTGCTACGCAAACGCAAATGGGGATTCACGTTTGACCCGGTCGAGCAGTACCAGAAGGACCTAGGGTCCCTGGTCCGGGAGATGCTGTCGCCGGACCGGCTCCGGCGCTCCGGTATCTTCAATCCCGATTTCGTCCGGGCCGTGCTCAAAGCAGAACCTCACCAGCGCCTGCGCTGGCATTACTTCATGCTCTGGCAGATGATCGGCGTCGAGATGTGGCTTGCGGCGTTCGGTCAGCGCCAGCAGCCCACGCCAGCTCGTCCAGCTGCCCTAGAAGGAGCATGACGCCATGAAACCCCAGCCGGGCAGCACCGTTGACACGGTCCATGATTTCTGGCAGTCACACATCAACAACGAGTACTACACCGGCGCCGAGAGGGCCTCGGACTCGTACTTCAACGACATCGAGGAGCGCAGATACCGGACGCACTATCACCTACCCGAGCTCTTCGAATCGATGGTCGGCACGGATCAGAGATTGCTAGAGGTCGGCTGCGGTATCGGCGTGGACAGCATTCAGCTGGCCAAGCGAGGTTTCCAGGTCACGGCCGTCGATCTGACCGAAAACGCCCTTGCGGTAGCCACGCAGTTCGCCGCGCGCCGTGAGGCCACGGTCGACTTCCGGCTGGGAAACGCCG
>JAFAID010000331.1 GCA_019236925.1 Mycobacterium sp. | reverse complement strand
TCGGAAACGTTGGCTAGCATGGTCTTTCCGGCGGCACTGCTGTACAGCGGGCGACGGGCATGGATGCGAGCAACGAACCTCAGGGTCGGTGATTCTTCGCCCACCAGGTCGGTGAAGATAATCGCGTCCCCGACGCGCACCCCGACGAGGATGGTGCAGCCCAGGATTTCGCTCAGCTCGGCCACGAACTGGTGATCGAGCGACAGCGCGGCCAGCTTGTTCGCCCGGGCGGCGAGAATGAACGGCCCCGGCCCAATGTGGAACCGGCGCTCCCGCTCGATGAGGTAACCGCAGGCGAGCAGCCCGTTGGTCAGCTCTTGCACGGAGCTCTTCGCCGCATCCAGAGCAGCCGCCAGCTCGGCCAGCGTCAAGCCGCGCGGGCTCAACGAAACGGTCTCGAGGATCTGGATCACTCGGTCGACCGTGCGATGCGGGCGAGCAGGCATGCGGCTGACGGTAGCAAGCCCCGTCGACGATTCCGGACCAGGACTTGCAACGAGTCGCAAGTCGCAGTACAGTCCAAGTATCGTCCGTATATCCGGTTAAATATCCGTAAATATGTACATAGGGCTGACACATGACCGCTCCAGTCTCTCCGGGGATGATCCGCACCGCTGCCGGTGTCCCACTGCTTGGTCGCACTGCCGCAGAAGGGGTAACGCGCTGATGTTCGTGTGTCTGTGCACCGGCGCCACCAGTCACGTCGTTGCCGACGTCGTCGCCGGCGGGGCGTGTACCTCCAAGGAGGTTGCCGAGGCGTGCGGAGCGGGCGCCGACTGCGGCCGCTGCCGGCGCACGGTAAGAGCGATCATCGCGGCAGCGGCCCAGGTCAACGCCGGCGCGGCGTGTTGATAACCGGGCGGCGATGTCGAGTACGCCGCTAGGGCTTCGCACATTCAAGTTGGCCGAGTCGTTGGACCTGGCCGTACCGACAAATTCGCCGGAATTCGTTGGGAAGACGCCGCCAGGGTGGGAGAGGGTGGCCGGGAAGGAACTGCGTCAGGTTAGTCGTCTCAGAGCGGCTGGAGGATTTGCGCAGCGCCTGAAATGTGATGCGCGACTTGCGTTCGCAGACAAGTGCCGGTCGGTCCCGGAACACCTCGCCCGGTCGCTTGGATCCACCGACGACTCTTCGGGTTACTCCGGAGTTCCAAGCCCGCTACTCGACTGGCTGGCCGGCCTTTCAGCGCGGTTTGAGTCCGTATGGAGGGCCGAGAGTGGCAATGGTCTTCTTGAGCTGTTCGCCGATCTCGTCGAGGCGATCCGCTTCTGAAGGGTCGACGGCTGCACTGATCGCCGCAATCAGATTGCCCTCGGGTGCCAGCAGGGGCGTGGCCACGGCAAACGCGTCGCCGAACGTGACGCCGCGGTTGAAGGCGAGTCGGCGCAAGCGGATATCGGGGAGTTCGGCGAGGAATTGTCGCACCTCGCCCGCCTGCTCGGGGCCGGCCAGGTCGAGCAGGCGGTTCATTTCGTCGTCGGGGACGTTGGCGAGCAGGGTCTTTCCGGCGGCACTGGTATAGAGCGGGCGACGGGCGTGGGTGCGCCCGGCGAACGTCAGGCTGGGGGAATCTTCGCCCACGAGGTCGGTGAAGACGATGGCGTCCCCGACGCGCACCCCGACGAGGACGGTGCAACCGAGAACCTCGCCCAACTCGGCCACGAACTGGTGATCGAGTGATAGCGCGACCAGCTTGTTCGCGCGCGCGGCGAGGATGAACGGCCCCGGTCCGAGGTGGAACCGGCGCTCGCTCTCGATGAGATAGCCGCGGGCGAGAAGTCCGTTGGTCAGCTCCTGAACCGAGCTTTTCGCCGCATCCACGGCGGCTGCCAGCTCGGCCAAGGTCACGCCGCGCGGGCTCAACGACACGGTCTCGAGAATCTCGATCACTCGATCGACCGTGCGATGCGCGCGGGCAGGCATGCGGCCGACGCTAGCAAGCCCTACCGACTCAGATACGTATATACGTGACACGAGGCTGACGCATGACTGCACCTGATGAGACCCGGACGCGCTCGCGCGTAGGTCCGACGACGAGTGAGCTGTATGAGCTCCATCTCCGCGTGATGCGGCAGGTCGGTCACTACCGCTGGTTCTCCCTGTTCATGAAGCACGTCGGATCCCGGGTAGACCGGGCGCTGATCCGCGCGAGCCGAGGCCGATTCTCCATGAGCGGTCCGGCGCTGCCGACGATGCTGCTCACGACGAGAGGCAGAAAAAGCGGCAAAGATCGAACGGTTCCGCTGCACTACCTGCGCGATGGCAAGAACCTCGTCGCCGCTTGCGAGAACTTCGGGCTAAAAACAGCCTCCAGTTGGCCGAAGAACCTGCTCGCCGACCCAAGGGCACGTGTCGAAATCGGCGGCACCGCTGCAAACTATCTGTCCCGACCCGCTACAGAGGATGAGGTTGCGCGCAACATGCCGAGGCTAATCGAGATGTGGCCCGCGCATGACAGCCACATGGAGCATAATGGCGTGCGCCACGTGATTGTCTTCGAGCCGACGGATGCAAAAACCTGAGTACCTCGGCCCAGTTGCGTTGCGCAACAACAGGAAATGTTCACTACCATGCAGCAGCATTTGTAACCTGTTGTGCCCCAGATGATAACGGATCTGCTTACCGGTAACCCCTGCCGTCAGGACAAGGTCGCGATCACCAAGTACTCAGGTCCAACAATTCCTTAAGTTCATTACCGCCCGACACAGAAGGATCCGTCACCATGACCACCCGCAACGACTCACCGAGTATCCCGAGCGATGACCTGCCATGGGTCGATCCTCCCGCCCGGGTCAGCCGCCCTGTCCGCGCCTACGCCGCCTTCTTGGCGACCGGCGTCGGTCGGTGGCTCGCGAAGAACATCGCGCCGAAGGTCGACCCGTGGCTGCTGCGAGCTACCGGGGGCCGGCTCGCCATGGGACTGATGCTGCCCTCAGCGCTGCTAACCACCACCGGAGCCAAAACCGGTCAACCGCGCACCAACCCGGTCTTTTACTTTCACGACGGGCCCGAAGTGATCGTGATTGCCTCCAACTACGGCGCTGACAGAAACCCCGCCTGGTATTACAACCTCACCGCAAACCCCCGCGTGCAGATCGCGACGAACGGGGGCGGCCCAGTGATGACCGCGAACGCGGTCACCGACCCCGCCGAGCGAAAACGCCTCTGGGCCATGGCCGACCGAATCTATCCACTCTGGCCCGACTATCGGCGGCGCGCCGCGCGGTGCCATCGCACCATCCCGATCATCCGCCTACAGGCCGCCGCGACGTGATTCGTCGTCGCGGCCCCGTCGAAATTCACTACGACGGGCGCTAAGACGCGGCCCAGCCAGTCATCACCGCGGTCCTCGCTGTCGGGATCGGTTAGGTAGCGCGATGACCGCCACGTTGGTGGCGCTCTCAAC
>JAFAID010000308.1 GCA_019236925.1 Mycobacterium sp. | reverse complement strand
ATTTGAAAGCAACAGTCCTGCGAGATCGCGGGTGAGCGCCGTCACGACCTTGCTGCCCACACAGCGGGACCGCCGCAGATGCGCGACAGTTGTAAAAGAGCCATGGGAGCGCAACGACATGATCTTCACGCAGCACTATCTGGACTGCTTGTCGCAAGCGTCTTACCTGATCGGGGATGAAACCACCGGGCGTGCGGTCGTGGTCGACCCTCGGCGCGACATCGATGCCTACCTGAGCGAAGCGGCTGAGCATGGATTGCGCATCGACAGGGTCATCGAAACGCATATCCACGCCGACTTTCTGAGCGGACACCTGGAGCTGGCGGCCGCCACCGGTGCGCTGATCTGCTACGGCGAAGGCGCCGACGTTGAGTTCCCAATCGAGCCGTTGCGCGACGGGCACCGGCTCTCGCTGGGCCAAGTCACCTTGGAGATTCTCGCGACCCCGGGCCACACTCCCGAGTCGATCTGCATCGTGGTCTACGAGCACGCCGATGATGAAGTTCCCTACGGCGTGCTGACGGGCGACACCCTGTTTGTCGGCGACGTCGGGCGTCCAGATCTGCTCGCGGACAACCGGGTGTCGGCGGAGACGTTGGCCCGGGCGCTGTACGGGTCGTTGCACGACAAACTCCTGAAACTGCCGGACGCAACGTGGGTTTTCCCCGCGCACGGGGCCGGGTCAGCTTGTGGCAAGCAGCTGTCCAGCGAAACCAGTTCGACGATCGGTGAGCAGCGCCGCACCAACTATGCGTTACAGATCGTCGGCGCCGACCGGTTCGTTGCCGCGCTTACCGAGGACCAGCCCCCGCGACCGCGCTACTTCGAGTTCGACTCGCACCGCAATCGTCAGCAGCATGCGTTGCTCGATGAAAGCGCAACGCCGCTGTTGGACATTGAAGACGTCTGCCGGCGCAACTGGGCGGGAGCCATTTTGCTCGACAGCCGCGACCAGGCCGAGTTTGCGCGCGGTCACCTGCGCGGTGCGGTCAATATTGGCCTGCAGGGACGGTTCGCCGAATCCGTCGGAATCGTGTTGCCGCCTGATCGTGACATCGTGCTGGTCGGCGATCCTGCGCTTGCGCAGGAATCCAAGACCCGCCTCGCCCGGGTGGGCTTTGATCGGGTAGTTGGCCAATTGCGGGATTTGGCAAGTGTTTTCAGACAGCAGCCGGATATCTTCGACACCGCTTTGCGCTTCACCGCTGGGCAGCTTGCCGAATTGATCAGCTTGGAGCCGAGGTTGCAACTGGTGGACGTGCGAAACCCGGGGGAGACGGCGGACGGCATCATTCCCGGAGCGCGGGAGATTCCGCTGCCGGCCCTTACCGATTCGATCGAAAGTCTCGATCACACGGCGCCGGTCGTCGCTTACTGCGCCAGTGGATACCGGTCGTTGGTCGCCGCGAGTCTTCTTCGGGCTTCGGGGTTCCATGAGGTAGCCGACCTGATGGGCGGGTACGGCGCCTGGCAAGAGTCCGGCGCCGCCTGACTGAGCCGGCTCAGATGGAGAAGTCCTCGCCGTGCCACACTCCGGCTTCCGGCGGCCGGATGACGCGGTCGGTCTGAGGGCCGCCGTCGTTCTGGGCCTCCAGTTTGGCCACTCTGGTGAGCAGCGACTGCAGGCTCACGCCCACTAGGTCGGGCATCATCGAGTCGTCCTCGCCCGGCGTGACGCGGCTGATGATCTGTCCGGGCACCCCCACGACCACGGCACTGGACGGCACTTCCTTGACCACCACGGCGTTGGCGCCGATCCGGGTGTCGTCGCCGATCTTGATCGCGCCGAGCACCTTGGCTCCGGCGCCGATGATCACACGGTCACCGATCGTCGGATGCCGCTTGCCGGTATCCCTGCCGCTACCGCCGAGCGTGACGCCGTGGTAGATCATGACGTCCTCGCCCACTTCCGCCGTTTCCCCAATCACCACGCCGGTCGCGTGATCGATGAATAGTCCCGCACCAAGGGTCGCGCCCGGGTGGATGTCGACCCCGGTCAGGATGCGGGTGAGTTCCGCGAGCGTCCGCGCGGCCAGCCGTGCGCCGCGATTCCAGAGCCAGTGGCTGATCCGGTGACCCCAGATCGCGTGCACGCCTGGATAGGCGAAGATGACTTCCAGCGTGGTCGGGGCGGCCGGATCTCGGTGCCTGGCCGCCGCTATGTCACGCCGAATCGCCGCGAGCATGGCTATTCCGTGACGTCGGCGAACAGCGGGGTGCTCAGATACCGCTCGCCGAAGTCGGGTAGCACGACGACGATCAGCTTGCCGGCGTTCTCCGGACGACGAGCGACCTGCAGCGCGGCCACCACCGCCGCACCCGAAGAGATGCCCACCAGCAATCCCTCTTCCCGGGCCAGTCGCCGGGCCAGCTTGATCGAGTCGTCGTTACCAACGGTGATGACTTCGTCGACCAGATCCATGTCCAGCACCGGCGGGATGAACCCGGCGCCGATGCCCTGGATCGGGTGAGGTCCCTTCTTGCCGCCGGACAGCACCGGGGAGGCGGCCGGCTCGACAGCGACGAACTGCGCCGAGGGCTTGCGTTCCTTGATCACCTGGGCGACACCGGTGATCGTGCCGCCGGTGCCGACACCCGATACAAAGATGTCGATCTTGCCGTCGGTGTCGCGCCACACCTCCTCGGCGGTGGTTCTGCGGTGGATCGCCGGGTTGGCAGGGTTCTCGAATTGCTGTGGGATGAAATACCGTTCGTCGCTTTTGGCCAGTTCCTCGGCCTTAGCGATGGCACCCGGCATGCCTTCGGGACCGGGCGTGAGGACGAGCTCGGCGCCGAGAGCGTGCAGCAGCTTTCGCCGCTCGACGCTCATCGTCTCGGGCATGGTCAGCGTGATCCGATACCCCCGCGCCGCGGCCACCATCGCCAGCGCGATGCCGGTGTTGCCACTGGTTGGCTCGAGGATGATGGTGTCCGGCTTGATCAGGCCCGCTTCCTCGGCCGCGTCGATCATGGCCACCCCGATGCGGTCCTTCACGCTGTTGGCCGGGTTGAACGATTCCAGCTTCGCGACAACATCGGCGC
>JAFAID010000263.1 GCA_019236925.1 Mycobacterium sp. | reverse complement strand
ACCCGGCGTCAACGCGACCCACGCCGACGGCATCCCGGTGTTGTCGGCGCTGCCGGGCCAGTTTCTGCTGAAAGATCTGGTCTTGATGGGAACGGCCTTGTGGACGTTGGGCGACTCCATGGGCGCGCGCGGGTCTCGGCCCCGTGTCGGCGAGTCGGTACTGGTTGGATCCACGCCCGCCGGGATAGTGCACCGGTGACCGCGATCTCGACTGACCGCGATCTCGACATCAGCGCGTCTATGCATGTCACGCACGGCGACACCGCGGCCGACCACGCGTGCGCTCGGAGCCTCGGTGAGCCGGCTGGCGATCACGGATCCGGCGGTGCCGGCGCCTACGAAAAACCGCCTCGTCAAGGGTCCTGACAAAATCAAGCCCTCTACTGAATGCCGGCTGGGCGGCGAACCATCAAAAAGCGTGAACCGCAAGTGCAAACACCACCTCGCAAAGGAGCGGTGCGGAGACGAAGCTGCGGAGAGGAGTAACTAATGGCTACAACGATATGGACGTTGCTCTCTATCTTCGTCATCGCTCCCCTCGGTGCTCTTGCCTTTGACAGGCCCCTCTTCGGCAACTGGATCTGGCACATCGATCTTGAGAAGGTCAGGGACGATAAATGAGCATTCCAGCACGAGCATGGCTTAAAGTCCTGGTCAGTACCTCTACGGCCCTCATTGCTGTAGGGCTGGCGGCACCGGCCAGCGCCAACCCTGTACAGAAACATCAACCAGTTCAGGACTTCTTTGCTGCCGTGCAGGCGGCAGGCGTCAACGGAGTGGGACCGGCGATATTGACAAACGGTTACAACGTGTGCTGGGAGATTTGGAACGGTGGCTACACCGGTCAAGGGGCGGCTGCGGCTTTGCGGCAGAACTATCCGACACTGACCACCGACCAAGCGGCTCATTTCGTTCTTGCTGCGTATGAGAACCTGTGCCCGGTGCCTGGTGCGTATGACTATTGGGCGTATAGCACCGGCTAATCACCGCAATAAGCAGGCCGGGAAGCCGTTGTAGATGAAACAGGTTGAAAGCAGGCTGTTTCTGACTGCATCCCGGGGCAGCAACCGCTGATACAGATGGGGCGCGGAAACGTCGGCTACCACCGCGCGGCGCACGCCGATTGTGTCGCCGCCGGCACTGCCCGAGAGGCTATTTCAGGATCTGACCCATTTCATCTGGGACACGCCAGTGGTGAAAGTGAACTATGCGCTGGATAAGCCGATCCCGTGGCGCTCGAAGTCCTTGCGCGAAGCGGGCACGTTGCACCTCGGAGCCGACAGGCACGGGCTGACCCGCTGGCTGGCGGACCTGAACACCGCGACCGTTCCGGACAATCCGTTCATGCTGTTCGGCCAAATGACGACAGCCGATCCCAGCCGTTCTCCCGCCGGCACCGAAAGTGCCTGGGCGTACACACATCTGCCGCGGGAAAGGAACGACGACGCGTCCGCTGACCGCCTGGCACAGTCGGTGGACCGTGTCGTCGAAGAACACGCGCCTGGGTTTGCCTCCCACGTCGTGGGGCGGGTGGTGCAACGACCATCGGATCTGCAAGCGGCAAACGCCAACCTCGGTGGGGGAGCGCTCAACGGTGGGACTGCACAGCTGCAGCAACAACTCATCTTCCGGCCATCACCCGGCTTCGGACGCGCTGAGACCCCAATCCGCAACGTCTTCCTCGGAAGTGCCTCAGCACATCCCGGCGGCAGTGTGCACGGGGTATGCGGTCATAACGCCGCCCTTGCCATCCCAGCGGATCTCACCGCAGATACCGCACATGTCCTGCTTTCCGATGATTGAACCCTGCCCGCTAACCTCGGCCGGCGCGTCGGGCGGTGAGAATCCAAGTGTCCTTACTGCCTCCGCCATGCGACGAGTTGACAATCCGTGACCCGCGGCTGGCCACTCGCGTCAACGGCGCAGGTGTGATGTGCGCCGACACGGATCCGCCCGTACCGGCCCGAAGATGGACGAACGCGCGCAGGTCGACGTGATGTGGGTATATCCCTTCACCGTCGAAGGTGGGATGGGTGGACAGGGCGACAAACTCCTGGGCGATGAACCGCTCCGGTTGAGTTTCCAGCTCACGTCGGCGCGCCTCCAGCGCGGCATCGGAGGCTTCCGGCCCGATCAGAACGCCGTTTCCGCCTAGCCCGTCGATGGGCTTCACCACAAAATCGCCGAGGTTGGCCAGCACGAAGTCGCGTTGCGCGCGTTCGCCGCAGATCCACGTCGGCACTTGGGCCAGCATGGGTTTTTCGCCCAGGTAGTACTCGATCATGGCCGGAACGTACGCGTAGATCGCCTTGTCATCGGCCACTCCGTTGGCGAGCGCATTGGCGACGGCGAGATGGCCGTCTGTGATCGCGGCGAGCAGCCCCGGCCGCAGCGGAGCGCCGTCGTATCCGGTGGAGGTCAGCAGCATGTCTTCGTCCATCCGCGCGTAGACGACGTCGATGCGTTGGACGTCAGAACCGATGTGGCGCAACAGCTTTCCATCGCGCACCGATAGGTCCGACGGCTGCACCAGCGCGATACCCATTTCCTCGGCCAGGAAGGTGTGCTCGAACCAGGCGGAGTCTTCCCAGCCGCAGGACAACAGCACCACCACGGGGTCGTCGGAGGCGTGCGGCGGCGCCGCTGCCCGCAGCGTCTCGAGCAGCATCTGTGCTGCCCGGTCGACGTCCTCGATCGCGGCGGGCGGTTGCAACTCGGGGAAGTGCTTGCTCAGCAGCCGGTGGTTGACGATCGCGTACCCGGTGCCCGACGGCACCCGCAGGTTGTCTTCGAGCACCATCCAACGGCCGGCTCGGTCGCATACCAGGTCGGTGCCGCTGACGTGTGCGCGCACCGTATCGCCGGCGAGGCGGCCCGTCGAGCGGAACCCGGATGCCCGGTCGAGGGCCTGCACACCGATGATGCCGTCGGCGACGATCGCCTGCTCGGAATAGATGTCGCGGAGGAACGCGTCCAGCGCCCGGGCCCGCTGACCCAAGCCCGCGGACAGCTGCGCCCACTCGTCGGCGGCCACCATGCGCGGGATCAGGTCGACCGGGAACAGCTGGGCGCGGCTCTGCCCGGCGACGCGGAAGGTGATGTTGTCGGCGCGCTGCTCCTGCTCGATGCCTCCTTCCCGGAACCGCAGCTGGGCCACCCCGAGGCGGGCGATGGTGTCCAGGACCGTCCGATAGCGCGGCCGTGGGTGACCGTCGGCATCGACGGCTTCGTCATAGCTGACGTCGACGTTGCCAGGGCCGGCCTGAACCACGGGGTCGCTG
>JAFAID010000020.1 GCA_019236925.1 Mycobacterium sp. | reverse complement strand
TCACCAAGTGGATCAAGAAGATCTCGTAGGAGATCTCGCCGAGCCACACCATCGGCCGGCTCGCGAGAAACCGGGCGTACCAGCCCTCATTGCCCAGCACCAGCGGCGCCACCGCCAGCGCCGCGATCGCCGCGTAGAACACCGCTTTGCACAGCGCTTGCGACAGGCCAAGCGGCGATGTCGTCGGATCCCCCGCGATCGGCGTGGAAGCGATGAAGTAGCAGATGACCGCGAGCGGCAACGCGATGAATGCGTAACAGCGCACCCCCATTGCCTGCAGCACTGTCAGGCTCATGCCGGCGAGGAACCAGATCAGGTAGGTGGGCAGCCACAGCCGCATCCCGTTCGGCACCGAGGTGCTGAGGTGCACCACGATCAGCCACGCCGGAGAAATCAGCGCCAGCCCGCCAATGCCTAACAACATCAGCCTCGGCCGCCATCGCCGCCGGCACAGGACCACCAACAGTAAATAAGCCAACAGCGGGAGAACCACGTAGAAAGCGGCTTCCACCGCCAGGCTCCACATCTGGGTCAGACCCTGATGCAAATACCCCCTCATGTAGTTGAAGGTGTAGATCTGCGTCAGCGTCAGGTTGCGGAACAACCCGGTCCAGGTGTGGCCGAAATTGGGCCCGGCCGTTCGGAAGTGATAGATGATGTAAGCGATCAGCACCGTGATGATGTAAGCCGGCATGATGCGCCGGACCCGGTGCCACGCGTAGCGGCGGATCGACGGCTCCGGGCCACCGGTAGCGGCCGATTTCACCCATGGCCGAAACAACAGGAAACCGGACAGCACAAAGAAAATCGGGACGCCCATCTCCATCCGGGAACAGACCAGGCCGAAATAGCCCTCGATGTACTTGCCAGTGGTATATGCCGCGTGCGTCGCGACAACGAGAAGGGCCGCGACAGCGCGGATACCCGTCAACGACGCGACCCGGTCCGGGCCGGAGACCTGTTCAAGTCCTCCCTGGGCCGTAGCTTCGGCTCGGGTCATCCGGCGTGTTCCCGCCGCTTCGGGCCGCGGTCACCACGGTTGGGGCTGTCTCGCCCCCGGTCCGGTTGCAGGTTGATCAGCACACCGGAAATGCGAGTCCGCTCAAGAGCTTTGAGCGTGTCGCGGGACAACTTTGCGGGCAACTCCACCAATGAGAAGTCGGGCTTGATGGTGATGTGGCCGAAATCGCTGCGATGCAAACCGCCTTCGTTGGCGATGGCGCCCACGATCGCGCCCGGGCCGATCTTGTGTCGCTTTCCGACAGCAATGCGGTAGGTGGCAAACCCCTTCTTGGGGCCCTCGCCCGGTTTGCGGGTTGACTTGGAGGGCCGGTCCTGACGCTCTTGAGGACGGCGGTCCGGCGGCGGCTCCGGCGCCATGAAGAATGCTTCCCCGTCGCGCGATTGCAGCGCCAGCGCCGCCGCGATATCGGCCATCGGCACGTCGTGGTCGCGCTCATAATCCTCGACCAGGCGGCGGAACAACTCGAAGCCCGGTGAGCCAAGGCTGTCGGTGATGGAATCGGCAAACTTCGCCACCCGCTGCGCGTTGACGTCCTCGACGCTGGGCAGTTCGGCCTCGGAGAGCTTCTGCCGCGTCGCCTTCTCGATCGCCTTGAGCAGGTGACGCTCTCGCGGCGACACGAAGAGCAGCGCAGCACCCGACCGACCGGCCCGGCCGGTGCGCCCGATCCGGTGCACATACGACTCGGTGTCGTGCGGGATGTCGTAGTTGAGCACATGCGAGATCCGCTCAACGTCCAACCCCCGGGCAGCGACATCGGTGGCAACCAGGATGTCTAATCCTCTCGCGCCGCCCTCCTTCAGCGCAGCGATGGTCCGCTCACGCTGGCTCTGCGGGATATCGCCGTTGATGGCTGCTGCGGAAAACCCGCGGGCGCGAAGCCTTTCGGCTACCTCTTCGGTGGCTTGCTTGGTGCGGACGAAGACGATCATCGCCTCGAACGGCTCGACCTCCAGCACGCGGGTCAGCGCGTCCATCTTGCGCGGACCGGCGACCTGGATGTAGCGCTGCGAAATGTTCTCGGCGGTAGCGGTTTTCGCCTCGACCCTGACTTCAGCCGGGTCATGGAGATACTTGGAAGTGAGTTTGCGGATCGCCGGCGGCATGGTCGCGGAGAACAACGCGACCTGTTTGTATTCGGGTGTCTCGGACAGGATCCGCTCGACGTCTTCGGCGAAGCCCATGGTGAGCATCTCGTCGGCCTCATCCAGCACCAGGTAGTCCACCCGAGACAGATCCAATGTTCCGCGTTCGAGGTGGTCGATGACCCGGCCGGGAGTTCCGACCACCACCTGGGCGCCACGTTTCAATCCGGACAGTTGCACCGCATACGAGGACCCGCCGTAGATCGGCAGCACGTTGATCTGGGGCAGGTGGGCGCCGTAGCGGCTGAACGCCTCAGCCACCTGGAGCGCCAACTCGCGGGTGGGCGCCAGCACCAGCGCTTGAGTCACTTTGCTGCTGGTGTCGATCTTGGAAAGGATCGGGATCGCGAACGCGGCTGTCTTACCCGTCCCGGTCTGTGCCAGCCCCACCACATCGGACCCGGCCATCATGGCCGGAATCGTCGCCGCCTGGATCGCCGACGGTGACTCGTAGCCGACGTCGGCGACGGCCTGCAAGACCGAGGGGTGGATCTGCAGGTCGGCAAAGGTCGCGGGGGCGCTGTCCGGTGAGGCCATTTGAGAACAAAGTTTAAAGCGTGGTGAAGCGCCGCTCGGCCACGCCTGCCACGTCGACACCGCCGGTGGGGGTACGGTGCGACCTTGTGTGGACACGACACTGCGGTGTCCTGCGGTTGACTGGGCTTGCCGCTGCCGCACTGATCACCGCAACCGTGAGCGGCTGCGGATCGGGCGACTCGACCGTCGCCAAGACGCCGCAGGCGACAACGGCCCTTCCGACCTCCGCGCCCCGCGCGGCGGGCCCGCCGGCGGCGCCACCTGGCACCACCTCCGCGGCACCCGACCCCTGCGCGGTCAATCTCGGCGCGCCCTCGATCGCCAGAGCGGTATCGGAGCTCCCGCGCGACCCCCGCAGCCAGCAGCCGTGGAACCCCGAGCCGTTGGCCGGCAACTACAACGAATGCGCCCAGTTGTCAGCGGTGATCGTCAAGGCCAACACCAACGCCGAGAGCCCCAACACCAGGGCGGTGATGTTTCATCTCGGCAAGTTGATACCTCCGCAAGGAGTGCCCGACACCTATGGATTCAACGGGATCGACACCTCGCAGTGCACAGGTGACACAATCGCGTTGGTGTACTCCGGCGGTATTGGCCTGCCCAGCGTGGTGAAGTTCCGCTGGAACGGCAACGGGGTGGAGCTCATCGTCAACGCCGGACGCTAGCGAAGCTCCAAGCTCCTCCAATCCTGTCGGTGCATCGGCCTACAGTGGCTGCTGTGTTCCTGGCAGGCGACAGCATCATCTACAGCGCGTCGGACCTGGCGGCCGCCGCTCGCTGCGAATACGCCCTGCTGCGGGATTTCGACGCGCGGCTTGGCTGGCGTCCCGGCGTCGTCGTCGAGGACGAATTGCTTGCTCGCACCGCTGCTCTCGGTGACGAGCACGAGCGACGCCGACTCGAGCAGCTGCGGGAGGAATTCCGCAACGGGGTCGTGGTAATCGGCCGCCCGGCCTACACCGTCGCCGCTCTCAACGCCGCCGCCGCCGCGACGCAGCGGGAGATCGCGAACGGCGCGCAGGTGGTGTATCAGGCCACCATGTTTGATGGCCGCTTCGTCGGGTTCGCCGACTTCCTGGTGCGCGAGGGCGACCAGTATCGGGTATCCGACACCAAGCTGGCCCGCTCGGCAAAGGTCACCGCGCTGCTTCAGATCGCGGCTTACGCCGATACTCTGAGCCGCTCCGGCATACCGGTATCCCCGGAGGCCGAGTTGGTGCTCGGCAACGGTAAGGAAGTGCGCTACCGCATCGACGAGCTGATCCCGGTGTACATCGAGCAGCGCGCAAGGTTGGAGCGGCTACTCGATGAGCACTACGCCGAGGCCACGCCGGTGCGCTGGGATGACGAGCGGGTGCACGCGTGCTTCCGCTGCCCGGCCTGCGAGGAGCAGGTGCGCGCAATCGACGATCTGTTGCTGGTCGCGGGAATGCGGGTAACTCAACGCGCCAAGCTGCTCGACGCGGGCATCAGCACGCTCGCCGAACTGGCCGGCCACACCGGACCCGTTGCCGACTTACCGGCCCGCACGCTGGACATGTTGGTAGCGCAGGCCAAACTGCAAGTCCGCCAGCGCGATACCGGCACACCGCAGTTTGAGGTGGCCGACCCGCAGCCATTGGCACTGCTGCCCAATCCCGACGACGGGGATCTGTTCTTCGACTTCGAGGGCGACCCACTCTGGACGGCCGACGGCACCGACTGGGGCCTGGAGTATCTGTTCGGCGTCTTGGAAGGCGGCCGGTCGGGGGCTTTCCATCCGCTGTGGGCACACGACCGCAGTGACGAGCGCAAGGCATTGGTCGACTTCCTCGCGCTGGTGGCCAAGCGGCGCAGGCGCTTCCCGAACATGCACATCTACCATTACGCCTCGTACGAGAAGGCAGCGCTGCTGCGCCTCGCCGGGCGCCATGGCGTCGGGGAAGACGATGTGGACGAGCTCCTCCGCAGCGGGACTCTGGTCGACTTGTATCCGATTGTGCGCAAAAGCATTCGCGTCGGCAGCGAATCGGTCGGCCTCAAGGCGCTGGAGCCGCTGTACATGGGGTCGCAGCTGCGCTCCGGCGATGTCACCACGGCCACCGACTCGATCACCCAGTACGCGCGATATTGCCAGCTCCGCAGCAACGGCCGGGCCGACGAGGCCGCGACCGTGCTGAAGGAGATCGAGGACTACAACCTTTACGACTGTCGATCCACCCACGCGCTGCGCGACTGGCTGCTGATGCGAGCATTCGAATCCGGCATCACACCGATTGGCGCCCAACCAGTTTCGGACAACGAAAGCGTCGAGGAACATGATCCGCTGGCGGCAGCCCTGGCGGAGTTCACCGGAGACGGCGAGGTCGGCGCGCGCACTGCCGGGCAGACGGCGGTTGCGCTAGTGGCCGCGGCACGCGGCTATCATCGCCGCGAGGACAAACCATTCTGGTGGGCGCACTTCGACCGGCTGAACTACCCGGCTGATGAATGGGCGGATGACACAGACGTCTTCATGGTCAGCGACGCGACGATCGCGGTCGATTGGGATAGGCCTCCGCGGGCGCAGAAGCTGCAGCGACGGGTACAACTGACCGGCGAATTGGCGCGCGGCGCACTCAACCGCGACGTCTTTGCGCTCTACGAGCCACCGGCCCCGTCCGGCCTGACCGAAAACCCGGATCGACGCGCGGCCGGCCGCGGCGCTGTCGTCGAGGCCGATGATTGGACGGCACCGACCCAGGTGATCGTCGTCGAACGAGTACCTCGGAACGGCAATACCTTTCATCAATTTCCGTTCGCCCTGACTCCGGGTCAGCCAATTTCGACGACGCCGCTTCGGGAATCAATCGAATCCACCGCTGCCGATGTCGCTGCAGGCCTGCCGCAACTCCCCCGCATCGCACTGCTCGATATTCTGTTGCGCCGCCCGCCTCGAACCCGAAGCGGCGCGCCACTACCCAGGAACGGTGAAGTCATCGCGGACATCACCGCCGCTTTGCTCGAGTTGGATTCGTCGTACGTGGCTGTGCACGGGCCGCCCGGAACCGGCAAGACGTACACCGGCGCACGGGTCATCACGCAGCTGGTCGCCGAGCACGGCTGGCGCATCGGTGTTGTCGCGCAATCGCATGCGGTGGTGGAGAACCTGCTCGACTGTGCGATCGACGCCGGCATCGATCCGCGGTGCGTCGCAAAGAAACAGTCCGACCGCCAAGAGGTTCGCTGGCAACAGATCAGCGAGCAGGAGTACGCCGGGTTCATCACCGGCACAGCGGGATGCGTGATCGGCGGCACCGCATGGGACTTCGCCAATCCAACCCGCGTTCCGCCCGGCAGCCTGGATCTGCTGGTGATCGACGAGGCCGGCCAGTTCTGCTTGGCCAACACCATCGCGGTGGCGTCGGCTGCGGCGAACCTGCTGCTGCTAGGCGACCCGCAACAGTTGCCTCAGGTCAGCCAAGGCACACATCCCGAACCGGTTGACGGATCTGCGCTGGGCTGGCTGGTCGAAGATCACCGCACGTTGCCCGCCGAGCGTGGGTACTTTCTGGACCGCACGCACCGCATACATCCCGCGGTTTGCGCACCGGTGTCGGTGCTGGCGTACGAAGGCCGATTGCAGTCGTACGCCGAACTCACCGCCGCGCGTCACCTCGACGGATATCCACCCGGGGTCCACGTCGTTCACGTCCGCCACGAGGGCAACTCAACCGAGAGTCCCGAGGAAGCCGAGGCCATCGCGGCCCAGATCAAGCGGCGGCTGGTCGGCTCGGCATGGACCGATGAGCGCGGCACCAGGCCCTTGACGCCCGGCGATGTGCTTGCGTTGGCGCCCTACAACGCGCAGGTGGTCCTGCTGCGGCAGCGGCTGGCAGCCGCTGGGCTCAGCGACGTCCGCGTCGG
>JAFAID010000455.1 GCA_019236925.1 Mycobacterium sp. | reverse complement strand
CGGCGACGTTCGGCCATGGCTTTGGCCAGCCGCCTGGCGCTGCGGTGACCTCGATTGTGGGCCGTTCACGCATTGAGCCGCTTTAACTTGTCGTCGAGGAAATTCAGGCTGGTCTGACGCTCCCGGATGTCAAGAGACTCGGCGAGGTCGAGAGCCCCCAGCACCGGGGCGTTTTCGGCGAGGGTACGCACCGTCGCCAGGTCCATCTCGGTTGCCCGCAAAGTGTATCGACCGTCGGCATCGTCGATGAGAGCATGGCGGGTGACGAGCTTGTGGAGCTCAGGGGCAGCGACATAACCGTCCACTCGGTCCGCGGCCTCGGTCAACCCGAGCGCGGCGGCAGCGCCAGAGGTGTCGACCACTTCATCTCGCAGTCGTTCAGCCGCCCGCGAATGGCCTTGGTAGCGATGCACCTGCGCGCGGCCGCGTGTGCGGCTAACCAGTTCGACCGCGGTCAGCCGCCGGAGGGTGCTCTTCAGCCTCGAGTGTTGCGTGGGGCCAAGCCAGGGTGCGGGAAGATCTGACAGGATCGCCGCCGCAGCCCATGCGGTGGTTTCCGACCAGGCGCGACGCCGAGAGCCTTGTCGAGTGGCGATGTGCCGATCCAGTGAGGCGCGGTCGATCAGGCCACGCGCCACAGCGCGTAGGTCGCCGCGCGCAACGAGGTATTGAACCTGTCGCGTTGTCACACCAAGGCGTCGTGCGGCATCCGTCGCCGCAACGAATTCCATAACAGACATCTTCGCAATCGCGAAGGTATCTGTCAACGAGTTGGCTGGACTACCGAGTCCTCCGCGCCGCCGTCGTTCGGCGCGGGCAGTTCGGCGTGACGATGACGCCGGCTGCCTTCATGATCATCGGCTCGCTTGGCCGCGTAGTTGCCGCGGTCCGACCAAACCTGCCCGAGTGGCATAATTATGGCATGAATCGCATACGTCTCAGTACGACAGTGGATGCGGAACTTCTCGGCAGCGCCCGGACTGCGCGGTCGGGAATCACCGATGCTGCCCTCATCGATGAGGCCCTCGCTGCACTTCTCGCTCGCCACCGATCCGCCGAGATCGACAGCGGCTACGCCGCCTACGACGAGCACCCGGCTGAGGAGCCGGATGAGTGGGGCGACCTGGCATCGTGGCGGCGGGCGGCCGGCGCGTCGTGAGTGCGCTGCCGGCTCGCGGTGAGGTGTGGTGGTGTGAACTGGCCGAGATTGGTCGGCGCCCCGTCGTTGTCTTGTCCCGTGACGCCGCGATCCCTCGGCTTCGACGTGCCCTCGTCGCACCATGTACGACCACCATCCGGGGACTCGCCAGCGAGGTTGTCCTTGAACCCGATTCCGACCCAATCCCGCGCCGTTCGGCCGTCAACCTGGACTCGGTCGAAAGCGTCTCAGTTGCAGTGTTGGTCAGCCGCCTCGGCCGGCTTGCCGACACCCGGATGCGCGAGGTCTGCGAAGCGCTTGAGGTCGCGGTTGACTGCACCGGCTGATCCGAAGGAGCCGCAGCGGTGTGCTGCTGCCACTCCGCTAATGGCCACGCGTCCCGAGAACCAAGGCTCGTGCCCGGCTAGCGGCCAAGCGCTAATCTGATCGGCGTAGGACATCGGCCCCTTCGTCGGATTTGTCAGAGTCGATCCTGGCTGGTGGAAGTGTCTGACGATCGTAAGAGAGAGCGAAATGCCTGACCAGCCAGTACATCTCGGCATTGTGGTCGGTGTCGACGGGTCCGCCGCGTCGACCGCGGCGTTACGGTGGGCCGCACGTGGGGCGGCAATGCGCAACACCGGCTTGACGATCGTTTATGCCGCCCCGCCGGCGGTGCCCGGCTCATCGCTGATTGCCTGGACGGGGCCCACCCCTTCAGAAGTGCTGCGCGCGCAGGAAGAACAGGCCCAGCGCCTGGTCGACGACGCCGCCAAGACGGCCAACGACACCGCCGGTGGCCTGCACGTCCACACCAAGGCAATCCTTGCCGCGCCCGTGCCCGCGCTGCTCGAGCTGTCCGAAGATGCCGAGATCATCGTGGTGGGACGACGGGGAAGGTCAGCGCTGTCGGGCGTGCTGCTCGGCTCGGTCAGCACCGCGATGATTCACCGCGCCAGCTGCCCCGTCGCGGTGATCCATGACGAATCCCCTGCCGAGGCGGCGTCTACGAACGCGCCTGTGCTGGTAGGCATTGACGGATCGCCGGCATCGGAGCTGGCCACCGCGATCGCCTTCGACGAAGCCTCGTGGCGCGGCGTCGAGGTGGTGGCCCTGCATGCCTCATGCGACAGCGACCCCTTCGGCATTCACGAGCTGGAATGGGGCATCGCCGAGCCGAAAGCGCATGAAGTCCTGGCCGAGCGCCTAGCAGGCTGGCAGGAACGCTACCCCGATGTTCGTGTGCGCCGGATGGTCGTATTCGACCTGCCCGCGCAACACCTCATCGAGCAGGCCAAAACCGCCCAGCTGGTCGTCGTCGGCACCCGTAGCCACGGTGAATTCACCGGGCTGCTGCTCGGTTCGGTCAGTTCCGCGGTGGTACAGGCGACCCGCACACCGGTCATCATCGCCCGCGGCGGCGTTGATTAGTTGCCGGTTGCGCTGCGTTGTCAGG
>JAFAID010000435.1 GCA_019236925.1 Mycobacterium sp. | reverse complement strand
CCAACAGGTACTGGTGCACCCCGTTGTAGGCGACATCGCCGGCCACCACCAAGCCGATCGAGGCGACATGCAGCACTGTGGTGTCGTCGGTGTCGGTGTGCCCCACCTCGATCGCCACGCAGCGGTGCCCCTCGAGGGTGAAGCCATTTGTCGGGATGGGCTCGAACACCACCGGGCTCTCGGGAATCAGCCCGGGAAAGTCGATGTCCCAGCGCTGCGCGCGGCCCACCGTGGCCTGCTGGTGCATCATCGCGATCGTCTTCTGCGTCGCATAGGCGATCGCGCCGGGAAACCGCCCCATGATCCTGTCGGCCCCGAACCAGTGATCGCCATGCCCGTGGGTGGCGTAAATATAGGCCAGCCGCTTGCCGGATCGCTCGATCCAGTCGCCGACCCGGTCGATCTGCTCATAGGTGAACGGTGGGTCAACCAGGACCGCGTCGTTGTCGCCGAGCACCAGGGTGGAGGCCACCGGCGAGGACACGATGGGGCTGCCGTCGGGCAACCGCATGTCGCGGTCGCGGCGCACGCCGTCGTTGACCAATACTTCGTAACGCAGGGTGACCACGGCGATTACTCCTTACCGGCCAGGTGCTCGACGAACCAGTCCCGGGCCGCGCCGCTGGACTGCTCGAAGTAGCTCAGGTAGGCGTCGAAGTGACCGCCGGCTATCGTGACGAGCTTTTTGGGTTGCAGGGCCCGTTCGTAGGCGGCCAGCCCGGTGTCGGTGAGGGTGATGGTGTCGGTGAGCCCGATGATCATCAGCATCGGCGTGGGGGACACCCGCGAAACCCATTGCCCCGGTTCGTACATGCGCGCGGCACGGCTGGAGCGCACGGTGACTTTGTTTTCGAAATGCACCCCCTCTGGCACCGGTTGGTTGTAAAACGCCACCGCCTCCGGGGAGTGATACGCCGCAGGCGTCGCGGGATCGGGGCTGACGACGAGCTGGGTGGCCGGGGGTTCCCCTGCGAACTGGCGCCGGTCGTCGTCGATGAAACTGGCTTCCAGGGCGGCCACCTGATCGGGAGCCACCCGCCGCAGGCTTTGTTCGTAGCCGCTGATCGTCGGTACCTGGGCGACCACGGCCTTGAGCCGCCGGTCGGTGGCGCCCAGCACAATCGCATGCCCGCCGGCATAGCTGGTGCCCCACAGACCGATCCGGTCGGCATCCACGCCGGGATGGGATTCCAGGTAGGAGATGGCATAGCGCCAGTCGGCGATCTGGCGCCAGGGGTCGACGTCGAAGCGCGGCAGGCCGTCGCTGACCCCGAACCCGCGGTGATCGTGCACCAGCACCACGAACCCGGCATCGGTGAACACCCGCGCGAACCGGCTCAGGCCGTGCTCGCGGATCCCCGCGTAGCCGTGGGCCATCGTGATCGCCGGTCGCGGTCCCGGCACGTCGGGGACGAACAGCCACCCCCGTAGCGTCGCATTCCCCTCGACGCCGAACTCGACATCAATCTGCTCCACCATGGCTTCCTTACCTCGAATTGTCGACGGATCTGCTGGCACCGATCGTGTCCTGCCGGGGCGAGGGTTAGCTAAACCCGTTGAGGCTGGTAGCGGCAGGCCGGGTCTTTGCCAACAAAGGTGATCGAGCCGCCGGTGTCCTCGGGCGCGAGTCCAAGCTCGTGCATCACCGAGCGGAACTCCGCGTTGATGTCAAAGCTTCCGGAACCCTTAGATGTGTTGCTGGCCATGATGATTCCTTTCAATGTGGTGGATTATTCGGTTGTGTTTCTCCGATGCCGCGGTTGTAATTCCTTGGCAGGAAGTGTGTTTTCAGGTGTTGTGATTGCGGAGGCTCAGCGCAAGAACTCGGCTAGCCGAGTTCTTGCGCTGGCTCCGGCCCAGGTGCTCGAGGTTTAGACCCGGGCTGCTGCGTACTTCTTCAGCTGGGCTTCTAGCGCTTCCGGCTTGGAAACAAGGCCGACGACGCCGCCGCCATCACCGCGATCCTCGACGCCGAAATTGGGCACGAAATTGCGAATGCGGCCCTCGCGCACCAACTTCGACGGATAGTGCGGCACCTGCGGTGGCCCGTCGCCGGCCGGATTGGCCGTCCACCCGATGGTGTCGGGATCAGTGCCCGGCCACGCGGGTGGGCGTAACGCCATCGACGGGGTATGGCTGAACGCGACGGGTGGAGTGAACCGGGTGAAGGTGCCCCACGGGCTGACCTGGTCCACGCCGTGGTCGATCAGGTCCTGCTCGGTGATCGGCGCATAGGGCTCGTCATCGACCGGCTCGACGAGGGTTTGGCCGAAAGTGGAACAACGGGTGAGCGAGGTGTCGACGCGCCAGTAGCCGCCTTGTTCTTCGCGCTCGGCCAGCGCCGCCACCACCGCAATGGCCAACAGATAGCCGGTCAGGTGGTCATTCATCAGGGCGGGAGTCACGGTAGGAGCCTGCAGCCCCAGACCATCGGAGTGCACGTGCGCGGCACCGGTGACCGCCTGCGCAATCTGCTCAAAACCGCGGCGCCCAGCCCAGGGTGTACCGAGGGAGGCGAACGATTCGGACGCGTAGATCAGGTTGGGATTGATTACCCGCAGCTCGCCCTCGCTCAGACCAAGGTCGTC
>JAFAID010000422.1 GCA_019236925.1 Mycobacterium sp. | reverse complement strand
ACCCAGCGCGGCTAGTCGGTGACTTTTGTCATGGTTGTGCCGCAACAGGTTTCGCTGTGCTGGCAGTTTGGCGAGCACGGGCAGGCGGTTTTCGTACACGAGCGTGCTCCCGCAGTGGGTGCATTGGTACCGGTTTCCGGCGTCTCGACCGTCATGCTGATTTGGTCATTGGAGCCACAGCCCGACGGCACGCTGAAAGGCGTGAAGACTGGCACGGCGCTCACCAACGAATGCGGCCTTCAAGGACAAGTGGCTGTGGCCCCCGTCGTCGCGACTCGCGATAGCGACGTGCCGACCGGCGTCACGATTGCCGATCCGGCGACAGTCCCCATCGCCCCATCGACCGGCACCGCAGCCCCGTACGTCGCGGGCCCCGTCCTCGAAGGCACCTACCGCGTGGACTTCGATCTGCAGAATCAGACGGTCAACGGCACGGTGACCGGCCTCGGCGCCGCGGTCTCAGAGTGGTGGGCCTTTCGTTCCGTGTGCACGCCGACCGGATGCGCGGCAGCGGGGTCTGAGTTGGCCGAATCTAACCAACAAGAAGGCACCGGAACGACTAGTGTCCTGCATTTTTCCGACGGTCATTGGCAGGGCACGCTCACCCTCCAGGCACCTATGGATTGCGAAAAAACCAACAAGCCGGGCCACGATGACGAGACCCGTCTTTGGTCATGGGATCCACAGCCGGACAGCACGTTCAAAGGCCTTCAGGTCGGCACTATTCTCAGCAACGGGTGTGGCACTCAAGGGACAGTTTACCGGACGCCGTTTGTTGCGACCCGCACCGGCGATGTGGCGCCAAGCGTCATCGTGGCCGATCCGGCGTTGTTCGAGGCTGCGCCGGCACCGGCGTCGCCGCCGCCTCGTCCGGGTAGATGAGCTCGTTCGGTGGGCTGTCGCATCGCCGGGTCGGGCGAGAGCGGGTCGGCCGCGAAGGCGGCCGCGCCGTCGCCATCGTATACACCTTGCGCGCCTAAACTTCCGGTTATGGCTGGTCTTGGACTGCTGCAGATCGAAGACTGTCTGGATCCGCAGGGCGACGTTGTGCTGCCCCCGGGTGTCACGCTGATATCCCTGATCGACCGCAATATCGCGAACGTCAGTGACGCGACGGCGTATCGCTACCTTGACTACAGCCGTGCAGCGCAGGTGCGCACCGACGAGGTGACCTGGACTCAGTTCGGGGCCAGGTTGCAAGCCATCGGTGCGAGCGTGCAGCAAGCCGCAGGTCGCGGCGAACGGGTTGCCATCCTTGCACCGCAGGGCATCGACTACGTTGCGGGTTTCTACGCGGCGGTCAAGGCGGGCACGATTGCCGTGCCGTTGTTCGCCCCCGAATTGCCCGGTCACGGCGAGCGTCTCGATACCGCGCTTCGGGATTCGGAGCCCACGCTCGTCCTCACGACGACGGCGGCAAAAGAGGCGGTCGAAGCCTTCCTGAGCAACCTCCCACAACACCGTCGGCCGCAGGTCGTCATCATCGATCAGATCGCTGAAGATGCGGGAGAACTCTTCGTCCCCACTGAGCTCGGCATGGACGATGTTTCGCACTTGCAGTACACCTCGGGCTCGACACGGCCACCCGTCGGCATCGAAGTCACCCATCGTGCGGTCGGAACCAACCTGGTGCAGATGATCCTGTCGATCGACTTGTTGGACCGAAACACACACGGCGTCAGTTGGTTACCGCTCTACCACGACATGGGCTTGTCGATGATCGGCTTTCCGGCGGTGTACGGAGGACATTCCACGCTGATGTCGCCGGCGGCGTTCGTCCGACGACCGCAGCGCTGGATCCAGGCGTTGTCCGCCGGCTCGCGCGAAGGCCGCGTCGTCACCGCGGCGCCGAACTTCGCCTACGAGTGGACCGCGCAACGAGGCCTGCCCGCGCAAGGTGACGACATCGACCTGAGCAACGTCGTGATGATCATCGGCTCCGAGCCGGTCAGCATCGACGCGATCCGAACGTTCACCAAAGCGTTTGCGCCCTACGGGTTACCGCGCACAGCGTTCAAACCCTCCTACGGCATCGCCGAGGGAACTCTGTTCGTCGCAACGATCGCGCCGGACGCGGAGCCGACGGTGGTGTACTTCGATCGCGAACAACTGGGCGCCGGGCGTGCGGTACGCGTTTCGGCGGATTCCCCGACCGCCGTGGCGCAGGTGTCGTGCGGTCAGGTAGCCCGCAGTGAGTGGGCCGTGATCGTCAACCCGGATACCGCGGAGGAACTGCCAGACGGTGATGTCGGCGAGATCTGGTTGCAGGGCAACAACATTGGTCGAGGCTATTGGGGACTGCCCGATGAGACCCGCGCAACGTTCGGCGCCAAGCTGCGCACCCGGCTCGCGGACGGCAGCCATGCTGAGGGCTCGACAGTCGACCGCGCCTGGTTGCGGACCGGCGACTTGGGTGTCTATCTCGACGGCGAGCTCTATGTCACCGGCCGAATCGCGGATCTGGTGAGCATCGATGGCCGTGGCCACTATCCGCAGGACATCGAGGCCACCGCCGCGGAGGCCTCGCCCGTCGTGCGTCGTGGTTACGCGACCGCGTTCTCCGTGCCGGCCACCGAAGGCAGCCAGCAGCTGGTGATCGTCGCCGAACGCGCGGCGGGCACCAGCCGTGTCGATCCCCAACCGGCGATTGAAGCGATCAGGCAAGCGGTGTCGCACCGACACCATCTCAACGTCTCCGATGTGCGTCTGCTGCCTGCCGGCGCTATCCCCCGCACCACCAGCGGCAAGCTGGCCCGCCGCGCCTGCCGCGCCGACTATCTCAACGGCACGCTGGGCACGCGCTAGTCGCCGATCTTGACCACGCGGCGCCGACAATGCTAAGCAGTTGCTCAGCACGCGAGCTCAGCCAAGCTATGGAAGGGATCAAATGACGCTGCAGACGGTATTGGACGACCTGCGCAAGCGCCCGGGCGCCGGTGACGTTATTCAAGTCATCGATCCCGCAAGCGAGGAGACGATCACCGAGTTCACCGACTGCGGTGAAGAAGCGGTCAACGACGCCGTCGCGCGGGCCAAAGCGTCTTTCGAGTCCGGTGTGTGGTCCCAGCTTCCGGGTCGCCAGCGGGCCAAGATCATCTGGCTCATTGCGGATCTGATCGACGAGCACGCCGAAGAGTTCGCCCAACTCGACTCGCTGAATACCGGCATGCCACTGATGCAGGCGCAGTTGCAGATGTCGACCTGCTCGGAGTTCTTCCGCTACTACGCCGGTTGGTGTTCGAAGCTCAACGGCACCGCGTACGACGTCAAGACCGACGGCATCGCGACGGACGCCTTCGTCGACATGCACGCCTACACCCTCAAGGAACCTTTCGGGGTGGTAGGGCTGATCTTCCCGTGGAACGGCCCGATCTTCAATGCGAGCGCCAAGCTTGCGCCGGCGCTGGCCGCGGGCGGCAGCATGCTCGTGAAACCCGCTGAGGAAACCCCGCTTTCGGCACTTCTGCTCGACAGGCTGGTCCACGAGGCCGGCGTACCCGAGGGGGTCGTCAACCTGCTGACCGGCTATGGCCACACCGCGGGTGCCGCGATCACCGCGCATCCTGACGTCGAGAAAGTCGCTTTCACCGGATCGACCGAGGTCGGCAAGGAGATCGTGCGGGCGTCCGCCGGCAACCTCAAGAAGGTCACGCTCGAGTTGGGTGGCAAGTCGCCAGTGCTGATCTTCGACGACGCCGACTTGGACAAGGCCATCCTGATGGCGTCGCTGGGCATCTTCGTGCACTCCGGCCAGGGTTGCGTATGCGGGTCGCGGATCTTCGTGCAGCGCGGCGTGTACGACCGCGTCGTGGAAGGCATTGCGGCGATGGCGAATACATTCAAGCTGGGCGCGCCCAGCGAGGAGGGCTGCGTCAGCGGCCCGCTGATCAGCCAGAAGCAGCTGACCCGCGTGATGGGCTTCATCGACGAGGGCAAGGGCGACGGCGTCGAGGTGGTCACCGGCGGCTACCGTCTGGACCGCAAGGGCTACTTCGTGCACCCGACAGTGCTCACCAAC
>JAFAID010000408.1 GCA_019236925.1 Mycobacterium sp. | reverse complement strand
ATCGTCGAGTACTCCGCCGACGAGCTGAAGACGGTCTTCGCCGACTTCCCCGACTTGGAGGTGTGCGTCTACGCCGCACCCAGTCAGACCGTGATCGGTGGCCCGCCCGAGCAGATCGACGCGATCGTCGCCCGCTGCGAAGCGGAGGGCCGATTCGCCCGCAAGCTGCAGACCAAGGGCGCCGGCCACACCTCGCAGATGGACCCGCTGCTCGGCGAGTTCTCCGCGGAGCTGCAAGGCATTACGCCGATGAGCCCGACTGCGGGAATTTTCTCGACGGTGCACGAGGGCACTTACATCAAGCCCGGCGGTGAGCCGATCCACGATGTCGCCTACTGGCTCAAGGGCATGCGGCATTCGGTCTACTTCACCCACGGCATCCGCAATGCCGTCGACAGCGGCTACACCACGTTCTTGGAGCTGGCGCCCAACCCGGTTGCGTTGATGCAGATCGGTCTGACCACCGCTGCCGCGGGATTGCCTGATGCGCAACTGATTCCGACGCTGGCCCGCAAGCAAGACGATGTCGATGCGATGACCTCGGCGATGGCGCAGTTGTTTGTCCTCGGGCATGACCTCGACATCCGCACGCTGTTCACGCGCGCTGCGGGTCCCGAGGACTACGCGCACATCCCGCCGACCCGATTCCGGCGCAAGGAGCACTGGCTCAACGCCCACTTCTCCGGTGACGGGTCGGTGCTGATGCCCGGCACCCACGTGGCGATGCCGGATGGCCGGCACGTGTGGGAGTACGCGCCGCGCGATGCGACCGACTTGGCGGCGTTGGTGAAAGCCGCTGCGACACAGGTCCTTCCGGATGCACAACTGATCGCTTCCGAGCAACGGGCGGTGCCGGCCGAGAACGCACGACTGGTGACGACGCTGACCCGTCACCCAGGTGGGGCCGCCGTTCAGATCCACGCCCGCATCGACGAGTCCTTCACGCTGGTCTACGACGCGCTGGTATCGCGCACCGGGCAAGCCTCGGTGCTGCCGACGGCGGTTGGTGCCGGTGCGGCGATCGCCGCGACGACCACTGCCGCACCGCCGACCGCCGAGCCGGTACACGACGAGCCGGAAGCCGGCACGGTCACCGACAGCCTGACTGCTCGTCAGGTCGGCGGGTTGGCCCGCTGGTCGCCGGATTCCGGTGAGACGGTGCGCGACCGGCTGGCCGCCATCGTGTCGATGGCGATGGGTTACGAGCCCGAGGACCTGCCTTGGGAGGTGCCGCTGATCGAGCTCGGCCTGGACTCGATGATGGCCGTGCGGATCAAGAACCGCGTCGAGTACGACTTCGACCTGCCGCCGATTCAGCTGCAGGCGGTCCGCGACGCCAACCTCTACAACATCGAGAAGCTCATCGAGTACGCGATCGAGCACCGCGACGAGGTGCAGGATCTACACGAACACCAGAAGACCCAGACCGCCGACGAGATTGCCAAGGAGCAAGCGGCGCTATTGTCCAGCGCGACACCGGCTTCCGAGACGCAAGCCCCGCCGTCGGACGTGCCGATCCCGCCGCCGCCGACAAACCCGTCTGGCCCGGCCGCCCAGCCCAACCTGGCCGGCGCCGCGCAGGTGCTCAACCAGGAAGCTGTTGCCGCGGCGCTCAATTCGGACATCCCGCCGCGGGATGCCGCCGAGCGGGTCACCTTCGCCACCTGGGCGATCGTCACCGGCAAGTCACCGGGCGGCATCTTCAACCCGTTGCCGAAGCTGGACGACGACGCGGCCACCAAGATGGCACAGCGGCTTTCCGAACGCGCCGAGGGAACGGTCACCGCCGACGACGTCAAGGCCGCCGCAACCATCGAAGAGCTGGCGACGACGGTCCGCGAATTCCTGGAGGCCGGCCAGATCGACGGCTTCGTGCGCACCATTCGGGCCAGGCCCGAAGGCTCCACCAAGCCGCCGGTGTTCGTGTTCCACGCCGCGGGCGGATCGACGGTGGTCTACGAGCCGCTGCTCAACCGTCTCCCGCCGGACACTCCGATGTACGGTTTCGAGCGCGTTGAGGGCACCATCGAAGAACGTGCCGCGCAATACGTTCCGAAGTTGCGCGAGCTGCAGGGCAACGGGCCGTTCATCCTGGCCGGGTGGTCGCTGGGCGGTGCGCTGGCTTACGCCTGCGCGATCGGGCTGAAGCAGCAGGGCTGCGACGTGCCGTTCGTCGGGCTGATCGACGCGGTGATGCCCGGGGAACCGATCCTGCAGACCAAGGAGGAGACGCGCAAGCGCTGGGACCGCTACGCGCGCTTCGCCGAGCGGACCTTCAACGTCGAGGTCCCCGAAATCCCTTACGAACAGCTCGAAGAACTCGACGACGCGGGCCAGGTCGGGTTCGTGCTGGAGGCCGTCAAACAGAGCGGTGTACAGATCCCCGGGGGGATCATCGAACACCAGCGCACGTCGTATCTGGACCAACGGGCCATCGACACCGCCGAGTACCGGCCTTACGACGGCCACGTCACGTTGTACATGGCCGACCGCTACCACGACGATGCGATCATGTTCGAGCCCGCCTACGCCATCCGCAAGCCCGACGGCGGTTGGGGTGAGTACGTCTCCGACCTGGAGGTCGTGCCGATCGGCGGCGAACACATTCAGGCCATCGACGAGCCGATCATCGCCAAGGTCGGTGCGCATATGACCCAGGCGCTCAACAAGATCGTCGCGACCAGCGACTCAGGGACGGAGCCTAAGTGACGTCCAAGACCACCGCCGAGCTGCTGGCCGAACTCCACGAAAAGCTGGAGCTGGCCAAGGAACCCGGCGGTGAGAAGGCCGCCGCCAAGCGGGACAAGAAGGGCATTGCCAGCGCCCGCGCCCGCGTGCACACGCTGCTGGATCCGGGCAGCTTCTTGGAGACCGGGGCGCTGGCCCGCACGCCAGGAGATCCCAACGCGCTTTTCGGCGACGGCGTGGTCACCGGCCGCGGCACCATCAACGGTCGGCCGGTCGGGGTGTTCTCCCACGACCAGACGGTCTTCGGCGGATCGGTCGGAGAGATGTTCGGCCGCAAGGTCGCCCAGTTGATGGAATGGTGCGCGATGGTGGCCTGCCCGATCATCGGCATAAACGACTCCGGTGGCGCCCGGATTCAGGACGCGGTGACCTCGCTGGCCTGGTATGCCGAGCTGGGCCGCCGGCACGAGGCGCTGTCGGGCATCGTGCCGCAGATCTCCATCATCCTTGGCAAATGCGCTGGGGGCGCGGTGTATTCGCCGATCCAGGACGACCTGTTGGTCGCGGTACGTGACCAGGGCTACTTCTTTGTCACCGGGCCGGACGTGATCCAAGAAGTCACCGGCGAGGACGTCACCCTGGACGAGCTCGGCGGCGCCGACGCGCAGGCCCGCTACGGCAATCTGCACCAGGTCGTCGAATCCGAAGCCGCTGCGTTCCAGTACGTGCGCGACTTCTTGTCGTTCTTGCCGTCCAGCTGCTTCGACCGAGCACCGATCATCAACCCCGGTCTAGAGCCCGAGGTCACGCCCACCGACCTGGAGCTCGACTCGATCGTGCCGGACTCCGACAACATGGCCTACGACATGCACGAGATTCTGTTGCGGATCTTCGACGACGGCGATTTCCTCGACGTGGCAGCACAATCCGGGCCAGCGATCGTCACCGGCTTCGCGAGGGTGGACGGGCGACCGGTTGGCGTGGTCGCCAACCAGCCCATGCACCTGTCCGGCTCGATCGACAACGAGGCCTCCGACAAGGCGGCCCGATTCATCCGGTTCTGCGACTCGTTCGAGCTGCCGCTGGTGTTCGTTGTGGATACCCCGGGCTTTCTGCCCGGCGCCGAGCAGGAGAAGAACGGCATCATCAAGCGCGGCGGCCGGTTCCTGTACGCGGTCGTCGAGGCCGACGTGCCGAAGGTGACGATCACCGTGCGTAAGTCCTACGGCGGGGCCTACGCCGTGATGGGATCCCGGCAGCTGACTGCCGATTTCAACTTCGCTTGGCCGACCGCGCGGATCGCGGTGATCGGCGCCGAGGGTGCCGCGCAACTGCTGATGAAGCGGTTCCCAGACCCGACCACGCCCGAAGCGCAGGCGATCAAGAAAGAATTCATCGACGGCTACAACCTCAACATGGCAACCCCGTGGATCGCCGCCGAGCGCGGGTTCATCGACGCCGTCGTCGAACCGCACGACACCCGGCTGCTGCTGCGCAAGTCGCTGCACCTATTGCGTGACAAGCAGCTGTATAGGCGGGTCGGCCGCAAGCATGGGCTGATTCCGGTCTGAGGATCAGTCCGAGCCGCTGGACTGCTTTTGCTCCTGCTTGTCCTGCTCCTGCACCTGCTTGCCGGTCGAAGTGTTTTCTCTCAGTTCTTGTTTCGTCTTTGCGGCCTCATCTGCAAGGTCGTTGATGGATTCGTCGCCTTCTTCAGCACGCAAAGTTCGTTCCTCCTTCGCTGATGTGTTGCCTCCACCGAGGCCTACCCGTCATCGGCCGCGCTGAATCAATCAGGTGGTTTCGGGAGTTCGCTACCCCAATCCCGGTATGCGCAAAGGCCGGTGGCCTTCACGGCCAGCTCGGCGTCGATGGTGTCTCCGAAATAGGTGGCCCAGAGCACGCAGGCGTTTGGTGACCAACGTGAGGTATGACCCGGCCGAAGCAGCTACAGCCATGCATCGGTTCGCCATCCCGTAAGGGGATCCCCGCGAGCACCCAGCCTCAGCCGGGAGTCGTACACCACTTCCCTGGACGTAACTGCGGCCCCGCCCCGGCCCCCTCAGACTCCGATGACCCGGATCAGCTCTACCAGCCCGTCGAAGTCGGCGGTGTTGCGGGTGTACAGGTCGAGGTGATGGGTGTGGGCGGTCGCCGCGATCAGCAGGTCGGCGAACCTGTTGCGGGGATGCGGGCCTTTACGCAGCGCGGCCGCTGCGACGAGCCCGTAGCTGCGTGCGGCCGCCGCGTCGAACGGGATCGGCTCGAATTTTGCCTCGACCTCCTGCAGCCGGGCCTGCCGCTTGGCCGCCTC
>JAFAID010000349.1 GCA_019236925.1 Mycobacterium sp. | reverse complement strand
CGTCCTACGACGCCGGCGTGCTGACCGTACGGGTCACCGGTGCGTATGCCGGCACTCAGGCGCAGCGCATCGAGATCACCAAGTAACTCCGGGTAAATCAGTCCGAATCCGGTGGGGCCCAATGGCTCCACCGGATTCGCGGCGTCTCAGGCGAACGCCTGCTCGGCGTCGACGCCTATGACTCGCAGCAGGTTCACCACTTTGCGGTCAAGTCCCTCACCGACTTTGGAGACCTCGTCGATACCGAGACTGCCGAACGCGGGACCGGGCTGGTCCATGGTGAAGATCGCGTTGCCGTCGCCGTCGCTGTGGACCAGCATCCGCAGCGGGGCGTACAACATCGCTTTCGAGTCGTGGCGGAACATGGTCTCGGCGATGACGTGGTTGCCGATCAGGTACTCGATCGCCTGGGTGTGATGCCCCGCGACAGTGAACAATTCGGTCGCGTCGATCTTGGCGTAGACCATCAATTCGTTCGGCGCGTTCTTCGCTGCGGCCGCCAGAACGTCATCCCAATCGCCGGATTTGACGAGCTCCAGGAAGGCCGCTCGGTCGAAGGGCGGCGCCGCCGTCTCTAGCGCGGCGATGAATTCAGCAAAGGGCATGCCGGTCGAGATGTCGACGCGGGTCATCGGGTGCTGTTCACGGTGAAAGCCGGTCATGATGTCCTCCTCCGTTCGTTCATCAAATCGTCTCAGTCGGGTCAAGGACGATGACACCGCGCACCTCGCGGCTCTCCAGCCGTCGGTGCGCCTCGGCGGCCCGGCTCAGCGGTAACACCTCATCCACGGACGGTGTGATCTGCCCGGTCTTGAGGCCGTCCGCCAGGAAGCGCAGCGCGTTCCCGATCAACTCGGGCCGGTCGTAAAAGACCGGAAGGTAAAAGCCAATCAGGGCCTGCGATTTCGTCATCAAGCGACGTGGGGCGAACGGCTCCCCGGGACCGCGGGTGGAACCCAGCAACAAATACCGGCCGAAGGTGGCGAGGGCGTCGAAGTTCTGCTCGAACACGTCGCCCCCGATCGATTCGATCAACACGTCGACGCCACGCCCCGCGGTCAGCTCGCGCACCTGCGCGGTCCACCCGGGCTCTTCGAAAGAGATCGCCGCGTCGGCGCCCAGAGACTCGACGAACTTGCGCCGCTCCGCGGTGCTGGCCGTCCCGATAACCGGTTTCGCACCAAGGGCCTTGGCGATTTGCACCGCGAGGCTGCCCACGCCACCCGCAGCTCCGTGCACCAGCAGCGACTCACCCGCCCGCAGCGTCGTCGAGGCCTGCAGCAACAAGTGCGCGCAGGCGGCCTGTGCCGCAAAGCCCGCCAGCGTCACCTGGTCGGCGTCATCATCGATGACTGCACTCAGCGGTTCCTCGGCCACGGCCAGTTGGGCGTACGCCCCCTTCTTCATCAGCGCCACGACCTTGCGGCCCACCTCCACAGAAGTCTGCGGGCCGGCCGCGACGACGGTGCCGGCGACGGCAAGGCCACCCACCTGGGGCAGCTGCACGCCGCCGACCCTGGTCTCCGCGTTGTTGTAGACGCCTAGTCGCTCGCGGATATCGGGGAAATTAACTCCGATCGCGACGGTTTCGATGAGGAGCTGTCCCGAACCGGGTGTCGGGTTCGGAAGGTCAAGGTATTCGAGGACTTCGGGTCCGCCGAACCGTTCGTATTGTATTGCCTTCATCGGAGCCGGCCCTTTCTTGGTTCGGTGAACGAACTCTCGCGTCCCGAATATACGGTTCGGTGAACGAACCAGCAAGGCGTAATATCGGTGATATGGCCCTTCCCCGCGAATATCCCGCCGAGAGTTGCCCAATCGCGCGGTCTCTGGAGATCGTCGGCGAACGCTGGACGTTGCTGATCATGCGCGACGCCTTCTACGGGGCGCGGCGCTTCAGCGACTTCCACAGTCATCTGGGCATCCCGAAGGCGGTGCTGGCTGACCGCTTGGCGTTCCTGGTGGAACAGGGTGTGCTGACAAAGGAGTCGGGCGAATACGAGCTGACCGTCAGGGGCAAGCAGCTGTGGCCGATGATCTGGTCGATGATCACCTGGGGCAACGAAAACTATCTGGAGAAGCCGAACAGACGGACCTACCGGCACGCCGACTGCGGGGGCGTGATCGGCCCGGACCGCGTCTGCCAGCGATGCGGCCGGGTTCCCGACGTCGCCGATCTCATCGCGCACCCGCCGCAGCGTCCGCGCGATCCACATCGTGACGATCCGGTCAGCCGCGCGCTGCGGCGCCCGCACCGGATGCTGGAACCCATCCGCGCCGGCTAGCCCCAGCGGGCCAGGATCTCCTTGGCCCGGGATCCCAAGGCGGCCTGCAGAAACGGCCCGAAACTGATCCGCCCGACGCCCAGCGGACCGAATGAAGCGGGATCGTCCTGATCGGGCAATGCGATCGCATTGATGGGCAGCGGTAACTCAGTGGCCAAGCGCCGCAACGTCTCCGGATCATGACGGCCCACCGGATAGAGAACATCGGCACCCGCCGCGGCGGCCTTCTGCAACCGCGCCACTGCCCGCTCGACGCGGTCCGAATCGTCGCCGTCGTTGCGCAGGAAAAGGTCAGTGCGGGCGTTGATCACGAGATGAACCCCGGCGTGGTCGGCGGCGGCGCGCAGCGCACCGACCAGTTCGGCATGCTCATCGGCTGAACGCAGTCGCTTGCCCTCGCTGTGCACGGTGTCTTCGATGTTCAGCCCCACCCCGCCTGCCCCGAGCAGTCCGTCGATCAGCCGCGACGCCGGCAGCCCGTAACCGGATTCCACGTCCACCGAGACCGGCACGTCCACCGCGGAGGTGATCTGCCTGACGCGGCTCAGCAGATCGTCGAATGACATGCCCTCGTTGTCGGGTTTGCCGATCGAGTCGGCGACGGGATGACTACCGACGGTCAGTGCGGCGAAACCAGCATCGGCCGCCAATCGCGCCGACCAGGCGTCCCACACCGTCGGGAGGATCACCGGATTGCCCGGCTGATGCAGCGTCAGCAGCGCCGCTGCCCGCTCGACCAATGCGCTGTGATCCGGCATGGTTGGCTGCCTCCCGGTTAGCGGGCGTGACCTGGCTCACCCCATCGCTGTGTGCTGGATAGTATCGGTTGCCGTAATGTGATCCATAACACCTTCATCTGTAGGGAGATCCGTTGTCCAGCACTACTGAACTCGCCGAACTGCACGAGCTCATCGGTGGCCTGCGGCGGTGCGTGACGTCATTGAGGTCGCGGTACCGCGACACTCCCGCGATGCGCCGGGTGGTGAACGACATCCAGCGAATCCTCAACGACGTCGAGTTGCTCGACATCGACGCCAGTGAGCTGGATCTGGCCCGCCACGCGCTGAACCAACCGAGTGAGAAGATCGCCATCCCGGACACCCAATACGACAGCGAGTTTTGGCGCGATGTCGACGACGAAGGTGTCGGCGGTCACAGTCGTTCCTGATAGACCCCCCGCGATACTGCCTGCTGCTCGCTGTGGGTACTCTCCGACGAGGCCACGCGAAGAGGATCACAGCACATGAGCGCACCTACAGCGAACCGTCCTGCGTCCGGTGTCTTTTCACCCACCCGCGCCCACATCCAGCAACGGACGTTACGCACCGACCAATGGTGGATGTCGCCGCTGCGGATCGACCTGGGCTTCGCCGCATTCCTCATCTACGCGACGGCCCGTGCGTTCCAGCGGGGCTACTTCTTTGTCCCGAAATATCACTACCTGACGCCGTTCTACTCGCCGTGCGTCAGCAAGGCTTGCGGTGAGGCCAGCGACTTCTGGCCGCAGATCTTGCCTAACCTGTGGTGGCTGCCGTTCGCGGCGCTGACGCTGCCGTTCCTGCTGCTGTTCCGGCTGACCTGCTACTACTACCGCGGCGCCTACTACCGCACGGTGTGGCAGTCGCCCACCGCCTGCGCGGTGGCCGAGCCCCGCGTCCACTACAGCGGCGAGACCAAATTCCCGCTCATCATCCAGAACACCCACCGCTATTTCTTCTACATCGCCGTCGTCATCTCGGTCATCAACAGCTACGACGCGATCGTCGGCTTCCACTCCGATAACGGACCGGGTGGATTCGGCTTCGGTCTTGGCAACCTGATTATGGTCGGCAACGTCGTCATGCTGTGGATCTACACACTATCCTGCCATTCGTGCCGGCACATCACCGGCGGACGCCTCAAACACTTCTCCAAACATCCTGTGCGGTATTGGATCTGGACGCAGGTCAGTCGGATTAATACGCGCCACAAGCAGTACGCGTGGATCACACTCGGCACGCTGATGATCACCGATTTTTATATCGCGCTGGTGGCCGGCGGCGTCATCCCGGACCTGAGATTTGTTGGCTGAGAAGGTCATTCACGAGTAGCGGAAAGATGAGCGAGGTCCCATGACTGAGGTCGAACGGCACTCCTACGACGTCGTCGTGATCGGTGCCGGCGGCGCAGGTTTGCGCGCGGTCATCGAGGCGCGGGAACGCGGCCTCAAGGTCGCGGTGGTCACCAAATCGCTGTTCGGCAAGGCCCACACGGTGATGGCCGAGGGCGGCGCCGCGGCGGCGATGGGCAATGCCAACCCCAAAGACAATTGGAAGACCCACTTCGGCGACACCATGCGCGGGGGAAAGTTCCTCAACAACTGGCGGATGGCCGAGCTTCATGCCAAGGAGTCGCCGGACCGGGTGTGGGAACTGGAGACCTACGGCGCGCTGTTCGACCGCACCAAGGACGGAAAGATCAGCCAGCGCAACTTCGGCGGGCACACCTACCCGCGGCTGGCGCACGTCGGTGACCGCACCGGCCTCGAGTTGATTCGCACGTTGCAGCAAAAGATCGTCTCGCTGCAGCAGGAAGACCACGCCGAACTCGGCGACTACGAGGCGAGGATCAAGGTCTTCGCCGAGTGCGCGATCACCGAGCTGATCAAAGACGGCGACGCGATCTCCGGAGCATTCGG
>JAFAID010000307.1 GCA_019236925.1 Mycobacterium sp. | reverse complement strand
CGCCCCAGTTGCGGTCGATCGCCAGCGATGCCCAATGCCGTTGCTGCTCATTGCCAATGCCGTAGAGGATGTTCGCCATAAACGGACCCGCCAGGAACATGAACACCGGCGGGTTTGCGCCGAGCACCAGCTCATTGATAGCCCATTGCACCATCGACGGCGCCGGCACGCCGCCGACGTCTTCGTTCAGCCCGACCCGGAACCACTCGCCGTCGCGCCACGCGGACAGCGACTTCTTGAACGGCTCCGGCAGGGTCACGACGTGCGTGTCGGGGTCGAATGTCGGCGGGTGCCGGTCGCCGTCGGCGAACGACTCAGCCACCGGTCCCTCGGCTAGCCGGGCGGCCTCGGAAAGCATCTCCCGCACCGATTCGCCGTCCAGGTCGCCGAACGCCTGGTCGGCCAGCACGTCCTCCAAGCCCAGCGTTTCAAAGAGGTTGAACTCGAGATCGCGCACGTTGCTCTTGTAATGGCCCATGGCTGATGCCTTCCCCGATCCGCTGGGCCGAGCCTAACGCTCCTAGCGCCCCTGGAATTGGGCTTGGCGGCGCTCGATGAAAGACTGCACGCCCTCGGCGGCGTCGGCGGTGGCGAACAGTGCGGCGACATCCGGGCGTAGCCGCTCGATCGCGGCCGCGTCGCCCTGACCACGGGCCAGCTGTGCTGACGCCAGCGTGGCGCGAACGCCCAGCGGCGCGGCCCGCTCGGCAATGGTGTGGGCGATCTCGCGGGCGCGCGCCAGCGCGGCCGCGGCGTCATCAGCGACCTCTTGGACCAGACCGATGCGGTGCGCCTCGGCGGCGTCGAACTCGTCGCCGGTGAGCAGCCAGCGCATGGCATTGCCCCAGCCGGCCTCGCGAGGCAGTCGCAGCGTCGCGCCGCCGAATGGGTAGATGCCGCGCTGCACCTCCAGTTGCGCGAAGCGCGTCCCCGTCGCTGCAATGCGGATATCGGCAGCCAGCAGCAGTTCGATGCCCAGGGTCATGCACCAGCCGTGCGCCACCGCGATAAGCGGCGTGCTCCAGGAACCGTCGAGACGCCACGGGTCCCGGCCGTCGGCCGGAGCAGGCAGATCGCCGGACGCGATGTTGGGGCCGACGTCGACAAGGTCCAGACCGCCGGTGAAGTGGTCGCCGTGTGCGAACAGCACGCCAGCGCGCACCGACTCGTCGGACTCCAGCAGCCCATAGGCGCGGGCCAGATCGGTGAGCATCGCCTGGGTGAAGGCATTGCGTTTGTGCGGCCGGTTCAGGCCGATCAGCAAGACGTGTCCGTCCCGCTCCAAAGACACGGTTTCCAGAGCCGGCAGTGCGCTAGTCATCAGCCGAGTCAATCGCACACCACCAAATTATGCAAAAGAGCATATTGCCGAACGGCCCGCGATGGCGTCAGCCGCAGCGATGATGCGATCTACCTGAGTTTTGGTCTTGATGTTGAGCGTGCGTTGATTAGCGCTTGCTTACGCCCCCATCGCCGTTATATGATCATTTGCATAATCTGTGAGCTGGGTGATCCGGCGCACACGGGCAACTAGATAGCCCAGGAGAGAACCATGTTGACTGTCGAGCTCAACATCGCCGGCTTCCACTTCACCCGGGAAATTCCTGACCTACGCCGCAAGCCGTTCCGGTCGTCGGGGTTGGGTCAACGGGCCATCCACTGGCGAATTCCGCACCTGCGCCATTCGCAAGCTGCGTGACGGCCGGACGGTAAAGGAAAGCACGACCATGTCGCTGGCAACGCGGCCCACGCGTGCGCGCGGTAAGCGCGGCGATACCCGAACCAACATGCTGATCAGCGCCGCCGAGGTGATGCGCGAACGCGGCGCCGCCGGCGTGACCATCGACGAGGTGCTCACCCGCAGCGGCGCTCCCCGCGGCTCCGTGTACTACCACTTTCCCGAGGGACGCAATCAGATCGTCACCGAAGCGCTTCGGTATGCCGGGGATGCGATCACCGCCGACATCGACGACGCTGCCGGGCGGGGTGCGAAGGTACTGTTGCGGCAGTTTGTCGAATTCTGGGAACGCGTGCTCGCCGAGAGCGATTTCAACGCCGGCTGCCCGGTGGTGGCAGCGGCAACCGGCTCGTGCGATGACGAACTCCGGTTGGCCGCCGAGGCCGGACGGGTTTTCGCGCACTGGCGCACGGCATTGACGAGGGCGTTCGTCGCCGACGGCTTCCAGGAGTCAGATGCTGATTCGCTGGCGGTGATGTCGATCGCCGCGCTGGAAGGCGCCGTCGTCCTTTGCCGCTCCTTACGGAGCAGCGACCCGCTGCGAAAAGTTTACGAACAGGTCGAATTCCTGGTCAAAGCAAGGGAATTCGTCCGCCGCAACGGATTGCCGGAGCGCCGCGAGAGCTAGCGCTGGGTCCGATTGCCCGCTTTTTCCTCAGACCGCTACGCAGTCTGCATCCTCGGCGGGCTAGTCGCTGGCGGGCAGCGGTTTGGCTTCCTTGAGGCTCAGCGCCGTCTCGCCCACAGCCAGGGTTCCAGCACCCGCCTTGGTCACTAGTACCTCGGCGCCGGTCTGGTCCACGTAGCGCTTGCCCATCACGGTGCCGTCGGCGAACGCCGGATCCAGTTCGCCGGAACGCTCGGCGTCCAACGCCACCATCGGGGCGCCGCCGCAGCGCAGATCGTCGAGGCTGTCCGCGCTTCGGACGACGATGACCTGGGTGTCGCACACCTGGCTGGCCAGACGAGTTCCGTTCTTGATCATGATCTTTCGGTTCCTTACTGCTCGGCCGGAGCGGCGCGAAGCTCTTCGACAATTTCGCGGCGGAGCACTTTGCCGGTCGCGTTCGTGGGCAGCTCGTCGCGAAAGACTACCCGGTCGGGGGTACGCGAACCTCGCAGGCTTTTGCGGACATGCTCGCGCAGCTCCTCGGGGTCGGGGTCGATGCCGGCGGCCGGCACCACCACCGCGACGATCGCTTGTCCCCACTGCTGATCCTCCACGCCGACCACGGCGACATCACGCACATGGGCATGTTCGATCAGCACGTCCTCCAGCTCGGCGGGCGCGATGTTCTCGCCACCCCGGATGATGGTGTCGTCGCTACGCCCGCCGATGAACAGGTAGCCCTCCTCGTCGAGGGTGGCGATGTCCTTGGTGGGAAACCACCCGTCGGCGTCGAGCACCGAGCCGATTCCGGTGTAGCGGCCCGAGACCTGGTCGCCACGAACGAACAACTCACCGGTCTGTCCCGGCCCGAGCACCGCGCCGTTCTCGTCGCGGATCTGGACCTCGATGCCGGGCACCGGTTGACCGACCGAGCCCAACCGCTTGACCACCGCGGTATCCGCTGCGTTCTGTGCCTGCCGGTGATCATCGGGGGTCAGCACGGCGATCGTCGAACTCGTTTCGGTCAACCCGTAGGCATTGACGAACCCCACGTCAGGCAGCAGCGCAAGGGCGCGGCGCACCAAAGGCAACCCGACTTTCGAGCCCCCGTAGGCCAGGTTGCGCAGCGACGGCAATGCATGATCGCCGCCCTCCAACACGGTCACAATGCGGTCGAGCATGGTGGGCACCACGGTCGCGGTGGTGACGTGCTCGGCGTTGATCAGCCGCACCCATTCCTGCGGGTCGAAAAGGGGGAGATAAACCATTTTGCGACCGGCGTACAGATTCGACAGCGCCGCGCTGACCCCCGCGATGTGATACGGCGGCACGCAGATCAGCGCCGCGTCGGTGGGTTCGGCGGAATCGAATTCGACTGCCCCGGTGATGTAACTGGTCAGGTTGTTGTGCGTGAGTTCGACGGCCTTGGGCTGCGACGTGGTGCCCGATGTGAACAGCACGATCGCCACCGCGTCCGGATCGGCAAACTCCGCTGCGGGTTCCGCGTCACGGGCCTGGGCTACAAACTCGTCCGAATCGATGACGTGCGGGCTGACGGCGCCCAGCATCTCGCGGTACCGGCCGTCGACGACCACCAACGGTTCGGGCAGCCGCCGGATCAGCGCTTGGATGCCGTCGGCGGAGAGGCGGTAGTTGATCGGCGTGAACGCCAGCCCGGCCCGCGCCGACGCGAAGATCAGCAACGGGAGCATCGCGCCGCCGGTGCCGACGTAGACCACATGGTTGGCGTTCGATCCGGCGATGATGCCAGCGCCGCCGTCGGCGAGATCGCTGAGCTGTTGTGTCGTCAACCGGGTGTCGCCCGAGACGACGGCCGTGCGATCGGGATTGCTCGACACAGCCATCTCGAGAAGTAACGAAATGCTCATCCTCGAACTCTCTGTGGTTCACCCGTTACAAAAGCGGCCGAAAGTGTCACGCCCTAGTTGTAGTTTAGATCATGCAACTTGTTACCCGTGATCGCGGTCAGGTCCCGGTCCAGCGGGCGGGACGCTTTTCGGCGAACGCGATCGCGCCTTCCTTGGCGTCGTTCGACGAGAACACCGGCATCAAAATCTTGTTCTGTTCAGCGAACATGGTCTCCGGGCTCCAGCCGCGGGATTCGACGATGATCTGCTTGGTGGCGGCCACCGCGAGCGGCCCGTTGGCGGTGATCTTCTCGGCCAGCGCGATCGCGGCCTCCAGCGCGCCCCCGGGCTCGGCAAGCACATTGACCATCCCCAGCGCGTGCGCCCGCTCGGCGCTGAAGTTTTCCCCGGTCAGCGCCAGCTCCATGGCGATGGCAGCCGGGATGCGTGCGGGCAGCCGCAACAATCCCCCACCGCCGGCGACGAGCCCACGTTTGACTTCGGGAATGCCGAACGCCGAGTCCTTCGACGCCACGATCAAGTCGGTGGCCAGCGCCAGTTCGGTGCCACCGGCCAAGGCATAGCCTTCGACCGCGGCGATCAGCGGCTTGGTCGGTGGACGCTCGGTAAAGCCCATCCCGCGGCCCTCGACGATGGGAACCTCGCCGCGAGCAAACGCTTTGAGGTCCATGCCCGCGCAGAACGAGCCACCGGCGCCGGTCAGGATGCCCACCGAGAGGCCCGGGTCGTCGTCAAGCCGGTCCACCGCGTCGGCCAGCCCTCTGGCCACCGCGGCGTTGACCGCGTTTTTGGCCTTCGGCCGGTTGATCGTGATGATCAGGATCCGGTCCCGCTGCTCGACGAGGACTTCGGGTTCGCTGTTGGCGGCTTCTTCAGTGCTCACGACGCTGTGACGCTCCTTATTGATTTTTGAATTCATGACGGGTAGTTGGGGAGATGGTATCGAGCCGCCATGCGTCGCAGACGCTGAGCTAACATCACAGCCAAATCCGCGCGGAGATCCCAGGGGAATGCGTTGATGGCAATCGATACCGAACCTACCGAGATCTCCAAGTGGGATCCCGGGCTCACCGAACGGGTGATCGGGTGGATCCGTCCGGTGATCAAGGGCTACCACCGCGCGGAAGTGCGCGGGCTGGAGTCCTTCCCGCAGGGCGGCGCGCTGGTGGTGTCCAATCACTCCGGCGGGCTGTTCCCGATGGACGTTCCGGTGTTCGCCACTGGTTTCTACGAGGTGTTCGGGTATGACCGGCCCGTCTACACCTTGAGCCACGACATGCTGTTCAACGGCCCGCAGGGTGAGTTCCTGATCCGCACCGGCTTCATTCGCGCCAACCACGAAAACGCCGATGACGCACTGCGATCCGGCGGCGTAGTGGTGGTGTTCCCGGGCGGCGACTACGACGTGTACCGGCCGACGCTGGCGGAGAACACCATTGATTTCAACGGGCGTACCGGATACGTGCGGGCGGCGTTGAACGCGGGGGTGCCGATCGTGCCGGCCGTCGCCATCGGCGGTCAGGAGACCCAGCTCTACCTCTCCCGCGGCCAGGGTTTGGCTCGGGCGCTGCGCCTGGACAAGCTGATGCGAGTGAAGATCCTGCCGATCTCGGTGGGCTTCCCGTTCGGGCTTTCCGCCGTGGTTCCGGTCAACGTGCCGTTGCCGGCCAAGATCGTGATGCAGGTGCTTGAGCCGATCGACGTGGTGGCCGAGTTCGGCAGCGAGCCCGACATCGACGCGGTCGACGCCCATGTGCGGCGCGTCATGCAAAAGGCGCTCGACAAGTTGGCCAAAGAGCGTCGCCTCCCGGTAATCGGCTAGTAGCGTAGCGGCGATGGCACCGCTCGGCCTGCTGGGCACTATGGTTCGCGCGGGAATCATCGCACCCCTCAGACCGGACAAGTATCTGCGTATAGCCGCGGTTGTGCGTCGCGAAGGCCTTTCCGTCACAAGCGGTTTCGCGATGTCGGCGCAACGCTGTCCGAACCGCCCGGCGCTGGTTGACGAACTCGGGACACTGACATTCCGTCAGCTCGACCGACGCGCTGACGCATTGGCGGCGGCACTGCATGCGTTACCCGGCGGCCCACCGGAAGTGGTTGCCATCATGTGCCGTAACCACCGTGGCTTTGTCGAGGCGTTGATAGCGGCCAACCGGATCGGCGCGGACACACTGTTGCTGAACACGTCGTTCGCCGGACCGGCACTTGCCGACGTCGTCAACCGCGAAGGCGCCGACGCGGTGATCTACGACGAAGAGTTCACCGAATCGGTGGACCGTGCGTTGGCCGATAAGCCTGACACCACCCGGGTCGTCGCGTGGACAGAGCATCCCGAGGCCCACGACACCACTGTCGAGAAGCTGATCACCGCCCACACCGGCCGGCGGCACACCAAGACGGACCGCAAAGGCAAACTGATCCTGCTGACGTCGGGAACCACCGGTAACCCCAAGGGCGCCAAGCACTCCGGCGGTGGCGCGACCGAACTCAAGGCCATGCTGGATCGCGTGCCGTGGCACACCGAGGAGACGACGGTGGTGGTGGCCCCGATGTTCCACGCTTGGGGTTTCTCACAACTGATCTTCGCGGCGTCGATGGGCTGCACGGTAGTAACCCGGCGCAAATTTGACCCCGAGGCGACCATGGCTTTGGTCGACCGCCACCGGGCCACCGGCTTGTGCGTGGTGCCGGTGATGTTCGACCGGATCATGGACCTGCCCGACGAGGTGCGGCATCGCTACAGCGGTCGTTCGCTGCGGTTCGCCACCGCGTCGGGGTCTCGGATGCGTCCTGACGTCGTCACCCGATTCATGGACGAGTTCGGCGACATCATCTACAACAACTACAACGCCACCGAAGCCGGCATGATCGCTACCGCCACGCCCATCGACCTGCGGGCCGCGCCGGACACTGCGGGCAAGCCCGCGATCGGAACCGAGATACGAATCCTTGACGCCGATTTCCGCGAAGTGCCCACCGGCGAAGTCGGTCAGATCTTCGTGCGCAACTCCAACCGCTTCGACGGCTATACCACCGGCGCAGGCAAAGACTTTCATGATGGCTTTATGGCGTCCGGTGACGTCGGCCGCCTGGATGAGGCCGGGCGACTGTACGTGGTCGGGCGCGATGACGAGATGATCGTCTCCGGCGGAGAGAACGTCTATCCGATCGAGGTGGAAAAGATTTTGGCGGCGCACCCGGACGTAGCCGAGGCCACGGTGATGGGTGTCGACGACGAACAGTACGGGCAGCGGCTGGCGGCCTTCGTCGTGCTGGCACAGGATGCCTCGGCCACCGTGGACGGCCTCAAACAGCATGTGCGGGACAACCTGGCCAACTACAAGGTGCCTCGCGAGATCATCCTGGTCGACGAGCTGCCCCGCAGCAGCACCGGCAAGATCTCCCGCCGAGACCTGCTGGCCCGGTTGGGCGGTCAGGCCTGAGCGTCAGCCGTCACGTCTGCCACACGGGTTTCTCCGTGCCGCGCGTGGGTTTCTGCCCGTAGCGATTATCTGCGTGACCGGGCACCAAGTCGCTCGTAGCGTTTAGGGGGCTGCGCCCCGGTGTGGGGAGATGGAAATTCGGCTTGAGTGCCCAGGACGCTCACCAGGGCATTCGTCCTATTTCCGAGTGAGGCGGGCAAGTCGACTACCGCCGCCCCCAGCGACAGCCGTGGCGGATGGGACAGGACCAGTCAGGCCTGCGCCATCGCGCTTTCGATGACTGTCAGTTTTTCGGAAAGCCCTGCGG
>JAFAID010000273.1 GCA_019236925.1 Mycobacterium sp. | reverse complement strand
CGAGGGCCCAGGAGGTGCTCGCGGTGTTTCCGAACAGCGAGTGGGTGTGCACGCACGCTTGGGGCCGCGCGCCCAGCTCGGTCAACACTCGCTCCAGGACCGCCTCGCTCGGCTGGTGGAAGGCGTAATGGTCAACTTCCTCGGGCGACCATCCCGCATCGGCCACCAGGCGGCGGATCTCCGGCGGCACATGAACCGCCAGCGCGAACAGCTCTTTTGAATGCGACGTGAAGTGCCCGTCGATGGGCGCCCGGCACAGGGCATAGTGCTCGGAAAGCGTCTTGTGCAAAACCCCGACCAGCCGCGCGCTACCTGCCGGCAGCGGCTCCCGCGAAATCAGCAACGCGGCGGCGGCATTCCCGAGCGTCAGGCCGGCCACGCCGACAGCGACGTCCTCAGGCGACTGCATGTCGTAGGTGATTCGGTCGCGCGTCAGTTCGCCGGCACAGATGAGCGCCGTTTGGATGTCGTCGTGCAGCGCGAAATATCCGGCGGCGACGTGCAGCGCCTCGATGAGTCCGGCGCAGGCGCAGGTCACGTCCATGGCGTGCAGCGGCCTTGCGCCGAGACGCCCTGCGACTTCTGCCGCGGTCGCCGGTTCGAACGCGTCGCGCGCAATCCCGCCGTAGATAAGAAGGTCGATATCGGTTGCCGCCACGCCGTTCTCGCGCAGGCAGGCATTGGCTGCGCGGGCCGCGAACTCGCCCGGCGAAAGCGCGGGGTCTTCGTCGAGGTAGCGCATCTTGGTGTTACATCGGTCGAACACATACCGGATGCCATGCTCGATCGGCTGCCATTCGGACGCTGAGCCGCGGAACGATTCGCGGACGCGGGCCAGCGTGGATTCGTTGTCGACCGCGACGTCCGGAAGGACCGTCGCAGGTCGCGAGAGATAAAGGCGTGGAAGCGTCGTACAGTCGCTGGAACCTCGAGACACGTGTGCCCCCCGTCATATAGGCCGTGCCGAACGGCTTTATCAACTAGCTTTACAAACTACCTCGCCTGTCCCACGGTAGCGAGGTAAGTCCAGAGACTCGGATGCCAGTATTTAAGCCCGTAACTTCCCCGTCAATCGCCGGCCATGCCAGGCCGGCTCGGGGCCTCCGGATCAGTGCAGGCCTTCCCACGCCGAGCGACGGGCGGCGTCCGGATCGTCGACGATGACGTCGGACGCCGAGCGGATGACGCAGGTGGCCCGTCGCGGGATGTCGTAGCGGGGCCAATAGGGCAGATAGTCACACCAGGCCTGGCCATCCGACCAGCCCTCGGTGGCGAAGTCCAACCAGGTCCGCTGCATCCGACGGCCCACCGCGGGCGGTTTCCATTCGCCCAGTGGGTGCAGCCGTCGGCCCAGCTGAGAGCGGTAACTGTGCTGGATGTGCACGATCTCGGTGCCATGTGCGGCGCCCCGGCCCAGCGCCCGCAGCGTCCACGTCGCGTGGTCGAACCGGTAGACATACGTCGGCGCAAGTGCACTGTAGGCGTCCGCGAACGCCCAGGCCGGTGCGACGAACATGGCGTCAGCCCCGACGGCTTCCAGCGCGCGGCGGCGCGGGTAGCCCGGGTATGCGGCCAGCACCCGCGTCCGCGCCTGCGGCGCCAGCCGGCTGAAATAGCTGTCGATGTTGGCCGGTGTCGTCGGCAGCATCGGCGGCTTGTCCCGGGCGAACATCGACGCCTCGTTGCGGTTGGTACCGATGATCAGTGGAACCCGGACCACCGCGCCCGCCCGCGCGGCCTCGATCGGATGCCGCGGCAGCAGATCGACCCCGTAGGTCAGCCCATGAGCCAGCGTCGGCGTGGTCGCAATACTCGCCAGCTGCAGCTCGCCGGCGGCCCGGCGCAACTGGCGCTGCGGCAGTTCTTTCAGCTCCGCCGCACTTACTCCAAGCCGGCGCAGGAACCGCTGCGCCTGCTCGGCTCGCGTCGCGCGATCGCCGATCAACGGCAGGGCCGGACTCTGCGCGATCGCCCGCGCGAACAGCCCGTCCGCGGCCGGACTGGCCAGTAGCGCCAATATCGAAGTGGCACCTGCGGATTCGCCGAATACGGTGACCCGGTCCGCGTTGCCGCCGAACGCGGCGACGTTGTCACGCACCCAGCTCAGCGCGGCGATCTGGTCGCGCAGGCATAGGTTGTCGTCGAAGCCCTCGCCGAGGTCGCCGAGCTCGAAACCGCCGAACACCCCGACCCGGTAAGTCACGTTGACGACGACCACATTGCCGTTAGCGGCCAGCCGCGACCCGTTGTAGTGCTGCAGTTGTCCGGCACCGTTGAGGAACGCTCCGCCGGGGATCCACACCATCACCGGTAGCGACCCGGACACATCCGGTGACCACACGGTCACCGTCAGGCAGGCCTCGTCGCGGATCTTCGGGTCGTTGGGGTCAGCCGCCACCAACGAGCGGCTCTGCAGCGGCAGCGGCCCGTGCTCGACGGCGTCGCGCACGCCGGTCCACGGCAACAGCGGCGCCGGCGCGGCGAATCGACGCTGGCCTACGGGCTGCTGTGCGTACTCCACACCGCGCCATACCGCGACCCCGCCCTCGACGGTGCCGCGAAGATCACCGGACCTCGTGTGCGCGAGAACAGGAACTTCGGCTATCGCGGGCACGCCTGAATCGTAGTGTGCGAAGCTGATCCCGCCGGCCTAGAAGCTTTCGGGAGCCACGACATATACACGCAACGGAGAATGCGATGACCTTCAACGAGGGTATGCAGATCGACACCAGCACGACGTCGGCATCCGGTGGTGGCGGCGGGCGCATGATCGCGATCGGCGGCGGACTCGGCGGACTGTTGTTCCTCGTGGTAGCGCTGCTGCTCGGCGTCGACCCCGGCAAAGTGGCGACGCAGATGCCAATGAACACCAGTCAGGACGTGGCACCCGGCTTCGACCTGAACCAGTGCCGGACCGGAGCCGACGCCAACAAATACGTGCAGTGCCGCGTGGTGGCCACCGGCAACTCGGTCGACGCGGTCTGGAAGCAGCTGATGCCCGGATACACCCGACCTCGAGTGCGGCTGTTCAGCGACCAGGTCAACACCGGCTGCGGAACGGCTACCACCGCAGTCGGACCGTTCTACTGCCCGGTGGACAAGACCGCCTACTTCGACACCGGCTTCTTCCAGGTGCTGGTCGACCAATTCGGTTCCAGCGGCGGACCATTGGCGCAGGAGTACGTGGTCGCTCACGAGTTCGGCCACCACGTCCAGGACCTGCAGGGGATACTCGGCCGGGCCCAGCAGGGCGCGCAAGGCGCCGGCGGCAACGGCGTGCGCACCGAGTTGCAGGCCGACTGCTACGCCGGCGTGTGGGCGCACTACGCGTCGACCGTCAAGCAGGAGAGCACCGGGGTGCCGTACCTGGAACCGCTGAGCGACAAGGACATTCAAGACGCGCTCTCGGCGGCAGCCTCGGTGGGAGACGACCGGATTGAGCGAGCCGCGACCGGCCACACCCACCCCGAGTCGTGGACCCACGGCTCGTCGGAGCAGCGTCAGCACTGGTTCACGGTCGGCTATCAAACCGGTGACCCAAACCAGTGCGACACCTTCCGCGAACCGAACCTCGGCTAGCTCAAAACAGCGTCGGCTGCGACGCCTCAACGACCCGATTCGGCGGGGCGACGTCGAATCGTCGCTGATCACCGCCCAGCCCGTACTTGGCGATCAGCGGTGCCGCCCGCGTCCGTAGCTCGTCTCGGTAGGACGGCGGCAAATACGCTCCACGCCGGTACAACTCGCGATACCGCCGCACCAGCTGCGGGTGGGTGCGTGCCAGCCAGGACATGAACCATCCTCGGGTCGATCCCCGCAAATGCAGCCCGAACACCGTGGCGCCCGTCGCCCCGGCAGATGCGATTTGGTTCAGCAGCCCGTCGAGGTGCTCGATGGAATCGGTCAGGTAGGGCAGCACCGGCGCCACCATCACGTGGCAGTCCAGGCCGGCCTCGCGAATCGCCGCGATCAACCCGAGGCGAGACTGCGGGGTGGGAGTACCCGGTTCGACCTGCTTGTGCAGCTCGGGATCACCGACTGCGAGCGAGACGGCGAGGCTGACCGGCACCTGGCCGGCGGCGTCGGCGATCAGCGGCAGGTCACGCCGCAGCAGCGTGCCCTTGGTGAGGATCGACAGCGGCGTGCCCGATCCCGCGAGTGCGCCGATGATGCCCGGCATCAACGCGTAGCGCCCTTCGGCGCGTTGATAGGGGTCGGTGTTGGTGCCCAGCGCGACGGTCTCGCGACACCAGGATCTCCGGGCCACCTCGCGGCGCAGCACGTCGGCAACGTTCGTTTTGACGATGATCTGGGTGTCGAAGTCCTTGCCGCAGTCCAGATCCAGGTATTCGTGCGTGGGCCGGGCAAAACAGTAGCGACAGGCGTGCGAACAACCGCGGTATCCGTTGACGGTGTACTTAAACGGCAATGCCGTACCGATAGTGGCGTCGGGAATCTTGTTGAGCGCGGACTTGCATAGCACCTCGTGGAATGTGATGCCATCGAACTGCGGGGTACGCACGCTGCGGACAAACCCGATGCGCTCCAACCCAGGCAGCGCGCCGTCATCGACCTCGATGCTCTGGCTGTCCCACCGCATACTCTATTCGAACTCTTGTTCGAGTAGGTGTCAACCCTGTACGCGGAGCTACCAGCGCTTAAAACGTTGATCCGCGTACTCGCCAATCTGCCTGCAGCGGTCAGGTTGTCATTTAAGCTGACCACCGTGACGTCTGATTCCGACGGTCCAGACAACAACAAAAACCTCAAGTGGGCGATGGGCGCGGTGGGCGCCGTCGCTGTCCTGGCGACGGTCGTCGCCGTGGTATTGCTTTTCGGCGGCGGCGGTTCCGGGGCCCCGAAAGGGGCTCAACCGGATAACGGCTCGAGCCAGGAGGCATCCGCCAACGTCGCGAGCGCCAAGGACAACGGGCCGGTCACCGTGATCACCGACGACCCCAGCTGTACGGCTTGGACAACGATCAACAGCGAGCTTGCCAACAGCGGCGCAGGTCTTTGGAATGAGCGCGATCGATCGGTTCCGGCCTCGGCGTGGACACCGAAGCTGCGTGCGCAATTCGTAGCAGCCGCGCAGTCGATGCGCGGCGCCGCGGCGCAAGCGGTCGGTTTGGTCAAGTTGACGCCGCACCGGGTGATGCGCGAGCTGTACCAGCAATTCATCGCCTACGCGCGTGCCTATGCCGAACGCATCCCCAAATACACGCCGGCCGACAATAACCTGGCGGGTGCCGCGAACAGCGCGTCGTCTGCTCTGGGAGCGATCTGCGCTGCCATCGCCGATGGTCCTGCAGCTGCGCGGGGCCCCTTGGTGCCGCCTTCGGCGCCGCCGTCGGACATCGCCCCGGTGGGTAATCCCGTTAACCCGCAGCCCTTCCTGACCACCACCAATCCGGTTTGCGAGGACTGGAAGTCGGCGTTAGATCAGTTCAGCGCGGACACCGCCCCATGGCAGAAGCTGGACCCCAACGTCCCTGCGATCTACTGGAATCGCGAACAGAAGGCCATCAACTACGCGGTTGGCCCGGTGATGAACACTTATGCCAGCAAGCTGGAACTGCTTGGCCGGCAAAGCGATAACGCGATCTGGCAGGATTTGGCCAATGTCTCCGCGCTGTATCGCCGCGCGTTCGTGGTGTCGCTGCCCACCTACACCCCGACCGATAACCATCTGGCCAACGCCGCAAACTACGTGTCGACGACAATCCTCGGCGCCTGCGCAGCGGTGGGCATGTAGTCAGCCGGCCCGAGCGGCGCGGCGAATACCACGTTTCGGCAGAGGCCCCCGGGGTTAGCCCGAAAAGTGTTGTGGCCCGCACACCGGGTGGTGTGCGGGCCACAGGGGTTTGCTTTGCGTTAGGCCCAGCTGGAGCCGACGGCGTTGTCGGTGGAGTTCATGTTGTTGCCCGCCGTCTGCACCTTCTGGCCGTGCTGGTTGGCTTGTTCGTAGATGACCTGGAAGTTACGACCCAACTGGGTGATGAACTCCTGGCAGGCCACCGAACCCGAACCGCCCCAGAAGTCACCGGCGGCCAGCACATCGCGCACGATGGACTGGTGCTCGGCCTCC
>JAFAID010000190.1 GCA_019236925.1 Mycobacterium sp. | reverse complement strand
ATGACCCGCGCCGCGACGATGCGGAGCGGAGCGACGAGGAGGAGTGGCGCCCATGACTGACGACATTTTGCTGATCCACACCGGCGATCGGGTGCGCACCCTGACCCTGAACCGACCGCAGTCGCGCAACGCGCTGTCGGCCGCGCTGCGGGATCGGTTTTTCACCGCCCTGGCCGAGGCCGAAACCGACGACGCCGTCGATGTCGTCATCCTGACCGGCAGCGATCCGGTGTTCTGCGCAGGGCTCGATCTCAAAGAGCTGGGCGGGCAGTCGGCGTTACCGGACATCTCGCCGCGCTGGCCACCGTTGAGCAAACCGGTAATCGGCGCGATCAACGGCGCCGCCGTTACCGGCGGGCTAGAGCTGGCGCTCTATTGCGACGTCCTGATCGCATCGGAGCACGCGCGATTCGCCGACACCCATGCCCGGGTTGGTCTGCTGCCGACGTGGGGGCTGAGCGTGCGGCTACCGCAGAAAGTGGGCATCGGCATGGCCCGTCGCATGAGCCTGACCGGTGACTACCTATCCGCCGACGATGCGCTGCGCGCGGGCCTGGTCACCGAGGTGGTGCCACATGAGCGGCTGCTGCCCGCCGCGCGCGAGGTGGCGGCGAGCATCGTCGGCAACAACCAGAGCGCGGTCCGAGCCCTGCTGTCGTCCTATCACCGGATCGACGAATCGCACACCAGCGAGGGGCTGTGGCTGGAAGCGATGGCGGCCAAGCAATTCCGGACTTCCGGCGACGACATCGCCGCCAATCGGGAAGCGGTGCTCAGGCGGGGTCGCTCACAGGTGCGCTGATGAGGAGTTGTGCGGCCTGCCAAAGGTGGTGACTCAGCCGGACCCGCTAGCAGACTACTACGGCGGCCTTAACGCCTGGGTTGCCCTGGCCCATCTTCGCTGTGACCCGCGCGGCAAGCCGGTCGCCCTGACGTGGCTTGTCTGTATCGGCCTCGGTGCCCTGGCGATGCTGGGCTGGCTGCTCCCCTGGCTGCACTGGACGGCCTGGTACGACTGCGGGCGTATTGCCATGTGCCTCGCCGTGGCCGCCTTCGCGCTTAGCTCGGCTCGCTCGTGGCAGCGCAAGCTCGACCAGTGGCGCGACCTCATCAAGGTCACAGGCGCTCGTCTCTAACCGCCCGCCGCGATTATGCCCGCGCGGAAAGACTTGACAACCAGGGCTAGCCGCGATCGGCGCTTATCGCGATGACCGCGGCGGCGTCGTCACCGTCCAGGACGGGGCAAAGAGATTTCGCACCCAAGGGCGTCGGGTTTGAGCGATCCAAGTCGCCGCGCGCGCGTGATGCGTAACACAGGTACTGGACTACTCGTGCCCTGGCCAGCCGACCATTCCTAGTTTGGCCCATGTCAGAAATACAGCCGAGCGCCGAACGGTGGGGTGTGGCTCACGGTTGAACACGAGCGAAGGGCCAGTTTCATGACCAACCCAGCGGCGGAATCATGCAAATACACCGTCGCACCCGCGGACCTCAACGCGGTTACGGCGTTGAACTTGGAGGGGCATCTCGGGCTGAAATTCACCGAGACCACCGCCGAGCGCGTACGTGCCACAGTCGCGGTTGGCCCGCAGCTGCGCCAAGCGGGGGGCATAGTTCATGGTGGTGTGTACTGCGCGATCGTAGAAAGCGTTGCCAGTTGGGGCGGCACGCTCTTGCTCGACGGCGAAGGCCACGCGGTAGGTGTCAACAACAACACCGACTTCCTGCGCAGCGTCCGCGATGGCGTGTTGGTCGCTGACGCCGCGCCGGTCTTCCGTTGCCGCAGCCAGCAGCTCTGGCGGGTGGTGATCACTGACAAGCGCGGTCACGAATGCGCAATCGGGCATGTCCGCCTCCAAAACGTGCTCAACCGCAAAGCCGCCTGACATGTGCAGTGAGCGAAGTGCAGACGTGGCAGTTGCGGAGACTTCGACTGGGGAGTGCAGGCTGGGCATGTCGACGCCTTTGATTTCCAACGTATCTGATACGGCCTGCTGGATGGCGGCCTTCCGGGCGGCTGAAAGCGCGCGGCCTGACGCACTATTCGACGATCCTTTCGCGTACACCCTCGCCGGCGAGCGCGGCCGCGCGATCGCCGCAGCCACACCGCGATTGATCCGCAGCGGGTGGTGGTGGGTCGTCCACACCAAGCTGTTAGACAACCTCATCGCCGAAGCGCTCAAGAGCGGTTGTGACCGCGTACTGAACCTGGCGGCCGGCTTCGACACCCGCCCCTATCGCCTCGACCTACCGAGCGGGCTCGAATGGATTGAAACCGATCTCCCCGAGATCGTTAACGAGAAACAGCCGCTGCTGAAGGATGAGACAGCTCGTTGCCAACTGTATCGAGTCCCAGTCGATCTCGCGGATGCACGTAGTCGCGCCGCTTTCTTGGCAGACGCGACCAGCGGTGCCCGCAACGCCGTGGTCATCACCGAAGGTCTGCTGCTCTATCTAAGCGAAAAGCAGGTAGGGTCGCTCGCAGATGACCTGCGCCGCAAGGAGATCGGCGGGTGGATCACCGACCTCATCGCACCAGTGATCGTTCGGGGAATGATGCGGCGAATGCCCAGCTTGGACAAGGCGCCCATGACGTTTGAACCGACCGACGGCGTCGCGTTCTTCGAACGACGCGGATGGTCGGTGGGCGACATACGCACCATACACAGATACGCCGGCCGCTGGCAGCGACTGCCCACGGTGTTGCGCCCTGTGGCCTACATTCCAGATTGCAACCCACGCAAACTCGCGCACCTGCCATGGTCTGCAGTCGTGCGTTTTGATCGCTGAAAATCCCCGGCTCTTCAAGGTGCTGTCATGTTGCAGAGAATCACCAGATCGGCCCTCGCCAATCCATGGCGGATCATCTTCGCCGCGGTGCTGATTGTCGCCGCCGCTGCTGTTTTCGGGATTCCGGTCATTACGAGTTTGTCCAGCGGTGGTTTTCAGGACCCGACGTCGCAGTCCTGGCGTGCGTCGCAGCTGATGGCCGACAAGTTCGGCGTCGGCGACATGCAGCTGGTCCTCGCTGTGACCTCTGAAGAAGGCGCGCACAGCGCGGAGGCACTTACTGCGGGTGCCGAGTTGGTCGCGCTGTTGAAGAGCCAGCCTTACATGACCGACATAAAGTCCGCATGGACGGCACCGCCGCAGGCTGCCCGCACGCTGGTTAGCAAGGATGGCAAGACCGGACTGATCGTTGCCGGCATCACCGGTGGTGAGGACGGCGCGCAGCGGCACGCGACAGATCTGCTCGATCGGTTGCCCCACTTCAACGGCGTAACGGTCAAGGCAGGCGGTGAGGCGACCACCTATGTACAAAGCATCGACCAAACGAAAAAAGACCTGCTAGTCATGGAAGCCATCGCCGTCCCGCTGAGTTTTATTGCGCTGGTGTGTGTTTTCGGCGGGCTCTTCGCAGCGGCGCTGCCGTTGTCGATCGGCGTGTCCGCCGTCCTGGGCTCGATGGCGGTGCTGCGCGCGACGACATTCGCCACCGACGTCTCGGTGTTTGCGTTGAACCTGAGCCTGGCGATGGGACTCGCGCTGGCCATCGACTACACACTGCTGATCGTCAGCCGCTTCCGCGACGAGTTGGCCGCCGGCACGGGACGTGACGAAGCATTGGTTCGGACAATGGCGACCGCCGGCCGGACCGTGCTGTTCTCGGCGACTACGGTCGCGCTATCAATGATCGCGATGGCGCTGTTTCCGATGTACTTTCTGAAGTCATTCGCATATGCGGGTATCGCTGTTGTCGCTTTCGCGGCCGTTGCCTCGGTGACGGTGACCCCGGCGGCGATCGTGTTGCTCGGTGACCGGATCGACTCCGTGGACCTGCGCCGTGCAATCCGTCGAATGTTGGGCCGGCCGCAGCCGGCGCAACGGCCGATCCAGGAAACGTTCTGGTACGGCTGGACGAAAGCTGCGATGCGTCAAGCCGTTCCAGTAAGCGTAGTGATCATCGGAACGTTGCTCATACTGGGCGCACCGTTCCTCGGGGTGAGGTGGGGCTTCCCAGATGACCGGGTGCTGCCCGGCTCGGCCTCCGCGCGGCAGGTCGACGACGAGCTACGTTCAGATTTCGCAGTCGATTCTTTGACCGACGTGATCGTCGTCATTCCCGACATGGCCGGGGTGACAACTCGCGAACTCGGCCTGTATGCCGCGGAGCTGTCAACGGTGCCGGATGTGTCTTCGGTGTCGTCACCTGTCGGCACCTACGTCGGCGGCGGTTTGGTCGGGCCGCCCTCGGCCCCGGCCGGATTAAGAGCCGGTAGTGCTTTCTTCACCGTGAACTCCGTCGCGCCGCTGTACTCGCGGGCATCGGAGACCCAACTGGATCGGCTGCACGCCGTTGCCGCCCCCCGTGGCACAGACGTCCAAATGACGGGGTGGGAGCAGATCACCCGCGACAGCTCGAAAGCGGTCACCTCGCGGCTACCGCTGGTGCTGTCGGTGATGGCCGTGATCACCTTCGTGCTGCTGTTCTTGCTTACCGGCAGCGTTGTTCTGCCGCTAAAGGCATTGTTGCTCAACGTGTTGTCATTGACGGCCACGTTTGGCGCGTTGGTGTGGATCTTCCAGCAGGGTCACCTCGGTGGACTCGGTACGACGACCACCGGCACACTGGAGGCAAGTGTCCCTGTGCTGTTGTTCTGCCTTGCTTTCGGCCTCTCGATGGACTACGAGGTTTTCTTGATCTCGCGGATCCGCGAATTCTGGCTGGCATCACCAAAGACGCACGCGGACAATGCCGAATGCGTCGCGTTAGCTATGGCCCGCACTGGCCGCGTGGTGACGGCCGCAGCCTTGCTGATGGCGGTCACGTTCGCCTCGCTCATGGCTGCGAAAGTGTCGATCATGTGCATGTTCGGTGTGGGGGTCCCGTTAGCGGTACTGATGGACGCCACGCTGGTTCGGATGCTGCTGGTGCCGGCATTCATGCGGGTACTCGGCCCGCTGAACTGGTGGGCGCCAAGACCTCTCGCGCGGCTACATCGGCGTTTCGGCATCTGCGAGTCCGGTGCGCTGCCCCAATTTGTCCGCCCCGGAAAGAAGGCCTCCCCGCAGAGCAGCGGGCATCTCACACAGCCGGCGGCGGCAACATCGCGCGGTGCGATTCGAACAGTCGACTACGCTTTCGGCGCCGGCGCGCAGATTGGACCCTGAGGTTGCCCATCAAGCAAACCTCCCGCCGCGCATCATAATTTCGTTGTGTTGCTTGATCATCGGGCAGCGACTAACCATGACAGGCAGCGGCGGTGCTAGCCCTAGACGAGCAGTGGCGTAGTTTTCGGTCCGTCGCCTCGCGGATATAGTTGCCGATCTGGCGCAGTGACCGGATGGCCTCCGGCACCATCGGCGCGGCGATTTGGAACACGTGCATCTGCCCCGGCCACACCCGCAGCTGCACCGGTACCCCGGCCGCGGCCAGCCGCCGCGCGGCAAGGCGAGCATCGTGCAGCAAGACCTCGCAACCCGACACATGGATCAACGTGGGCGGCAGACCGGCCACGATGTGGTCAAGCGGCTCGTAGATCTCCTCGGGCTGCCCATCGATGGGATGCCGACGAGCCGCCTTGGCAACCAGCTCAGATAACGCGTCAAATGCCTTGGCGCACAGCATCGCATCACTGCCGATGTTGGGATGTATCTGCTTAGGGGCCTTGGCGAGCTGCATCAGCGGTGACATGCAGACGATGGCCGCGGGTTGCTCGCCGCCGCCGTGCAGCCGTTCGGCCAGCGCCAATGACAGGTAGCCCCCGGCGGAGTCGCCGGCCAAGACGATCTGCTCGGGTCCATAACCCCGGCCACGCAGCCACCGGTAGCCGTCATGGCAGTCATCGATCGCCGCACCGAGCGAATGCTTGGGCAGCATCCGGTAGTTCACCACCAGCACCGGGGCATCAGCGTACCGCGACAGCGCGGTGACCAGCCGGTCATGGGTGTTGGCGCCGCAGATCAAAAAGGCGCCACCGTGCATGTACAACACGACGCGCCTACGGCCGTCGGCAGGCAGCACACCGGCGGCGCGGACCAGCCGTGCGGTGCAGTGCGCCAGCCGAATCGTGGCCCGAACGCTGCCCGGCACTGGCGTCACCGCCGCGGCAGCCAAGTCGACGAGATCCCATGGCCACGGCGCGTTCGCCAGGTAGCTACCAATAGCCATGGCCGGGCGGATGGTGAGCCGGGCCGCGAGCCAGGCGAGCCGACCGGCGATGCTCGGATCATCTTCGGTGACCTCTTCGATGACCTCCCGAACCAACTGCGGGCCCCGCCGGTCGAACACGATCGACTTTCCTCGGTGTGCCGCGGCTACACCGTCACCAACAGCAGCCGGCCGGCCGCTTCGACCCGGTTTGCGGGCACCCGCCCAATCGCCTACACCGCGCGGTGCCGGGTAAGTAGCCGGGATTGCCATTGGAGTTCTTTCTCGTGCCGAGTTGCTGACTACGACACCAGGATCCGTCCAGGCACAGGGGCAGAGGAAGCGTAGCCCACTACTCAACTCTGCCGACGGCTGTTCTCCGTGGCGCGGATCACTACCTGTATGAGCGCACCGGCTACCGCGACGAGCGAAGCTCAGCCGTTGCGGTGCAAGCGGATTAACGTCGCGAGATGCTCACGATCAGAGACGTCGAGCTTGATGCATGCGCGGTAGAGATGGCCCTCCACGGTCCGCACCGATACCACCAGCCGCTCGGCGATCTGCTTGTTGGTCAGGCCGGCCGCGATTAGATTGGCAATCTCGCGTTCACGGGTGGTCAGCGGCAACGGGTGAGCGGCGACTTCCAGTGCGGGCGTGCGAATGCCACCGCACTCGACGGCAAGACGGTTCGCAATGGCGGCGGCATCGACGGTCCGCCCTCGATCGTCTGCATTGCGGAACTCGGCGGCCGCCTGCGCGGCGGCATCCGCCGCCGACAACAGGGCACCGATTTGCTCGAATTGCTGCGCGGCCGCAAAGATCGCTTCCGCATCATGGTCTCGCACTCCCGCGGCATGCGCGGCGATCGCTTCCCCCAACCGCCCCCCGACAACCTCGGCGATGTCAACCAATCGCTGCACGCAGGTCTCATCCCCGAAGCGGACCGCGTCGTGCAATGCCAGCATCTCGATCGCCCGCTGGCCGGCTTCTGCAGCGAGACGGGCGGCATCAAGGGCTGAATCGACCGCTGCGCTGACGTGTCCTTCGGCTGCGGCTAGCCACGCCTCGGCGATCCGCAGCTGCGGCCCGAACACCGCAACGTGCCTGCCGTATCGGGTTCGCACTTCGGCCACCATCTTGGCGCCCGGCTCCACCCGGCCGAGCACGCAATAGGATTGCGCGAGCAGGAGTCGGGCCGGGAAGCTCCACGATGCGGCCGACTCTGAGGTGAGCGCCGCGACGGTCTGCTCCATCCGGGTGACGGTCTCGGCGAAGTGGCCGCGGGCCAGGTCAACGGTGCCGACCAGCACGTTGGCCAGACCCCACGCCAGATACTGGCCAGCCGATGAAATCTCCATAATTCCCGCGGATCGCTTTGCCGCGGCATCGAATTCGCCGGCGAGCGCCAGGGCACGTACCTCACCGAACGCGGTGAGGTAACGCAGCAAGCCGTCCACCTCACTCTCGACCACGTAACCGCGTTCGGCGACGGCGATGACCTCGTCTCTGCGTCCCATATACGCCAGCGCCAACGCGCCACCAAACACCGCCCATTCAACGGCTCCCGCAGACGCCGACGGGTCGGCGAGCACGCGCTCGGACAGCGCGACGGCTTGCTCGAGATCGTTCTCGAATACCAGCGATGCCGAAGCGACGCCGTCAACCAGCAGCCGCAGTGCGGGGTCTGTCACCCGGCCTCGCAACATCTCGAGCACCTCATCGGCGCCCTCGGCATCGCCCATCGCCCACTGCAGGTTGGCGATACGTGCCAAACCCCAACGGACAAGATCGAGTTCGTTCATCGCATCGGATTCAAACGCGCTCAGCGTCTGCTCGGCTTCGGCGGCATTGCCCTGCCATAACAGTGATCGGGCCAGCAATTCGCTGGCCGCCAGCCCACCGCCGCGGCTCGCCGCGGCGCGAGCCAAACGCTCGCCAAGTGTGATATTGGTCAGCGCGATCGCATCTCGCGCCGCCGTCACCAACAGCGAGACGTCGGCGGCCTGATCACTGTCAATCGTCAACTCCGCCAATCGTATCCGCGCGGATGGTGTGGTCAATGGCTGCTCGCTCAATGCGCGAACCAGCTCACCCCGCAAACGCCGCGAGGCCGCCATCCCGAGGCGCCGCCGGATGACTTCACCAAATAGCGGATGGTTGAACCGGACGTCCATGCCGTGGTGGTTTTCGGCGACCCGGATCAGCCCGCGCGACTCCGCATCTTCGACGGCGTCATTGCCGACGATCTTGGATAGCGTGTCGAGATCGATGGGTTCGCAAAATGTCAGCAGCCGCAGTGCGTGCAGCACGGGGTCGGGCAGCTTCTCCGCGCGGGCATCGAGCAGCGAGGCGAGCTCTGACGTGACGGCCGTGCGGCCGCGCAGCTGCCAGACCCCGCGAACCTGGCGCAGCGTGCCGGCCTCCAACGCACCCTCGACCAAATGGCGTACGAACAACGCGTTGCCGCCCGACGCCTCCCACATGAGGTCCGCGCTGAGCCCCTCTACCCGGCCGCCGAGCGCTTGCTCGATCAGACTGACGCATTGGTCCTTGCTGAACGGAGTCAGGTGCAGCCGCTGTAAGTAACCGTCTTTCCACAACGACGTGATCGCGTCGGGGACCACCTCGCCCGTGCGCACTGTGGCCACGATGCGCACAGAGCCGTCGAGCGCGAGCTGATGCAACAACGTTGCCGACAGCTGGTCCAGCAGGTGCGCATCATCGACGCCGATGACCGAATGTCCTTCGCCGATAATAGCTTCCCGCGCCGTTGCCAGAAAGGCGATGGGGTCTCGCGATGACGCCGCGCCGATGAGATGGGCAAATACGCCGAGCGGGATGCTACGCGCTGACTCGGTGCCGGCAACCCACTGGACTGGGATCGGCAGTGTCTGGGTCACCAGGCGCGCAAGAGTTGTTTTTCCCACCCCCGCATCGCCGAGGATGACGATGCCACAGAGACCGGTTTGCTCGACGAGTGCCGCATGAATGGCTGTGTATTCAAGATCCCGCCGAACAACAGGCCAGGTACGGGCCATGACCAGGGACATTACTCCGCTGGGCGACCGCTGGTGGGCATTGTGACCACGGACACCGCGAGCTGCAACCAAAGTTGCTTCGAGGGTGGGCCGGCACGCCGACAGCAATCTGCCCCGCTTCCGGAGGAGGAGGAAACGGGGCAGATTGCGCTGTTGGCCGATCCCGTCGATCAGGGCATGGCCGCGCGGAGGGGGTGCTTCATGGCCCAAACGGGGCGCAGCACATCCGCCGCGTAATGACGCACCGGGTGCAATGGTCCGCTGTAGGGCACCCACGGGGCAGCGGATGCGGTAGCCGGCGCCAGCGACCCAAGGAGGGACAAACCGACGGCGGCCAGTAGGCCGGCTGCTGCGACGCGCAGCCTAGAGATTTTCTGCGGCTTCATGGTGGTGATTCCTTACCGGTTGGGTCCCGAGGTCCGGATGAAAAATCCTTCGCTGGGCTCGGTTGCTTTTTCCGACACCACAAGCTTGCAACAGCTGCCTTGGCGGCTTCTGGAGAGATTCTTGCGGAATTCTTGCGGAATTCTTGCGTTTGCTGCGCAGCTCAGTGCGGCTCGATTTCGAAGGTGAACTCGTGGCCGCCGATGCGGATGTGGTCGCCATCGGTGAGGGTGGCGGTGGTTCGAATGCGCCGGCCCTGGACCTGGACACCGTTGGTCGACCGCAGATCGGTGATCACAAAACTGCTTCCGGTGTCGATGACGACGGCGTGGTAGCGACTGACGTCGTCGTCGTCGAGAACGATGTCGTTGTCAGGTCGGCGGCCGATCCGGGTAGAACTTCTCAGCGGGTAACGCTGCCCGTCCTTGCCTCGCAGCTCGGCGGCAGCCGAGAGGCCGGCCTGCGTGACCGTGTGTGGGCTGAGATCGGCAGCAATGTGCTTGGCGGTGGTCCGGGCGGTGTGCTCGGCGTCCAGCGGCTCTTGGCGCAGGATCCGCTCATGGAGGGTCCGCAACTTGGGACCGGGGTCGATGCCGAGATTCTCGGCCAGGTTCGCTTTCAGCCGCCGATAGGCGTTGAGGGCGTCAGACTGCCGCTCGGCGACGTAGTAGGCGGTGATCAGCTGGGCCCATAGCGGTTCCCGGAAGGGATGTTCGGCGCTAAGCAACTCCAGGCGAGGGATCACCAAGTCGGTGCGTCCGCACGCGATCTCGGCTTCGGCGAGGCCGATTTGGGTCGCGACTTTGACCTCGGTCAGCGCGGTGGCAAACGTATCGACGAACGCGAATTCGCGTAGGTCATCGAGGACCGGACCGCGCCATTCGGCCAGCGCAGCCGCCAGAAAGCTGCTGGCATCTTCGAACTGTCCCGCGGCGGCGGCGTGAACCCCCGCGTTCTTCGCGGTGATGAAACGCCCGAGATCGCAATCGTCGTCGGCGACGCTGAGTGCATAACCCGGCGGGACGCTCGCCAGCACCTTGCTCGGGTCGTACCCTGCGCTGCCCAGCAGTCGACGCAGATTGGACACGTAGGAATGGATGCTGGTCCGTGCCGCCGGCACCGGCGACTCGTCCCAGACCGCATTGATCAGCGAGTCGACCGACACTGCCCGGTTTCGGTTCAGCACCAGCATGGCCAACACCGCGCGCTGCTTCGGAGCGCCCAACGGCACCGGGGTGCCGTCGGCGCTGAGCTGCAACGGTCCCAAGACACCGAACCCGCGACCTGGGTTTCCCATCGAGCTGCCCGCCTTTCGGGTCTATATGGGCGTCAGCTCACCATTGTGACCGCACGCGCGCCCGGCCAACGGCTTGTGGTCCTCAGAGAACGCGAGTCTCGGTCCGGCTCTCAAAGAAATACACTTCGTGCGGGCGCGGCACGATCGACAACAATTCACCCACCGTTACCACGGTGTGGCGGTCTGTGCGGAGCACAATTCGCTGCCCGCGTAACGACCATCCTTCCTGCTTGACAGGGGTTGCGTAGACAAACGATTCGAAGCCGAGCTCTTCCTCGAATTCGACACGAACAGACAGCGATCCCGCACTACCCGCCGACACCACATCCCAGGACTCCGGCCGGACGCCGATCACCACTCGACTGTCGGCCGCTGGCCGGGGAACTGATATCGACAAGTCGTCTAACCTCACGACGCCGTCGGCGGCGGTGGCGTCGATGAGATTCATCGCCGGCGCCCCGATGAAAGTCGCAACGAACGTGTTGACTGGGTCGTCGTACAGCGCTCGAGGCGTGTCAACCTGTTGCAGCACACCGTCCTTGAGCACAGCAACACGGTCACCCATCGTCATCGCCTCTACTTGATCGTGCGTGACGTAAACGGTGGTAGTGCCCAACCTTCGCTGCAATCCCGAGATTTGCGACCGGGTGCTCACCCGCAGTTTGGCGTCCAAGTTGGACAGCGGCTCATCCATGCAGAAGACGTGGGGCCGGCGCACGATCGCACGCCCCATCGCCACCCGTTGACGCTGCCCGCCGGAGAGCTTCGACGGCTTGCGGTCAAGCAGCTCCGTCAGTTCCAACATGGTGGCGACTTCAAGCACCCGTCGGCGAATATCTGCGCGCGGCACGCCAGCGTTTCGCAGCGCGAACCCCATGTTGTCAGCCACTGTCATATTCGGGTACAAGGCATAGTTCTGGAACACCATCGCGACGTCACGTGCCCGGGGCGGGAAGTGTGTCACATCCACGTCGCCGATTGAGATATGGCCACTTTCAATGGATTCCAGCCCAGCCAACAGTCGGAGGGTGGTTGACTTGCCGCAACCGGACGGGCCGACGAGCACCAGAAATTCGCCGTCGGCGATGTCGAGGTCCAAGTTGTCCACCGCCGGTGCTTCAGCACCGGGGTAGCGATGGGTGACCGCCGAATACTGCACTCTCGCCATGGCGCTAACTCGGCAACTTCCGCATGATCTGGCGGTCGAGGACGACTTGCAGCTGTTTGTTGATCTGCGCGAAAGTTGTCGCCACGTCGGCTCCTTGCAGTCCGATCGATTCCAGGCCGGCGCCGATGATGCGGTCACCGCCGGGCAGAAAAACGCGCGCGTAGTCCTGCGTCCGGGTGTGCTGCAACTGATTGACCGCTACTTGGGCACGCGGATTGTCTGCCAAGTAGTTCTGTTCACTTTGGTCATCGAGAGCAGATTTTCGCACCGGCAGATACCCGGTGCGCTGGGCAAAATAGGCGGTCTGTGTCGGGTTGGTCACGAATGCGATGAACTTCAGCGCGTTGAGCTTTCGCTCGTCGGAGAGCTTGGCGGGAATCGCCAGCCCCGCCCCGCCGGTCGGGCAACCGGGAGCTCCGCCCGGCCCGGTGGGCAGAGCTGACACGCCGAAGTCGAAGCTGGCCGTTTCGGTGATGCCGGCCAGGAAACCGGTCGATGTCATCGTCGAGGCCAGGATGCCGGTGGCGAACTCGTTGACGACATCGTTGGCGACCGCGGCGTAACCCTTGCTGTGGATGGAGTCCCGCAGGTAGGTGCCCGCCGCGATGGTGGCCGGATCGGTGAAGGTCAAGGTCCACCTTTGGGAGTAGGCGCCGACGAACGTCCAGTCCGGTCCCTCGAACGTCCACGACAGCCCTGAGCTGGCATTGGCCCAGCCGTGTGCCCACTTTCGGTCACCGACGACGCGCTGCAGTTGCGGACCCCATTCGTCGAACTCTTGCCAACTGTGCGGTCCGCGGTCTGGCAGACCGGCCCGTTCCCACACCGGTTTGTTGTAGTAGAACAGCGGCGTCGAGCGCGCGTAGGGCAAGGCATAGTGCTGGCCATTGAACGCATAGTCAGCCAGCAGCGTGTCGACGTAATCCGACGAATCCACCCCGACTTCGCCGAACAGGTCATCGAGTGGAACGAGGTCGCCGCTGAGGGCGAAGTGGAACCACCAAACGTCGGACAGCACAACGACGTCGGGCACATCGGCTCCGCTGAGTGCCGCGTTGAACTTCACCGCCACGTCGTCGTAGTTCATACCGGCGTCGATCAACTCGACCGACAAACCTGGGAACTGGCCCTGGAAGCGACTGATGAGCTCCTTTTCCACCGCAGTCGATTGGCCAGGGTGATTGGACCAGAACGCGATCGGCCCAGACCCCGACTTCACCGAAGCCCTGCCGCCCATCCCTGCACAGCCGGCCGCCGCCCCAACCGTGGCCGCACTCGCCAGCGAGAGGAAATTCCGGCGACTCAATGCGCTTATGGTTGCCATCTCGAGTCAACCCTTGACCGCACCCGAGGTGAGGCCCTTGATCATCTGTCGTTGCAAGACAAGGAAGATGAGCAGGATTGGCAGCATCGCCAGCAGCGTTACCGCCATCACCGGCCCCCAGTTCGTCACGCCCTCGTCTTGCTGCAGAAAGGTTAGACCGACCGGGATAGGCGCCACCGACGCGTCGTCCGACATCAAAAATGGCCACAGGTACTCATTCCATTCGTTGACCACGGTGATGATGGCGAAGGCCACCATGGCGGGCCCGGACATCGGCAAAACAACATGCAACAGCAGCTGCCACCATCGCGCGCCGTCCATCCGGGCCGCTTCGATGACTTCGGCGGGCAGCGTCAAGAAATGGTTGCGCATCAAAAAGGTTCCGAACGCAACGCCGGCGAGCGGTAGGATAATGCCCGGAAAAGTGTTGCGCAGACCCAGTTGATCCATCAAGGCGTAGTTGGAAATTACGGTGATCTGGTTGGGCACCATCAGCGCCGAGATAATCAATAAGAAAACCGCGGTTTTGCCGGGGAAACGCAAGAACACCAAGCCAAATGCGCTGAGCACACCCAGGGCGAACTTCACCACAGCCAGCACCGAAGTGATGATCACCGAGTTGCGCAGGAACGTCCAGAACGGAATCTGCTCAGTGGCCGTCCGGTAATTGCGCGGGTCCCAGCGCGGCGGCCACCAGGACGTCGGCTGCGAGTAGATGTCGGGTTGGGTCTTGAACGACGTGAAGAAGACGAATATCAGCGGCCCGGCGATCAGCGCGACCACCAACAACATCGCCGCGTAGCCGAGTAGCCGCGGGGTCGTGCGAAGATGACTGGACATCACTCGCGCTGCCCCCGATCCATCACCCGGACCTGGTAGTACGTGATTGCCAGCAGGACAAGGAACATGATCGTTGCGACGGTGGCGCCATAGCCGGCCCGGAAGTTCCTGAAAGTCTCTAGATACACCTGGTACACCATGGTTGTGGTGCCGGTGCCGAGCGGGCCGCCTCGGGTCATCACGTTTATGATGTCGAACACCTGCAGCGAGTTGATGAGCACGGTGATCGACAAGAAGAATGTGGTGGGACGCAGTTGGGGCAACACCACTCGGCGGAAGGTGGCCCACCGGCTTGCACCGTCGATTTCCGCTGCCTCCAACAGGTCTCGCCGTACCCCCTGTAGCGCGGCCAGATAGATGACGAAGGTGTACCCGAGGTTCTTCCATATGTAGGTGACCGTCACCATGAACAGCGCCCAATGCGGGTTCTGGTAGAAGTCGGGCACGTCCACCCCGAAGCGTTGCAGCAGGTCTTGTATTAGGCCGAAATGCGGGTCGAAGACGAACTGGGCCGCCAGGCCGACAGCGGCACCCGAGATGACAAACGGCGCGAACACAATTGAGCGCACGAGGTTCCGCGCGCGCAACGGTTGATCGAGCAGTATAGCTAGAGCCAACCCCAGCACCATCGAGCCGATCACCGCCGCCGCGGTGAACACCACCGTGTTGAGCACGATTTGCTGCGTATCGTAACTAGTGAACCACTCCGCGTAATTGGACAATCCGATGAACTGCGCAGTGGGGTCGGAGATGTTCCAGTCGAAAAACGACAGCCGGATGTTGTCGACCAACGGGCGATAGATGAACAACAGCAATAACGCCACATTGGGACCCACGAGCAGAACGAACAGCGCGTAATCCCGAAACGGTCGGTCCTGCCAGGCTCGTCGGCTGGGCGGCGGACGTGTACGCTGCCGCGTCGGCATCGGTGCAGTATACGGTTCGCGGATCAGCATTTAAGTGTATTTGCCAGGCGCCGGCAGGCGTTTGCGGCTCGGTTCGTTATCCGTCGCTTCGCCGGTGCTAGCCGGCGCCCGTTACTGCCCAGCGGCCCGATACTGCCCGCCATCCGACGAAGATCAGTCGCAGCACAATGAAGATGCTGAGTCCCGACCAGATGCCGGCCAGCCCCCAGCCGAACACCAGCGACAGCCAGGTCAACGGCAGAAAGCCAACCAGCGCGCTGACCACCGTCGCGGTGCGCATGAACGCGGCGTCCCCGGCGCCCAGCAGCACTCCGTCGAGGGCGAAAACGATTCCAGCGAAAGGTAATTGGGCTACCAGGAACCACCACGGCACGCCGATCGCAGCCAGCACCGAACTGTCGTCAGTGAACAGTTTGGGCAGCACCGAGGAGCCGACGGCACACACCGCAGCCAGCGCTCCGGCCGCGATCATCGAAGACACCGTCACGCGCCGGGCCACCTCTCTGGCGAGCGCGGCATCACCGGCGCCCAGCGCCGCACCGACCAATGCCTGCGCGGCGATGGCCAGCGAATCCAGAACCAGCGCAAGGAAAGTCCACAACTGCAGCACCACCTGGTGAGCAGCCACCGCCGCAGCGCCGAACCGGGCGGCCACCGCGGCGGCCGAGACGAAGCAGGCTTGAAAAGCCAGCGTCCGCACCACCAAGTCGCGCCCTTGCACCACTTGGGCTCGCAGCACAGCACGGTCGAGGCGCGGCGAAACTCGTTCGGCCAGCAATGCGCACCCGAACAGCAGCGCGGCCAGCCATTGGCCCGTCAGGTTGGCCACCGCCGACCCGGCCAGCTCCAGGCGGGGCAACCCCAGCCAGCCGTATACCAGCAGCGGGCACAGCAGCGCCGACAGACCGAACCCGGTGACCACATAGCGCAGTGGGCGAAGGGTGTCCTGCACGCCGCGCAGCCAACCATTGCCTGCCAGCGACACCAGAATCGCAGGCGCCCCCAGAATCGCGATGCGCAGCCACGGCAGCGCTGCGTCGGCGATGTCGTGCGATCCGGCGATCGCCGACACCAACGGCACCGCAGCCGCCTGCACCACGACCACGATCAGCATGCCCAAACCCAGGCCCAACCAGGTCGCCTGCACACCTTCTGCGACCGCCGAGGGCCGGTCTTCGGCGCCGAAGTAGCGGGCCGAGCGCGCGGTGGTGCCGTAGGACAGAAAGGTCAGCTGGGACCCGACCATGCTGAGGATCAATCCGCCAATGGCCAGCCCGGCTAAGCTCAATGCGCCCAGCCGGCCGACGACCGCGGTGTCGAACAGTAAGTAGAGCGGCTCGGCAGCGAGCACACCCAGCGCCGGCAGGGCCAGCTGCGCGATCTGGCGGCCACCCGCGTGCGGTTGGCCCGGGCCGGTCACCCTAGGGCGGCGCGCAGCGAAGCCACCACCTCGTCGGTCGAACCGGTGGTCGAGTAGCCTGCGGCCAGCTTGTGACCGCCGCCGCCGAATGTCGAAGCGACGGCAGCGAGATCGACGGCGGCCTTTGCCCGCATCGACACCGACCACTGCTGCGGCTCGATCTCCTTGAATACCGCCGCCACCTCGGCCTGCTGGGTGGTGCGGACGATGTCGACGATGCTCTCCACTTCCTCCGGGCGCGCACCGATCCATTCGTGGTGTCCGACAACGGCGTACACCAGACCGCGACCGTCGACGTCGTCCGGCAACAGCTGCGCCGAACCCAACACCCGGGACAGCATCATCAGCCAGCGGAACGGGTGCGTGTCCATCAGTGATCGGCTGATCGCCGCGTTGTCGACGCCCAGCTCGACCAGCCGCGCCGCCAGCCGATGTGCGCGTGCGCTGGCCCACCGGAACGACCCGGTGTCAGTCGTCAGCCCCGCGTAAAGGCAGTGCGCCACGTCGGTGTCGATCGGCTTGCCCCACGCGTCGAGCAGCTCGGCCACCAGCATCGTGGTGGAGTCCGCCGACGGGTCGACGAAGTTGGCGGTGCCGAACAGCTGATTCGACGCGTGATGGTCGATCACCAGCAGTTCCTGCCCGGCGGCAGCCACTTCGCGCAGGTCTCCGAGCCGGTTGATACTCGGGATGTCCACTGTCACAACCAGATCGACATCGCGGCGCATGACATTGGGATCAACGAGGAGCTCACCACCGGGAAGCGATCGCAGCGACTCCGGAAGCGCTGCCGGGGCCGCGAAGCTGACCTCGACGTCCTTGCCGCACCGGTCCAGCACCAGGCCCAGTGCCAGCCCGGCGCCGATCGTGTCGGCGTCCGGATAGACATGGCAGACCACCGCAACCGTGGCGGCCGCGGAGAGCGCCTCGGCGGCTCCGACGGCGTCGACGCGTCGCGCCGTGACGGTTGGGTCAGTCTTCGAGTTGATCGTCATCACCGGCGTCCTCCGCTGCAGGGTCCGATTGCCCGCTTCTTCCTCGGGCTGGTTCCCAGCCCGCATCGTCAGCGGGCGGAGTCCGGTAGGGATCGGCCTCTCCGGCCGGCTCGGCGCCTTCGCGGACCCGAGCCACGTCGGCGTCGGCGGCGCGCGCGCGGGCCAGCAACTCTTCCATCCGTTGCACGGAGTCGGACACCGTGTCCCGGGTGAACGTCAGTGTGGGCGTGAACCGCACACCGGTGCCGGCTCCGACCTTGGTGCGCAGCACACCCTTGGCGCGTTCCAGCGCCGCTGCGGCGCCGGCGAAATCGGGCTCGTCGTCCAGCGTCGATCCCATCACCGTGTAGTACAGCGTCGCGTCGTGCAGATCACCGGACATCTTGGCGTCGACGATCGTCACACCGGCCAGCCCCGGGTCTTTGATCTCGCGTTCGATCGTCGAGGCGACGATTTCGGATATTCGCTTGGCCAGCCGGCGGGCCCGGGCCGGGTCAGCCATGCCGCGTGTTCAGGTTGTCGGCACTCATGCTCAGGCGCGTTCCTTCTGAACCAGCTCGTAGGTTTCGATGACGTCGCCTTCCTTGATGTCGGAGTACGTCAGCGTCAGACCACATTCATATCCGTCGCGGACCTCGGTGACATCATCCTTCTCCCGGCGCAGCGACGCCACCGTAAGGTTATCGGCCACCACGATGTTGTCGCGCAGCAGCCGGGCCTTCGCGTTGCGACGCACCACACCGGAAGTCACCAGGCAACCGGCGATCACGCCGACCTTCGACGAGCGGAACAGCGCACGGATCTCGGCGCGACCCAGCTGGTTCTCCTCGTAGACCGGCTTGAGCATGCCGCGGAGCGCCTTCTCGATCTCGTCGATCGCCTGGTAGATCACCGAGTAGTAGCGGATGTCCACGCCTTCGCGGTTGGCCAGCTCCGTCGCTTTGCCCTCGGCACGCACGTTGAAGCCGATGATCACCGCGTCCGACGCCGACGCCAGGTTGACGTTGGTCTCGGTGATACCGCCCACACCGCGGTCGATGACGCGCAGCTCCACCTCGTCGTCGACCTGGATCCCCATCAACGCCTCTTCCAGCGCCTCGACGGTACCGGCGTTGTCGCCCTTCAGGATCAGGTTCAGCTGGCTGGTTTCCTTCAGCGCCGAGTCCAGGTCCTCCAGGCTGATCCGCTTGCGCGACCGCGCCGCCATCGCGTTGCGCTTGCGAGCGCTGCGCCGGTCGGCGATTTGGCGGGCAATGCGGTCCTCGTCGACGACCAGGAAGTTGTCGCCTGCGCCGGGCACCGACGTGAAGCCGATGACCTGGACAGGGCGCGACGGCAGCGCCTCCTCGATGTCGTCGCCGTATTCGTCGACCATTCGGCGGACCCGACCATAGGCGTCGCCGGCGACCACCGAGTCGCCGACGTGCAGCGTGCCGCGTTGCACCAGCACGGTGGCCACTGGGCCGCGGCCGCGGTCCAGGTGCGCCTCGATCGCCACACCCTGGGCTTCCATGTCGGGGTTGGCCCGTAGATCAAGCGCGGCGTCGGCGGTCAGCAGCACCGCCTCCTCCAGGGCCTCGATGTTGGTCCCCTGCTTGGCCGAAATGTCGACGAACATGGCGTCGCCGCCGAATTCCTCTGGCACCAAACCGTATTCGGTGAGCTGCCCGCGGATCTTCTGCGGATCGGCGCCTTCCTTGTCGATCTTGTTCACCGCCACCACGATCGGCACGTCGGCGGCCTGCGCGTGGTTGATGGCCTCCACCGTCTGCGGCATGACACCGTCGTCGGCGGCGACCACCAGGATCGCGATGTCGGTGGCCTTGGCACCACGGGCACGCATGGCGGTGAACGCCTCGTGACCCGGGGTGTCGATGAAGGTGATCGGGCGTTCGGTGCCGTCGAGGTCGACGGACACCTGGTAGGCGCCGATGTGCTGGGTGATGCCGCCGGCCTCGCCCTCGCGGACGCTGGCGTTACGGATCGTGTCCAGCAGTCGGGTCTTACCGTGGTCGACGTGACCCATCACGGTCACGACCGGTGGACGGGTCTGCAGGTCCTCTTCGGTACCTTCGTCTTCGCCATAGGTCAGGTCGAACGACTCCAGCAGCTCGCGGTCTTCGTCCGCGGGGCTGACGACCTGGACGTTGTAGTTCATCTCGCTGCCCAGCAGTTCGAGCGTCTCGTCGCCGACCGACTGGGTGGCCGTCACCATCTCACCGAGGTTGAACAGCGCCTGCACCAGCGCGGCCGGGTTGGCGTCGATCTTCTCGGCGAAATCCGAAAGCGACGCACCGCGGGCCAGCCGGACGGTCTCGCCGTTGCCGTGCGGCAACCGCACGCCACCGACGACGGGCGCTTGCATGTTTTCGTACTCGGCGCGTTTCGCCCGCTTGGACTTGCGGCCCCGCCGCGGTGCACCGCCGGGACGGCCGAACGCACCGGCCGCGCCCCCGCGCTGGCCCGGCCGTCCACCACCACCGCCGGGACGGCCGCGGAAGCCGCCGCCACCGCCGCCGGGTGGGGCACCGACGCCACCGCCACCGCCGCCCCCGCCGCCGCGGTAGTTTCCACCACCACCAGCACCGCCGGGCCGGGTGCCCATCGGGGCACCTGGCCGACCACCGGGCGCGGGTCGCGGCCCGCCGGGACGCGGTGGCCTGCCCTGTCCACCACCGCCCCCGCCGGGACGGGGCGGCATGCTGCCTGGCGACGCGCCCGGACGCGCAGCACCGGGCCGCGGGGCACCGGGACGCGGCGCCGGCGGACGCGGAATAGGCCGCTCGACCGGCTGTGCCGAGGAGAACGGGTTATTGCCGACCCGCGGCGTGCGAGCCGCCGGCTTCGGGGCTGGGTGCGGACCGGGTGTCGGTCCGGGACGTGACGGGGCCGGGGTCGGGGCCGGCGCCGAAGTCTGGGCCACGGCCTGCGGCTGCTCCGCCGCTGAGGCCGGCGGCGCCGGCGGTTCGGGCGCCCGAGGTGCGGACGGTTTGGGACCCGCGGGTTTCGCCGGCGCGGGGGCGGCGGCCTCTTTGACGGCGGCTTTGGCCGCGGCCGCGCCGTTGCCGGCGGTCTTCTCCTGCGCGGGCTTGCCGCCGCCGAATGACTCACGCAGCCGACGCGCGACCGGTGCTTCTACCGTCGACGATGCGGATTTGACGAATTCACCCTGCTCGTTGAGCCGGGCCAGAACTTCTTTGCTGGTAACACCGAGTTCCTTAGCTAACTCGTGTACGCGCGCCTTGCCTGCCACCTACATCTCCTGTCTATGAGGCGACAGCTGTGGTCGGCCGCGCCTCGGGTTTAGCTATGACGCATGGTCATCGGGACTTCACGGTGTGCTCATGTTCTTCGCTGCCTGTTCTGTTGGCGAGATGACCTGGCACGTCGAGAGACTCGACGTGGTCGACCACCGCTGATACATCCGGTGCTCCGGCGATCCGCAACGCTCGTGCGAACGCTCGCCGCCGGATCGCTTCGTGTACGCACTTCGGACTGGGATGCAGCCATGCACCCCGCCCCGGAAGACTACCTGCCAGGTCAACGGTCACGGCGGAATTACCGTTCCCAGTCGACACAGCCACCACTCGAAGCAGTTCGACGGCCAACTCTCGCTTTCGGCAACCGACACACGTCCGCACCGGTCCTTCGATGCGTCGATGTGCTTTTTTCTCAGCGGCCGAAGTCTCGCGCTGGATCACGGCTTAGTTTACCTTCACCCAACCGGTGGTCAGAACCACCCGCAGTGTGCGCCCAGCAGGCAGCGGCGACGCCGCAGTACCTCATGAGAACTGCGTTATCCGCAGGATTGTCAGAGGTGTCGCAGTCACATCGCCGCCTCCCAGGCTTTGACGGCCTTTCCGGACTATCGGGTCGTGTTGTGCTTCGTCATCAGCGGGTCGCGAGAGTCAGCATCTGCCCGGCAATCAGCGTTATTCGATCGAGGAATTCGATGCCCCGATCGGTACATCGAGCGGGGACGGCCGTCCCGTCGACGGATGCGTCGAAGTTGGCCGTGCTGCCGACGACCGTGAGCCTGCGCACGTCGAGCCGCCCGCCGGCGCAGGCCATCACGAGCTCGTCGCCCCGCCGCGACCAGAGGCCCCACCCGGAGCCGGCGAGGAACGGCACGGCGGTGTCGGGGCGACGGAACGTGTACGCGCCGGCCGGGCCGTCGTGGCTGAACCCGGCCAGCGCCTGCAGCGCCGACCAGCCGGCCAGCGACCGCGCATAGTGGTCACCGCACTCGATCTCGTTGAACGGGTTGCGCCGCCGCCCGTCGTAACGCGCCCACACCGCGTCCAGCACGGCGCGCCCCTCGTCGTGCAGGCCCTCGCGCCAGCAGTGCGCGGCGACCTGGTACTCCGAGCCGGTCCACACCTCGTCGGCGTAGCGGATCGGCGTTGCGGGCCGGCCGCCGTGCGGCCAGGTACACACCAGCAGCCCCGCGTCGTCACCGTCGGCGAACATCCGGTACGGGTGGGTGAAATCACGGAATCCGCGCCGCAGGTTGTGCCGCACCATCGCCGCCAGGGCGGTGCGCACGTGCTCGGCGGGCAACAGGTAGCCGAGGTCGAGCTGGTGTGCCCACCATTGCCCTACTAGCTGATCGGTCAGGCACCCGTCGCCCCATTGGTACTCGGGCTTGTCGCCGGGCAGCAGCCGCTGTACGTAGTACTCGCCGGTGAACAGCGCCGCGTCATAGGACTCGCTGGCCTGGGCGAAGGTGGCCCGGTACGCCGCCGCCACGCCGCTGTCGTCGAGCAGCAGGGCGATCTGCTCGGCGGCGCGCAGCGCGGCCAGCCACAGCGTGCCCATGAACGGGTTGTGCCCGGTGAGGTCGATGTCGTGGGTGCTGGGCTGGACGCCACTGAGCATCCCGGTGCCGTCGACGTTCCAGGTGCACTCGACGTGGCGCAGCAGGCGGGTGAGGTTGGGCCAGTAGCGGCGCAGCCAGTCGATGCCTGCCCCGGCGCGGTACTCGCGGTAGGCCTTTAGGACTGTGCCGATCATGCCGTCCAGCGCTGGCTGGTCGGGGCCACCGATCGACTGGCCCCGCAGCTGCGGCAGATAGATCGGCGCGATCACCCGGTGCGGTACATAGCCTTCCGGCGCCTGCATGATCTCGAACTCGGTCTCGCGCATGCTCTGTTCCAGTTCGGGGAACGTCGACGCGAGCGCCTGCGCGTAATTCCACACGTGCGTACAGTTGAGCGGGCAGGAACCGCCGTAGGACCCCGACCACATCACCGTCGAGGCGCCGAGCACCCCCTCGAATGCGAAGAATCGCCCGTCCGCGGCACGAAAACAGGTGGGGCTGCGCACGGTCGCGAGCTGCGCAGCGAAATGGGTGACGGCGGCGTCGTCCAGGCCGGAGCCGGCCAGCGTGCCGGTCCACGCGCCGGTGGCCTCGCGCAGTGCATACCAATCTCGACGCACCCGCTCGAACACGTCCTGCGCGTCGGCGTAGCGGGTGGCGTAGTGGTCGCCCAGCCAGAACCGAGACCGCCCCCACTCCGGCCGGTCCGGCCCGAACTGTTCGAAGTTGACGTACCGATTGGGGAAATACCACGTCAGCGCCACCCGGATCAGCCGCTGCTGGCCGGGCTGCAGCATGAACGGAACGCCGAGGCCGGCGTTCCAGGTACTGCCGGCCGGGCTGGCAGCGCTCGCCGATTGTGGGGCGTGCCGCTGCGGGTCGGCGATACCCGCCGCCAACGCCAGCCGCGCCGCGCCGCTGGCCAGCGCCCGGGAGCGCAGAAAGGTGACGAACTCACCCGTGTGCCGCCACCGGGTCAGGGCGGCGGCTCTCGGGTCGTCGGCGGAAAGCACCATCTGCCCGGCGCCCGGGGCGTCGTCGGGGAGCGCGCCGTTCTCCAGCACCACGCTTGTCCAGCCCTCGCGACGCAGCAGCCGGTTGGTATTGCCGCCGTAGCCGGGCGCTTGGACGCCATCGATCGGGGTGATGCCGTCCCAGCCGACGGCGTTCTGCACGGCGGCGCCCAGGGTTCCATGCAGCGGGTAGCTGCCGTCGTTGACGAGCCGGAACGTGAAGAGCGCGGCCGGAATGGAGCTGATGTCGACGTCCAGCGGCACCAATGGGTTGAACGCCTCGAGCGTGATGTCCAGGGGAAGGGCCGGGTCGAGGTAGCGCACCCGGGCGATCGGGTAGGTGCCGGCGAAGGTGGTGCGGGCCACCCCGGGATACCGGCTCAGCAGGTCACGTTGCCACTCCGGCACGACGTCGTCGGTGACCAGCGGGGTGTCCGTCGAATCCCGCGGCGGTGCCTGCAGAATGCGGACCTCGTCCAGCGGCGGCTCCCACCTGCTGACCCGCAGCGCGAAGAACGACCCGGGTAGCGCGCCTGCATGATTGCCGATGTTGTGTAGCTGCCACTGCCGCAGGCCGCCGTCGGCGCAGATGGCGAGGTTCCCGGTGCCGATGCCGCCGAGCGGCATAGCGAGGTGGGCGAACTGCGCGCCGTCGCACTCGGCCGCGCGCACGTCGTCGGGCCAGGTCACGGCTCGCTGCCCACCTCCAGATCGTCGGCGTCGGGCAGCGCCGGTCGCGGCGCGGACGGCCGGTCCAGGTAGAAGACCGCGGTGGAGGCGATGTCGTCGTGCAGCGGCCGGTAGCGGCCCCTCGACTTCCACCCGAGGGCCTGGATGTCCACCCGCAGGTCGGCGTGGAAGTGGATGGGGTCGAGGACATGCCAGCGGTACATGCCGAAGCGCTGCTGGCTGCGATACAGCCCGTCCGGGCGGACGACCTGATGCAGCCCGAGAAACGGTGTCGAGTAGCTGGTGTAACCCTGGCCGGGCACGTCGAAGTTCCAGGCGCCACCGAAGTAGTCCTCGGTGCCGGTGCCGCAGATCGTCGGGAACTCGTCGTCGCCATCGACGTAGAACTTGACCTCGCCCTCGCCCCACCAGCCCGGGTGGTTGGCACCCCACGCGAGATAGGTGCCGACGTACTTTCCCGCGCCGTGCACGCGATCGAGAATCGGGTGCAGCGTGCCTGCGGTGAGCGGGTTGCTCCGGTGGAATTGGCAGTGCAGGTAACCGGTATCGGCTACCTCTGTTTTGGAGTCGGTTTCGACGTCCACATCGATCTCGTAGCTGACTTGGTAATAGACGGTGGCGGTCTGCGGCGCGCGGTTCTCCAATGTCAGCCGGCCATTCTTGGGCACCGGCATCGGCCAATAGCTGTTGAAGCCGCCATGCGGATTGACCGCGATCGGCAGGGAGGACAGCTGCGCGAACTCGCACCAGCCCTGGCCGAAGAAGTCGCCGACCGGAACTTCGATCGCGGGCTGGTCTGCGCCGTCCCAGTAGGCGCGCAGGATGAGGGTGCGCCAGTTGCTGTGGTGGGTGGTCAGCCAGAGGTGGGTGATGAGTGCTGGCCCGTCGATGTTCGCCAGCTCGAAGGTGGTGTGTCCACCGATCTCGACGCTGGGAGAGATTTTCCAGCCCGCGCCGAGGTCTGCCGCGCAGCCCGCGCCCGTGCCCGCCAAGGCTCGGGCGCCGCCGCCCTTCGCCCCGTCAAAGTTTTCCGGGCTGATCGAGCGGCACCTGGCGCTGCTCAATCGGGCCAGCGAACGAAGGTCGATCACTGGGCGCTAGCGATCGTGCGCCATCCCGTGGGTGGCACCGTGCTCGGGGTGATCCGCCGGCTGATCGGGCGAATCACCGCGAATGTCGATCCGCCACCCGGTGAGCCGGGCCGCCAGCCGTGCATTTTGGCCCTCCTTGCCGATGGCCAGCGACAGCTGGAAGTCGGGCACCACCACCCGGGCCGCCCGGGCGTTCTGGTCGATCACGGTCACCGAAACCACCTTGGCCGGCGACAGCGCGTTGGCGACGAACCGAGCCGGATCCTCGTCGTAGTCGATGATGTCGATCTTCTCCCCGGACAGCTCACTCATCACGTTGCGCACCCGCTGACCCATCGGGCCGATGCAGGCGCCCTTGGCATTCAGGCCGGGAACCCGGGAAGCAACCGCGATCTTCGAACGGTGGCCGGCCTCACGCGCTACCGCGACAATCTCCACCGACCCATCGGCGATCTCGGGGACTTCCAGCGAGAAAAGTTTGCGCACCAAATTCGGGTGGGTTCGGGACAACGTGATCACCGGTTCGCGAGCACCGCGGCTCACTCCCACCACGTAGCAGCGCAGCCGCTCACCATGCTCATAAACCTCACCGGGAACCTGCTCGGCCGCCGGGATCACGCCCTCAGACCTCTTGGCCTCGCTGCCCATTCGGACGACGACGAAACCGCGCGCATTGGCCCGGCTATCACGTTGCACCACACCGGCAACGATCTCGCCCTCACGGGTGGAGAACTCGCCGAAGGTGCGCTCGTTCTCGGCGTCGCGGAGCCGCTGCAACATGACCTGCCGTGCAGTGGTGGCAGCGATCCGCCCGAAACCCTCTGGAGTGTCCTCCCACTCGCTGAGCACGATGCCGTCATCGTCGAGCTCGCGGGCGAACACCTGCACCGCACCGGTTTTGCGGTCAATTTCGATGTGCGCGTCCGGCTGATGGCCCTCGGTGTGCCGGTACGCGCTGAGCACCGCGGCCTTGACGTCCTCGAGCAAGTCGTCGAATGAGATTCCTCGTTCGACAACGATCGCGTGCAGAGCGGCCATGTCGATGTTCATGTTCTGCCCTCCATCTCTGCACTCCGATCGACAGCCGCCAGCTCCAGTTCACGTTTGGAAGGATGCGAAAATTCAACCTGGACAACTGCTTTCACGATCTCTCCGATCGGCACCGGCCGCACAATCCAGTCGCGGGCCCGATCGTCGCGGACCACCAGCATCAACGTGTGGTCGGCTATCTCGCCGACTCGACCCGTGACCTGCGCTCCGTCGGCCAGCTCCACCTCGACCTTCCGGCCGTGCGCCCGACGGAAGTGCTTCTCGCTGGTTAGCGGGCGGTCTACGCCAGGCGAGCTGACTTCCAGCACGTAGTGACTCTCAATGCCGTCGACCGCATCCAGCAAGGTCGACGCCGAATGGGACAGCGCGGCGATGGTGTCCAGGTCGAGTGCGGTGTCGCCGTCGGCAATCACGGTTATCCGCGGCGGACGGGCCCGCGAATCGATTACGACGTCCTCAATTTCGTAGCCTGCGCGCGCGAACTCACCATCGAGTAGCTCGATCACCTGCGTCTGCGACGGTAGCCCGATGGCCAAGGCGAGCTCCTCATCTTGAGTTGTCCGGTCGGCGGCCCGCCAGTCCGCAGTAAGCGCAAGCTTGCGTGCCTGGTGAACCAGCCATTAACGATACGCCAGGAATCGGGTATCAGCCGTGATCACGGCCGGTCAGCCCGCGTCATAGCCACGGCGTCCAGGGCTCCGGCACGGCAATGGCAGGATGTTGCTGTGCCACGCAGGCTGCCCGTAGTCGGGCCCGTCGGACCGGTTTTCAGCAGGCGACAGGCGCTCGCCGGTGGCGGCGCTCTCGCACTGCTGGGGATGACTGGGTCCGCCTGCAGTTCACCTCCTGCGCCGCCGGCGGTCGACGAACTCGAATCGCAGTTGAAGCTTGCCCAACAAGACAGTCAGCTGGCGACCGCGGCGGCCGCGGGGGCGGCCAAGCCGGTTAGTGCGGCGCTGTCCGAGGTTGCCTCCGAACGCGCTCAACACGCGCAGGCGCTGACCACCGAGATCGCCCGGCTCGCAGTCAACCCGACGTCAATGTCGAGTCAGACCACCAGCCCGACGCCCACCACGTCGGCCGCGGCGGCGCCGCCACCGGCACTGTCCGACGTGATCAATTCCTTGCACGCGTCCGCGTCCAGCGCCGCTCAGCTGGCGACCACGTCTTCGGGTTATCGGGCGGGTCTGCTCGGCTCGATCGCCGCGGCGTGCACGGCGGCTTACACCGTTGCGCTGGTGTTCGGAGGATCCGCGCCGTGACCTCCGCCGAGCCCTCGCCCGCCAACACGCCCGCCGACTCGGCGCTGTGCGCAGCGCTGACGACCGAACACGCGGTGATCTACGGCTACGGCATGGTGTCAGCGCACTGCCAACCCGACCTCAACACCTTGGTTTCATCCGCGCTCAATCAGCATCGCCAACGTCGCGACCAGGCGATCGCGATGCTCGCCGGCCGCTCGGTCAGCGCTCCGGTGGCTGCCGCCGGCTACCAGCTGCCGATGCCGGTCAACAACCCAACCGATGCCATCCGCCTGGCCCTGCGGATGGAGAAGGACACCGAGGTGGCCTGGCGCGCGGTCATCGAGCAGGCTCAAACCCCGGACGACCGCAAGTTCGGCGTGACCGCCCTGACGCAGAGCGCCGTGCTGGCCGCCCGCTGGAGACAAGTATTGGGTGACTCGCCGATCACCACGGCGTTCCCCGGCGGCGACTAGCCGCCTGACACCGCAACCGTGATGTCGGTGGCCAGCGCGGCGCCGACCGTCAGCTCGCGGGTCTCGCCGGTGAACCGGTTGCGCAGCTCGACCGTCCCGTCCGCCCAGCCGCGTCCCACCACCACGATCCATGGCACACCGAGCAGTTCGGCGTCCTTGAACTTCACCCCGGGTGAGGCTTGCCGGTCGTCGAGCAGCACCTCGATACCCAGTCGATCCAGATCGGCGGCCAGCGCGGTGGCGCCGCTGCGGGCCTCGGCGTCCTTGTTGGCGATCACCAGATGCACGTCGAACGGCGCAATCTCGGGCGGCCAACGCAGCCCGAGCTCGTCGTGGTGCTGCTCGGCGATCACCGCTACCAGCCGCGACACCCCGAGGCCGTAGGAGCCCATGGTCAGCCGCACCGGCTTGCCGTCCTCGCCGAGCACGTCGACGGTGAAGGCGTCGGTGTATTTGCGGCCCAGCTGGAAGATGTGAGCAACCTCGATGCCCCGCGCCGACACCAGTGGCCCGGCGCCATCCGGAGACGGGTCGCCGTCGCGCACTTCGGCGGCTTCGATGGTGCCGTCGGCAGTGAAGTCGCGGCCGGCTACCAGCCCGACGACATGCTGCCCGGGTTTGTCGGCCCCGGTGATCCAGCTGGTGCCGTCCACCACCCGCGGGTCGACGAGATAACGAACATCGTTGTCGCGCAATGCCTTCGGGCCAATATAGCCTTTCACCAGGAACGGATACTTGGCGAAGTCGGCGTCGTCAAGGAACGCGTAGTCGGCCGGTTCGAGCGCCACACCCAGCCGCTTGTCGTCGACCTCGCGGTCGCCCGGTACCCCAATGGCCAGCAGCTCCCAGTCCCCGCCCGGTTGGCGCACCTTGAGCAGGACGTTCTTCAGCGTGTCGGCGGCGGTGACATCGCGGCCCAGGTCGGCCTGGTTGGCCCAGTCCACCAGGGTGGCGATCGTCGGAGTGTCGCCGGTGTCGTGGACCACCGCCTCGGGCAGCCCGTCAACCGGCCGCGGGTCGGGACGGGCGGTGACGACGGCCTCGACGTTGGCCGCGTACCCAGACTCCAGGCACCGCACGAAGGTGTCCTCACCGACCGGGCTCTCGGCCAAAAACTCCTCGGAAGCACTGCCGCCCATCGCTCCCGACACCGCCGACACGATGACGTAGCGCACCTGCAGCCGGTCGAAAATCCGTTGGTAGGCCTCGCGGTGTGCGGCGTAGGCGGTCTTGAGGCCCGCGTCGTCGATATCGAAGGAGTAAGAGTCCTTCATCACGAACTCGCGTACCCGCAGGATGCCGGCTCGGGGCCGCGCCTCGTCCCGGTACTTGATCTGGATCTGGAACAGCAGCAGCGGAAAGTCCTTGTAGGAGCTGTACTCCCCCTTCACGGCCAGGGTGAAGACTTCTTCGTGGGTCGGCGCAAGCAGATAGTCGTTGCCGCGGCGGTCTTGCAGCCGAAAAATACCGTCGCCGTACTCGGTCCACCGGTTCGTCGTCTCGTACGGCGCCCGCGGCAGCAGCGCCGGGAATAGGATCTCCTGCCCGCCGATGGCGTTCATCTCTTCCCGCACGACTCGTTCGATGTTGCGCAGCACCCGCAGCCCGAGCGGTAGCCAGCTGTACAGGCCGGGCGCGACCGGTCGGATGTAGCCGGCGCGGATCAACAGCTTGTGGCTGGCGACTTCCGCATCGGCGGGGTCGTCGCGCAACGTGCGCAAGAACAGCTCGGACATCCGGGTGATCACAGCGCGCAAGCCTAGCGGCGATCGCGAGCGCGGCTGAAAGCCGGGCGACGCGGGTCGCCGCCATCGGCACAGCGGCGATCGCGAGCGCGGCTGCGGCCCGGTCAGCTGCCCGGAGAGCTACAGCTCCCCGGCGTCGATGGCGTCCTTGACTTCCTGCGCGTGGGCCACCTGCTCGGCGCTGTAGCCGATGAGCAACGAAACCGCGCCGACGATCACGGCCACCCCGGCCACCCACAGCAGGCCGTAGGTGTAGCCGTGGTCGAGCGCGTGCAACTGCGCCTTGTTCATGAATTTGACTGGGCCGGTTGTGCCACCGAGGTACAGCGTGCGCGAGGTGATGACGGCCTGGATGACGGCCAATACCACCGGGCCGCCGAGGTTTTGCAGCATCAGCGTGATCGCGGATGTGGGTCCAATCCGGTCGAAGCCGACACCGGCGATCGCCGAGAGCGCCAGCGGGATGATGATCATCCCGATGCCGATCCCGCCGACGGTGATCAGCACGACCAAGTCGACGTACGGCATGCCACCGTCAAGCGTCGAGCCGTAGAGCATCGCGCCCAGCAACAGGATCCCGCCGCTGATCACCACGACCCGCGGTTGAAACCACGACACCAGCTGCGACGAGCCGCCCATGCCGATGCCCAGCGCGATGGCGAACGGGATGAAGCCGACGCCCGCGCGCAGCGCGCTGTAGCCCATGATGTCTTGCACATACAGGCCGATCAGCACGGTCAGGGTGAACAGCACGCCGCCGCCCAGGAAGATGGCCACGAAGGTGGCGAGCCGGTTGCGGTCGAAGAACAGGTCGAACGGGACGATGGGGTTCTCGGCGGTGCGCTCGACGATGGCGAATGCGATAAAAGCCGCCAAGGCCACAACACCCGAGCCGATGGTGGTGACTGAGATCCAGCCCTTCTCGGGTCCCATCGAGAACGCGAAAACGGCGGCGGTGCAGGTCAACGTGGCCAGCACGGCTCCGGTGGCGTCCAGCTTCATCCGCTCCCGCTGGGTTTCCCGCAGCGTGGTGCGGGAGAGGTAGATCATGACCAGCCCGATCGGCACGTTGACCAAGAACGCCAACCGCCAGGACACCTCGGTGAGCGCGCCACCGACCACCAAGCCCATCACCGAGCCGATGCCGGTCATCGCGCCGAACACCGCCATCGCCGCGTTGCGCGACGGACCCTTCGGGAATGTGGTGGCCACCAGCGCCAAACCGGTCGGTGAGGCGATCGCGGCCCCGATGCCCTGCAACAGTCGGGCGGTGACCAGGGTGAAGTCGTCCCATGCGATACCGCACAGCGCGGAGGCGATGGTGAACAGCGCGACGCCGACGATGAAGGTGCGCTTGCGGCCGATGGTGTCGCCGAGGCGACCGCCGAGCAGCATCAGTCCACCGAAGGTCAGCACGTAGGCGGTGATCACCCAGCTCCGGCCGGCGTCAGACAGACCGAGCTCGTTCTGGATCTTGGGAAGCGCGACGATCGCGATGGTGCCGTCCATCGTCGCCATCAACTGCATCCCGCCGATCGCGATGACCGCAGCAATGAAGCGCCGCGACAGCAGCCACGTCGGATAAGACCTGCTGGTGGGGCTCACGGCGGTCTTGGCTGAGTCCACTGGGGGCATGTGAACCTCTCGCTCCGAGGGTTCAGACGTCCATTCGCGGACAGCCCGCACTGCGTCGTTGAGAGCCGTCATAAGAACTTACCCTACAGTAATCTTAGGAATCTTTTAAGCGCCGAATGCCGCTACCGTACCGATCACGATGATCGCGGGGGGTCGAATTCCCTCTGAACGGATCTTTTCCGGCGCCTCCGCGAGAGTAGCCCGCAACGTGTGTTCGGCGGCCGTCGTCCCCTGTTGGACCACCAACACCGGCGTATCCGCAGGTCGGCCGCCTTTCAGCAGGGCTTCGGCGAAAAGCTCGATGCGCTCAACCGCCATCAGCAAAACGATGGTGCCCGACATCGCTGCTAATGCGTCCCAATTCACTAACGATTCGGGGTGATCTGGCGCAAGGTGTCCGCTGACCACCACAAACTCGTGATTTAGGCCGCGGTGCGTGACCGGAACACCCGCTGACGCGGGCACCGCTATGGCACTCGTCACACCCGGCACCACCGTCACCGGAATGCCGGCCTCGACACACGCCAGAAGCTCCTCGTATCCGCGGGCGAATACGAACGGGTCGCCCCCCTTGAGACGCACCACAAACCGTCCGGCTCTGGCCCGCTCGATCATGACCTCATTGATGGCGTCCTGGGCCATCGCCCGTCCGTAGGGAATCTTGGCGGCGTCGATCACCTCGACATGCGGCGGAAGCTCGGCGAGGAGCTCCGGCGGCGCCAACCGGTCGGCGACGACGACGTCGGCCTGGGCCAGCAGCCGTCGGCCGCGAACGGTGATCAGTTCCGGGTCTCCGGGTCCGCCGCCGACCAGCGCCACCCCACCGCGTACGACGTCGGTGCTCTCCGCCGTGACGATCCCCTGCTGCAGTGCCTCGCGGATCGCCGAGCGGATTGCCGCCGAGCGACGGTGCTCGCCACCGGCCAGGACTCCCACCGACAAACCCGCATAGTCGAACGAAGCCGGGGTCACCGCACTGCCCTCAACCGCGATGTCGGCGCGGACGCAGAAGATTCGTTGCCGGTCGGCCTCCGCAACCACCGCCGAATTCACTTGCGCGTCGTCGGTGGCCGCGATCGCATACCACGCACCCGCGAGGTCACCGCCGCGATACTCGCGCAGCGACAAAGTAATTCGGCTCATCGCCTCGACCGCGGGGGTGGCTGTCCGGGTGATGACATGCACGTCTGCGCCGCTGGCGATCAGTAGCGGAAGTCGCCGCTGAGCGACGTTGCCGCCGCCGACCACGACGACTTTCTTGCCGGTCAGCCGCAAGCCGACCAGATAAGGGTTTTCCGGCGACGTCACCCGGCGAGTCTCACGGGTGCGCCACCGGAGGGGGGCTACCTGGCTCGCCCGGTGACGATGCAGGCCGTGGAACGGCCTGAGGAGGAGGCGGGCTACCTGGCTTGAGCATCGGCACGTGCGGGACGCCGTCGTCGACGAAATCGTCGCCGTCGCGGACGAATCCGTGCTGGGCGTACATGTCCATCAGATAGATCTGCGCATCGATCCGGCAGGGATAGTCGCCCACCTCGGCCAGCGCGGCGCGCAACAGCCGGGTGGTGTGCCCCTGGCCGCGTGCGCTGCGTTCGGTGCACAGCCGCCCGAGCCGAAATGCCTTCTGCCCGCCCGCGTGCTCCTCCATCAGCCGCAGCGTGCAGATCACCTCTCCGTCGGGCCCTTCCAACCAGAAATGCCGGGTTTCGCCGAGCAGATCGCGCCCGTCCAACTCGGGATACGGGCGGGCCTGTTCTACCACGAAGACCTCTACCCGCAGCTTGAGCAACGCGTAAAGCGTTGGCACATCAAGGTCTTTGGCCCACGTGCGGTGCAAGGCAGCGGTCATGGCTCGCCCGCCGACGATGCGGGCCCCGAAGCGGCCCGAAGTGGGGGCACGCCCCCTCGCCGCTCTGCGGCTGGGGGTACCCCCTCCCGCTTGCGGGGGCGAGTCGGGCCATCGGGCTCGAGCCCCAGCACCTTGGTGCCCCACGACCACACCTCCTCGAACAGCGCCGGCTCATCGGAGAGTGTGGCTCCCAGCGACGGCACCATGTCCTTAAGGGTAGGCAGCCAGCCCTGATATCGGTCGGGAAAGCAGCTCTGCAGCACGCCGAGCATCGCCGACACCGCGGTCGAAGCCCCCGGCGACGCTCCCAGCAGGCCGGCGATGCTGCCATCGGCGGCGCCCAGCACTGTGGTGTCGAATTCGAGCATCCCGCCCGTGCGCTTGTCTGGCCGGATCACCTGCACCCGTTGACCGGCCGTCCTCAGCTCCCAGTCGGAATCCACGGCGCTGGGCACAAATTCGCGCAGCGTGCCGACTCGGTCGGGCTGAGCGAGCCGCAGCTGGCCGATCAAGTACTTGACCAGTTTGCGCTGGGTGACGCCGACGCCCATCATGGTCGCCAGGTTGCCCAGCGTGACAGACCGCGGCAGATCGGTGATATGGCCGTGCTTGAGGAATTTCGGCGACCACCCGGCGAACGGCCCAAACAGCAGCCATGGCTTGCCATTGACGATCCGCGCGTCGAGATGTGCCGCCGTCATCGCCGGCGCGCCGACAGCGGGTAAGCCGTAGACCTTGGCGCGGTGCGCACCGGTGATCGCCGGATTGCCACTGCGCAGGAACTTTCCGGCGATCGGGAAGCCGCCGAATCCCTTGGCTTCCTCGATGCCGGACTTCTGCAACAGCCGCAGCGCGTGTCCCCCGGCGCCGACAAAGACGAATTTCGTGTTCAGTTTCCGGTTTTCACCGATGCGGCGGTTGCGAACTGTCAGTGTCCAGCTGCCGTCGCGCTGGCGGGACACATCGCGGACCTCGTGACCGAACAACGCGGTGGTCCCGTTGCGCACGCCGTAGCCGATGAGCTGTCGACAGAGAGCACCGAAGTCGACGTCGGTGCCATCGGCAGCCCAATCGAGCGCAATGGGCTCGGAAAAGTCGCGCTTGGCCGCCATCAACGGCAGTCGGCGGGCGAATTCGTCGACGTCGTCGATCCATTCGGTGCGGGCAAACAGCGGATTACCGGCCAGCGCCTGCCGGCGGCGGCGCAGGTAGTCGACGCGATCCGCGCCCTGCACAAAGCTGACATGCGGAACCGCGTTGAGAAAGCCGCGCACGTCGGACAGCATGCCGCTCTCTGTCGCATAGGCCCAGAACTGGCGGGTGACCTGAAATTGCTCGTTGACGCGCACCGCTTTGCTGATGTCGATCGACCCGTCCGGAAGCTGCGACGTGTAGAACAGCTCGCATAGCCCGGAATGGCCGGTGCCGGCGTTATTCCAGGGGTCGCTGCTCTCGGCCCCGGCCCCGTCGAGCCGCTCGACCAGGGTGATCGACCAGTCGGGTTCCAGCCGTCGCAGCAATGCACCCAGGGTGGCGCTCATGATCCCGGCCCCGACCAGCACGACGTCGGCCTTCGCTGCGACCTGCGGGTCTGACGGACCTGGCACGGGACTGTTCATCCTTTCGTTGCAGTCGGGGCTGTTCAGATCGCCAGGTTAACCCCGCCGGCTCGACTACCGTTGCTCGAGTGACCTGGCGAAATTTGGCTCCAGCGGTCGCGTTGGCCGGTGTGCTGGTCGCCGGGTGTTCCTCGTCTACCGGTTCGGATGCGGCACACGGAGTCTCCGCTGCGCCGTCCCCGACGGGGGCTGCGCAGGTTGCGGCGCACGGTGTTGAAGCCGCGATCGCAACCATCCCCTGGTCGCAGGTCGGTCCGGGCTGGATGCTTGCTACCTGGAGCCCGGTTTCCGGCGGGCGCCCCGGCGCGCCGCTACCCCCGGGCTCGCCGACACCCGACAAGGCCACCACAACGCTCTTCCTGGTCGACCCCGCGGGCGGTCGCTATCCGATCGCCACTTTCCCGCCGCCGGGCCAGCAGGCGAGTCCGGAGTTGGTCGACTGGTCGGGCGATGCCAGCCACGCCCTGTTCGACGCGCAGTACGCCACACCGCCGTCGGCGATCATGGTCGACCTGCACACGGGCAAGCAGACGACGTTGTCCGTGCAGGGTTTCCCCGGCTTCAGCCGCCCCAACGGCAAAGCGCTGCTGTTGTCCGTGCCGCCCGGCCCCGACTCGAAACTCGCGACTCTCGATCGGGTCGACCTGGCCGGCAACCATCAGCTCACCTACCCGACCAACAAGCTCGGCAGCCCATTCAACGGGAACTTCCTTTCTACGCCCGACGGGATGCGGCTTGCCCTGGGCACGTCGGCCGGCTTGGCACTGATGGGCAACGACGGGACGCCTGGGCCGACGCTGCCGATCCCGGATCAGACCAACTGCAGCCCGTTGCGGTGGTGGGACGAGACTTCCGCCGCGACCGTTCTCGCCTCGTGCGATGCTCCCGGATTCACCTCGCGGCTGTGGTTGGTGCCGGTCGACGGCAGCCCGGCCACCGCTCTCACCGCCGTCAACGACGGGAAGACGGGACCCGACCTCCGCGACGCCAGCGCGTGGCAACTCCCAGCAGGCACGTTCGTGCAGGCCGCGGGGGCATGCGGTTATCAGTACCTCGCCAAGCTCAACGCCGACGGCACCACGTCGCCGGTCTCGGTGCCCAGCGTGGAATCTGGGCGCAGTGTCATCGTGGCAGGCATCAGCGGCGCCGATCTGGACCTGCAAGCCACGGCGGCGTGCGGCGGCGGCCAATCGCTTGTCGACTACAACCCCGGCACCAACACCTCGACCGTGCTGCTCGGGCCGCCGCTCAACGGGGGCGGCGTAATCAAGGCCGTTCCCTTCCCGGGCCAGCGGTAGGCGGGATCGGACGCTTTAAGCTGGCGTGCGTGACTGGCTGGCAGCCCGACGTCCTACCCGGCTACTGGCAGCTCACCATGCCGCTGGGTGATGATCCCGACGGCGAGGGCGAAGTCGTCGCGACACTGCTACGTCGTGGCGACGCCGTGACGGCCACTCATGCCGTCCTGGCCGTGCACGGATACACCGACTACTTCTTCCACACCGAGCTGGGTGATCACTTCGCAGACCGCGGCTTCGCGTTCTATGCGCTCGACTTGCAGAAGTGTGGGCGGTCGTGGCAAGCCGGCCAAACCCCGCACTTCACCACCGACCTGGCCCGCTACGACGCCGAGCTCGATCGCGCGCTGGCCGTCATCGGCGAACAGACCGGTTCGGCGCGCGTGCTGGTGTACGGCCATTCGGCCGGTGGGTTGATCGTGTCGCTGTGGCTGGACCGGTTGCGGCGACGCGGCGCGACGGCCCGCGCCGGCGTCACAGGGCTGGTGCTCAACAGCCCATTCCTGGATCTGCCCGGTCCGGGGGTGCTGCGCTGGCCGACGACGGCGGCGCTGATCGCCGCGATCGCGCGAACCGGCGACAAACGGGTCGCCCGGGCCCCGAGCGAAGGTGAAGGTGGTTATGGCGCCAGCCTGCACCGCGACTACCACGGCGAGTTCGACTACAACCTGCAATGGAAACCGCTGGGCGGCTTCCCCATCACCTTCGGCTGGCTACGTGCGGTCCAACGTGGCCAGGCGCGGCTGCATCGCGGGCTCGACGTCGGCGTGCCCAACCTCATCCTGCGGTCAGATCACAGCGTGCAAGAGACCGCGGACGCCGTTGCCCTGCAATGCGGCGACGCGGTTCTCAACGTGACACACATCGCCCGCTGGGCCGGCTGCATCGGCAACCGCAGCACGATCATTCCGGTGGCCGACGCCAAGCACGATGTGTTCTTGTCGATGCCGCACCCGCGGCAGGTGGCCTACCAACAGCTGGACACCTGGCTTGACGACTACCTCGGTGCGGCCTTCGACGTCGCGCCGCGAAACGGCTGAGGGGTCGCCGGATGGAAGCTTACGACCTCGCGATCATCGGAACCGGTTCGGGCAACAGCATTCTCGACGAGCGCTACGCGCGCAAACGAGTGGCGATCTGCGAACAGGGAACATTCGGCGGAACCTGTCTCAACGTCGGGTGCATCCCCACCAAGATGTTCGTCTACGCCGCCGAGGTCGCCGAAACGATCCGCAACACCGCCCGCTACGGCGTCGATGCGCACATCGACCGGGTGCGTTGGGACGACATCGTCTCCCGTGTTTTCGGGCGCATCGACCCGATCGCGATCAGCGGCGAAGACTACCGGCGCGCCTCCCCCAACGTCGACGTCTATGACCGGCACACCCGTTTCGGGCCGGTCCAGCCCGGCGGCCGCTATCTGTTGCGCACCGATGACGGCGACGAGTTCACCGCGGAACAGGTAGTCATCGCCGCAGGAGCGCGACCGGTGATCCCGCCGGCCATCCTCGAGTGCGGGGTGCACTACTACACCAGCGACACGGTCATGCGGATATCGGAGTTGCCCCGACACCTGGTCATCGTCGGAGGCGGTTTCGTGGCAGCCGAATTCGCGCACATCTTCTCCGCGCTCGGTGTCCGGATCACCTTGGTGATCCGCGGCGGCGCACTGCTGCGCCATATCGACGACACGCTGTGCGAACGGTTCACCCACATTGCCTCGACCAAATGGGAATTGCGCACCCGCCGCAATGTAGTCGGCTCGCATCAGGACGGCTCCACCATCGTGCTGGAACTCGACGACGGTTCGACGCTGAGCACCGACGCCCTGCTGGTGGCCACCGGCCGGGTGCCGAACGGGGATCTGCTGGACGCCGAGCAGGCCGGCGTGGAGGTCGACGACGGCAGGGTCATCGTCGACGAATACCAAAGAACTTCTGCGCGTGGCGTTTTCGCCCTCGGCGACGTGTCGTCGCCGTATGAGCTCAAGCACGTGGCCAACCACGAGGCGCGCGTCGTGCAACAGAACCTGCTCTGCGACTGGGACGACACCGACGCGATGGTCGCCACCAACCACCGTTTCGTTCCCGCCGCGGTGTTCACCGATCCGCAGATCGCCACTGTCGGATTGACCGAGAATGAAGCTGTCGCAAAGGGTTTCGACGTGTCTTGCACTATCCAGGACTACGGGGGCGTCGCCTACGGGTGGGCAATGGAGGACACCACCGGGATCGTCAAGCTCGTCGGCGACCGCGAGACCGGCCGACTCCTCGGTGCGCACATCATGGGACACCAGGCCTCGTCGATCATCCAGCCACTGATCCAGGCAATGAGCTTCGGGCTGCCCACCCGGCAGATGGCACGCGGTCAGTACTGGATTCATCCGGCCCTGCCGGAGGTCGTCGAGAACGCGCTACTTGACCTGTCCTGACGAGCCGTCCTGCTGGCACTGCGGGCACAGGCCGTGCAAGGTGAGGCCGGCGCGTTCGGACAGCGTGAACGAACTGCCGGCTATCGCATGCTTCAGCGCGGAGGACAGCTGTCCGGCCGGCACTTCGATGATCGAACCGCATTGTGTGCACACCGCATGATGGTGCGGGTCGTCGGCCAGGCCATAGGTGGTGACCCCGCCCTCCAGGGCCAACGCGTGCAGCACACCCTGATCGACTAGCGTGGTCACCGTGCGGTAGACGGTCGCCAAGTCCGGCCGCTCCTCTTCGGCGGGCAGGTACTCGCGCAATCGCTGGGCGATCTCGGCGACGGATAGGTGCGTGTTGACCCCTTCGAGCACCGCCAAGACCGCGATCCGCGATGCCATCCGGCGCAGCCCATGGGCCCGCAGCAACTCGCCGATCCGCTCGGTGACGACCGGATCCAACCGCGAGGGCTTGGCCACCCATCCAGTATCGCGCAGGATGCGCAGCATGGCTGCCAGACTGACAGTCATGCCCGGCTCGATCTGCGACGTGCTCCCAGCCGCGGCTGCGCTGCTCTCAGTTTCCGGGGCGACCGACGCGCTGGGCGTCACCGAGTGGCTCGGCGACGTGCGCCGTGTCGCTGTCGTGCTCGTCGACGGCATGGGCTGGCACTTGCTTCCGGCGCTATCGGCCGATGCGCCGCTGCTGGCGTCGGTGCTGGCCGGCGATGCCGGGCGACTGAGCGAACTCGCCTGCACTTTCCCGTCCACCACACCGACCAGCCTGGCGTCGCTGACCACCGGGGCCGCACCGGGCGAGCACGGGATCCTGGGCTTCACCGTCAAGCTTCCCGACACCGACCGGGTGCTGAACCACATCTTTTGGCGCGATGATCCCCCGGCGGCCCAATGGCAGCCCGTCCCAACGTGGTTCGAGCGGCTGCAGCGAGCCGGTGTTGACGCCCGGGCCGTGCTGCCGGCGGCGTTCCTCGGCAGCGGCCTCACCGAAGCGGCGTACCGCGGCGCGCGACTCTATGCAGCGAATAGCGACGACGACTACGCCCAGCTGGTGGCCGGCCAGTTGCTTGCCGCGCCCGGACTGCTCTACGCGTATACGGGCGAGCTCGACACCGCAGCACACCTGTTCGGTGTCGGTTCACCGGAGTGGCACGCCGCGGCCGCGCACGTCGACGCGCTGCTCACCCGACTGGTCGAGGCGTTGCCGCCGGACGCCGCGCTGCTGATCACCGCTGACCACGGTGGTCTGAACGTGCCAGCGCATGGCCGCATCGACCTCGACGCCGATCCGCGGTTGGGTGCGGGTGTGCGCGCGGTTGCCGGCGATCCACGAGTGCGCTACCTGCACACCGAGCCGGGCGCGGCATCCGATGTGGTCGCCGCCTGGAGCGAGCTGCTGGATGGGCGGGCCGAGGTGCGCAGCCGCGACGACGCCGTCGCAGCCGGACTGTTCGGGCCTGTGCATCCCGACCACCTGCCCCGGATCGGCGATGTCGTCGTCACCTGCATCGGCGATGCGGCGGTGCTGGCCACCGGTCATGAGCCACCCGAAGCGGCTCAACTCGTCGGCTTCCATGGCGCGGCCACCCCGGTGGAGATGGCAATCCCGCTGATCAGCTTCCGGGGTTGACTATTGCTAGCCGCCCCATTTGGCGCCTTCGGCTTGGTCGCGGGCCAGCATCGAGGTGGTGTTGTTTTCATGCGTGCCCGCCATCGCGCGGTAGGACAACACCAACTGCTCCATGGCCTGGTTCCACTGCGCCTGCCACGCCTGATAACTCATCCCGGTATCGCCCTGCCAACCCGCCGACAACGCGGCCCGCTCACTGGCGATATCGGCACCCAACCCCTGCAACGTGCCCGCATACCCGGCCATGTCGGCGGCATGCGCCAACATCGCCGGATAGTTGTACATGATCTGCGACATCACAAATCCCTGCGTCTAAGCCAGTCGGGTGTCAGAAGCCGGGGTAGCTACCGGCCGCGGCGGAATCGGCGGCCACATAGGTGCCCGCGGCATCCCCAAGGTTGGCCTGGGCCACATCCAGCAAGCTGTTGATCTTGGCCGCGGCCGCCACAAACCGGGCATGGGCGGCCTGAAACGCCGCCGCGGACTCCCCGGCGTGAAACGCCTGCGCCGACATCGCTTCCTGCTCGGCCTGACCAATCGTCGAGCGCATCAACCCCGCCTTAGCGGCAAACGCCGACTGCGACGCCACCAACTGCGGAATATGAGCATCCAACATACTCATCGCTGAAATCCTTTCCTTAATCGACTACCGTTGTCACACAAGCACATTCAGTTGTCTTTCCCCTCCCCGTCCGGTACTTCGGGCGTCCATGTGCCCGGCAGCATCGGCATCTTCGGGCCGCCTCCGAACGCATCGCCCGCCAACGTGGTCAACCCCGCCGCCGCGGCAGTGGAGTCTTTACGGGTGGTTCCGGCGAATCCCAGCGGTCCAGCACCGCGATCCGACGCGGCAGTCGATACAGCCCGCCGGTCGCCGGGTGAAGCGCTGGGCCCTGCGTCCAAATCTTGGTCTAGGTCCATGTATTCATAACCGCGGCCCAGCATCTCCGCATTCGCTCGCTGGCGCCGGCGCCTCCGGACCTTCTGCTCGGTAGCCACGGCAGCGGCGGCTGCCGGTAATGCAGCGTCACTGAAGACCTGTGCCCGAGCCTTGGAGCGAGTGCTGGAAGTGACAGCCGCAGGAAACCCCCCCACGAGATAGGCAAAACCCGGCATGCCGGCGCCGACGAGCGGCGGGTGCGGTGCCGCCGCCGGCGGCGGTGGCCCGCCGGGTGCAGGTGCCGCCACGGCCGCGGGCGCCGAGGCCGGCGCCGGAGCCGAAGCTGGGGCCGGGACCGGTGCCGAGGTCGGGGCGGGGGCCAGGGCTGCCAAAGGTGGCGTGCTGGACAAGCCCGGCGGAGCCAGACCGGCCAATCCCGCCAGGCCCGCCAAGCCCGCCAAGCCGCCGGTTGCCACGGAAGCGGCGGCCAATGGGGCCAACGGGGCAGCCAGCAAAGGAAGCGCAAGATTAATCAGCAGCGGAGCTGCCGAGTCGAGCAGATAATGAAACAGCTGAATAACGTTGGTAATTATAAATGTAAGAGCCGTGTCCACTTGTAGTAGGACAGCCAAAGCGATAATCCCGGGATTACCTGTAGCGAACGCCGTTGCTAACGTCCCCGGTATGCTTGCGAGCAGTCCCGAAATATAGGCGGCAAACGTTCCGGGATCAAGCGGAACGGTAAGAGCAAACGCTATGTTCTCGGGGCCTAAGCCAAAAAATGGATTGCCGAGTTCGTTGACCAACACGGACGGAAGTGCCTGGTCGATCAGGTTGCCGAGCGGCAGTAAAACGTTGTTGTAGAAGTTGGTGTACGCCGGCGAGTTGAACAATTCCGACAAGTCGTTGAATACTGCGTCGATGATCGACGACGGGTCAGAAGAGCTTGCTGTCGCGCTGACGGTCGCATTGGACTTCACGATTGGGGACGCCGAGGCGGTGGCGGGTGTTGCGGCAACCGCCCCAGTCGAAACCCCCTGATAGGTACTCATGACGGTGGCGGCCTGAATCCACATTCGCGCATAGTCGGCCTCATTCAGCGCGATCGGAATCGTGTTGATACCAAAGAAATTCGTTGCCAGCAGCGCCGCGTGAGTGACGTGGTTGGCGGCCAACTCGGCCAAGGTCGGCATAGCTGCCAACGCAGCGGTGTAGGCCGCCGCCACCGTCTCCTCCTGCGCAGCCGTCTCGGCGCTGTCGGCGCTGGCCTGCATCAGCCACGCCACGTACGGCGCGTTCGCGGCCACGTACGCTTCGGCGCTTGGCCCCTCCCACACTCCGGCCTGCACAGCCCCAACGAGGGCGGCCAGCTCATCGGCCACCGATGCGTATTCGGTGCTCAGCGATGCCCAGGCTCCCGCAGAGGCCAACAGCGGACCCGGTCCCGGACCGCTAGAAAGTAGCGCCGAGTGCACCTCTGGTGGCGCCGCCATCCAGACTGGCGCGGTCACCGTCAGTCACCGGCGATCAATACGACGCCGCCGCCGCGGCATCACCGGTGGCATAACTGATACCTGTCGCACCGACGCCCACGCCCGAGCGGCCCAGCTCTTCTGACCCCTGGGCGGCCACTGCGGCGTGCAGGTTGCCCGCAGCGCTAAACGCGGCCCCCGTCTGCAGCGACACTGGATCAACGGCCGGGGGTGCCACCGTGGTAATCAACGGCGCTGCCTCCGCCTGGGCTGCCACCAACCGCGCGGTGAGCGCCTCCACCGCCGCAGCCGCGCCGGCTAAGCCCTCGGGAACAACCCGCAACGTCATCTAAATCACCCCTGACGATGAGCGTTAATCCGACCCTGCGCGCAGCGTAGCGCCGGCGCCGGCATGATGCGGATGATTTGCAAAACTTCTTGCGGATTTTTCGCAGGTGTGGTCAGGCGGGCGCGGGACGCGACCTCAACGCCGATGCCAGGCCGCGGTAGGACAGTGCCACGGCGCAAGCTGATTCCGGCTCTCCGGACTCTTGCGAATCGCTTTCATGTAGCTGTGACGCAGATTACAGTCAACGTTGGTGAGTTTTCGCCCATCACTAGGGACCAGCACTGAAAAGAGGCGAGACCGATGGGGGCACCGCCACTGCCCGAAGCGGCACCGATAGAAGGAAGCGCGGCGAATGACCGCGAGGAGATCGCTCACTTGCTGCGCCGGGCGAGTTTCGGCGCGTCGGCCGATGAACTCGACACCCGAATGGCGGCAGGCTACGCCCAGACCGTCGAAGCCCTATTGAACCCGCCCGACGAGACGACAACGTTCGGCTGCCACGCGGACCACGACCTTTTGGATCGCTACTTCACCGCCTCGGTGGGTGCGCGGAGCCCGGAGTCGGCATGGCCGCAGTGGATGTGGCGGCTGCTCACGACGACGCGCCCCCTGCAAGAGAAGATGGCGCTGTTCTGGCACGGACTGTTCGCCACAGCACCCAAGTACCCCGTACCGTGCTCGGCCCTCCTCGACCAGATCGAGATGTTTCGCCGTCGCGGCATGGGCAGCTTCGAAGAACTGTTGCGCTGTCTGTCGCGCGATCCCGCCATGCTGTTTTGGCTGGACAACCCCTCCAACCACAAGGACGCTCCCAACGAGAATTACGGACGGGAACTGCTGGAGTTGTTCACGATGGGGGTGGGCAACTACACCGAGGCCGACGTGAAGGCGGTGGCGCGAGCCTTCACCGGATGGAGCGTACGGCCCATGATGCCGCAGTTTTTCCTCGGCGTCTTTCCGGCCTCGTTCGTCTACGACGATGCTGACCACGACACCACCGACAAGACGTTTTTGGGTCATGTCGGTGCCTTCAACGGTGACGACGTGATTGCTATCATCGTCAAGCAGCCGGCGACGGCTCGCTTTATCGCCGATCGTCTCTACCGGTTTTTTGTCGCCGACGAGCCCGATGACTCGGGTCGAGCCGAGATCGCCAGGCTCGCCGACGTTTTCCGGGAAACCCGTGGTGATGTGCGCAGCGTGCTGCGGGCCATCTTCTTGTCTGATCACTTCCGCTCGCAGCAGGTGCGCTACCGCAAGGTCAAAAGCCCCGTGGAGCTCATGGTCGGTGTAGCGCGGCTTACCGGCCGCTGGTCGTTGCCGACTAACGATGTGGCTGAGCTTGCCTACAACGTGCACTTCATGGGTCAGTCGCTGCTGAACCCGCCATCGGTAGAGGGTTGGCACGAGGGGGAAGAGTGGATCGACAGCGCCGGGTTGATGGAGCGGATCAATTGCGCTGCCACCGAAATCGCCCGACCCGAGGCCCCGGGGGTAGCTCGCGTGCTGGAACGGGTAGCCGACAGGGCCGACCGGCAGCCACTGGCTGTGGTTGATGCATGTCTGGAGGCGATGGGGTCACTGACGCTCTCCGCCGCCACGCGACAGGTCTTGGCTGAGCGCTTCGTCGACGCAGCACTGCCCGACGACGGCGACGCTGAGGCAGCACCTGAGCGCACTTTGGAGTTGTTGCGGGCGATCGTCGCAACGCCCGACTACCAGTACTGCTGAGACAGAGGGAAGGTGACCGAGGTGACCCAGGCGGTGAGGGCATCCGCAGAGCCGACTCGGCTTGTGGTGGTGCAACTCTCGGGTGGTAACGACTTTCTGAACACGGTGGTGCCTTACGCGGATGGCCGCTATTACGACTTTCGGCCCCACATCGCGCTGCGCGACGACGCCATCCTGCCGATCAACGAGCGCGTCGGCTTCAGCCCGGCAATGGCACCGATCGCGCGCCTCTACGAGCAAGGAAAAGTGGCGGTAATCATGGGGATCGGCTACCCCAACCACAGCCGCTCGCATTTTCGGTCCATGGACATCTGGCATACGGCCGAGCCGAACGAAATACAGCTGGAAGGTTGGCTGGCCAAGGTTGCTTCGGTGTTCGACCCGCGACACACCAATCCAGTGATGGCCGTCAGCTTCGGGCGTGGGCTGCCCCGGGCATTATCCCTCTCGGGTGTCCCCGCAGCATCGGTGAGCAGCCTTGATAAATACGGCCTGTTCCCGGATATCGGGCCGGGGGTTGCCCGCGACCGCCTACTGAGCGCCACAGAACAGGTGTACGCATTAGCGCCAGACCCTAGCGGGGCGTGGGGATCTTCCCGGTTGCTTGGCACCGGCCGGTCCGCCCAGCAGGGAATCGAGATGCTGAAGGGCGCCGTCGCCAGATATCGCCCCACCGTCGACTACCACGATCCAAACCCGTTCGGAATCAACCAGCTCACCAAGGACCTGCAGGGCGTGGCCACGGTGATGGCGGGAAACCTGGGAACCCGCATTTTCTACACCAGCATGGGCAGCTTCGACACCCACACAGACGAACTCGTGGCCCACGCTCGGCTGTGGGAGAAGGTTTCACACGCGCTCGACCGCTTCTTCGCAGACTTAGAGAACCTCGGGCTTCGGAACAGCACGCTGGTGCTGGTGTTCTCCGAGTTCGGTCGGCGCATTGCCGAGAACAATGCTGGAACCGATCACGGTGCCGGTGGGGTCGCGTTCCTCATCGGCGATCAGGTTGCCGGTGGGCTGTATGGCGACTATCCGAACCTGGCGCCAGACGCTCACGACGAGGGGGATGTGCGGCCCAGCACGGACTTTCGCGCTTTGTACGGGTCTATCCTCGAGCAGTTCCTCGAGGTGGAATCCAAAGACGTGCTCGGGCGCAACGCAGGCTTCGATCAGCTCCCACTCAAGGTGTCAGCATGAGCACCGCAGAGCTTGTCGAGGCTCGGGGGGCGGATCTACGCTCCCACACCCTCGGAGTGGGTCGGATTAGGGGCCGGGGCTTCAGCTATCCCGTCGACGTCGCGCTGGGTAGCGACGACTTGGTGTACGTACTCAATAGGTCAAGCGCCTGGAAAGACAAGAACCCACGAATAACGGTGACCTCTCTGGATGAGCAGACCTTCAGCGAGATCGGAGGTTTCGGCAGCGAACCCGGATGCTTCCTGACACCAACGGCTTTGGCCACAGATCAGGCCGGACTTGTCTATGTGGCAGATGAAGACCTGCACCAGATCTCGGTCTTCGAGCCCGATGGAGCCTTCGTCTCCCGCTGGGGAACCCATGGCTGCGGGGTTGGCGAACTTGATCGGCCGTCTGGGCTGCGATTCGACAGTGATGGCTGTCTGTGGGTCACCGACTCGCAAAACGCTCGGGCGCAACGATTCACCTCCGATGGAATTCCAGTGGCCTCCGTCGGTTCCTTCGGCACCGGTCCGGGTCAACTCAACATGCCATGGGGAGTCGCGGTTGGTCCTGATGGCGACATCTGGGTTTCCGATTGGCGGAACGATCGCGTGCAGCGCTTCGACCCCGACGGTGATCTGCGGGGAATTTACGGGGAGGGACTGCTGAGCCGCCCCCCCGGCGTGGCCGTCGACGAAGCCGGCACGCTGTACGTCTCGGACTGGGGGCATGACTGCGTGCAGCTGTTCGACGAGCAAGGCCGCCAGCGCGGAACCCTCACCGGTAACGCAGCCCTCTCGCGTTGGGCGCAAGAGTACCTGGACTCGTACGAATCGGTGCAAAAGCTACGACAGGAAGCGAATCGCTACGAGGAGGAGCGGCACTTCAGCCGGCCTGCCGGCATGGTCGTTGGACCGCAAGGCCAGCTACTGGTAGCAGACACCGGCCGCCATCGTGTCCAAATCTACGAGCACCCATCCGAAGCCAAAAGCTAGTTTTAACGCATGAGCCCCGCTGACGCTCTCCGTCGGCAGGCATCGTCGTTGTGTCGGTTGCGGGGAGCTCTGACACCCGACGAGTGGCTGCGCTTGGGCTCGATGTTCGCAGTGATCGTAGCGCTGCACGTAATCGGTTGGGCTACCTTGATATTCGTCGTCGAGCCAGCGCACTTCAGCGTAGGGAGCAAGGCCTTTGGCATTGGCATCGGGCTGACGGCCTACACGCTGGGCCTGCGACATGCGTTCGACGCAGACCATATCGCCGCGATCGACAACACCACCCGCAAGCTGATGAACGACGGGCAACGACCTCTTGCTGTCGGCTTCTTCTTCTCACTCGGACACTCCTCGGTGGTATTTGGGTTGGCTCTGTTGATCGCGGTCGGCCTCAAGGCGATCATCGGCCCGGTTGAGCAGGCTTCCTCGGCACTGCATCACTACACCGAGTTGATCGGCACGAGCGTCTCGGGCGTTTTTCTGTACCTGATCGTAGTCATCAATGTGGTCATCCTGGTGGGGATCTTGGGTGTGTTCGCACAGATGCGCCGCGGCCACTATGACGAAGAAGAGCTCGAAGCGCAGTTGAACAACCGCGGGCTGCTCAACCGCGTCCTCGGACGCTTCACCAAATCGATAACCGCGTCCTGGCACATGTATCCGGTCGGTCTGTTGTTCGGGCTGGGTTTCGACACCGCCACCGAGGTCGCCCTGCTGGTGTTGGCGGGGACCAGCGCGGCAGCCGGCTTGCCTTGGTATGCCATCTTGCGTCTGCCGGTGCTGTTCACAGCCGGGATGTGCCTGCTGGACACCATCGACGGTTCATTCATGAATTTTGCCTACGGCGGGGCATTTTCCAATCCGGTGCGCAAGGTTTACTACAACATCACCATCACCGGCTTGTCGGTCGCCGTCGCGCTGCTGATCGGTACCGTCGAATTGCTTAACTTGCTTGCCGGCCAGCTCAAGTGGATCGGCGGCTTCTGGAAGTGGATTGGCGCTGTAGACCTCAATGCGATCGGCTTTATTATCGTCGCGCTGTTCGTGGTGACTTGGGCTGTGGCCGTGCTGGTCTGGCGCTACGGACGTATCGAGGAGAAGTGGGCGCTGGGCAAACGCGCCGACTGAACCGCAGCCCTACAGCGGGGTGGTGTAGGCGGAGCTGATCCCGCCGTCGACCAAGAACGTCGACGCCGTGATGAACGAGGCGTCGTCGCTGGCCAAAAAGGCCACAGCTGCCGCGATTTCGTCGACCTCGGCGAAGCGGCCGATCGGCACGTGCACCAGCCGCCGCTCTGCGCGGTCGGGGTCCTTGGCGAAAAGCTCTTGCAGCAGTGGGGTATTCACCGGCCCGGGACACAACGCGTTGACCCGTATGCCTTGGCGCGCGAACTGCACGCCGAGTTCGCGCGACATCGCCAACACCCCGCCCTTGGACGCGGTATAGGAGATCTGGGAGGTAGCCGATCCCATCACCGCGACGAACGACGCCACGTTGACGATTGAGCCCTTGCCCGCAGGCGCCATGTGCCGCAATGCCGCCCGGCAGCACAGGTAGACCGATTTCAGGTTGACGTCTTGTACCCGCTGCCATACCGGCAGCTCGGTGTTCTCGATCAGCTCGTCATCCGGTGGCGAGATGCCGGCGTTGTTGACCGCGATGTCGACCGATCCATAGGTGTCGGCCGCGGTGGCGAACAGCGCGTTGACCGCGGCCTCATCCGACACGTCCACTGCGACGAAAAGGCCGCCGAGCTCGTCGGCGGCCGCAGCACCGGTCTGCCCGTCGATGTCGCCGATTACGACCGTGGCTCCCTCGGCGTGCAGCCGCCGCGCCGAAGCCAGGCCGATACCGCCGCCGCCGCCGGTGACAACGGCGGTCTTGCCGGCCAGCCGCCGGCTCAAATCCACAGTGCTCATCGGCGCCGCTCCCCTCATCGCTTTGCTCTGCATCGTCGCCGGCGCGCATCAGCTCACCCGTCCGCTTGCATATGACCGCGCCGCCTCAACGATCGCCGAGAACAGTCGCTGGTCGTCCAGACTCTCCTCTGGATGCCACTGCACCGCGAGTACGAAGTCGTCTCCGGGCAACTCCAGCGCCTCGATCACACCATCGGCATCCCATGCACTGACCATCAGGCCCGCGGCGACCTCGGCGATGGCCTGATGGTGGTAGCACTTTGCATCGACGGATTCGCCGACCAGCGCGGCCAGCCGGGTGCCAGGCACCGTGCGTACCGGCAAAGTGTTGAACTCTGCGTTGCCGGCCCGATGCCCGCTGTGTCCGATGACGTCGGGCAGGTGCTGATGCAGCGTTCCACCGAGCGCGACGTTGAGCACCTGCGCACCGCGGCAGATGCCCAACACGGGCAGCTTGCGCCGCAGCGCCGCGTCCAGCAGCGTGAATTCCCAGGCGTCACGCTGGCGGCTCGGCTCGTCGGTGGCCGCATGCGGCTGCTGGCCGTAGGCGGCGGGGTCGACGTCTTTGCCACCGGTGATCACCAAACCGTCCAGGCCGTCAAGCACCCGCTCGGCGATGTCGGGATCCACTGGCTGCGGCGGCAGCAGCATGACAGCACCACCGGCCGCGATGATGCCCTGGAAGTACACGTCGGGAAGAAAGCTGGCACGGACGTCCCACACGCCCATCTTCGCTTGGTCCAAATACGTGGTCAGGCCGACCACCGGCGGCCTAGAAGCGCTCAAAGCCGCGCACCCTCTCCCAGTCGGTGACCGCCGCGTTGAACGCGTCGATCTCGACCTGCGCGTTGTTGACGTAATGGCTCACGACGTCCTTCCCGAATGCCTCGCGGGCGACGGCCGATGCGCCGAACAGCGCCGCGGCCTCGGCCAGCGTGCCGGGTAGCCGCTCGGCGTCGCCCTGGGCGATTTGGTACGCATTGCCCGCATACGGCTCCGGCAACGACAAGCCGTGCTCGATACCGTGCAGCCCGCCGGCGATCAGCGCCGCCGCAGCCAGGTACTGGTTGACGTCGCCGCCGGGCACCCGGCATTCCACCCGCATACTGTCGCCGCGACCCACGATACGCAGCGCACAGGTCCGGTTGTCCAATCCCCACGCCACCACGGTCGGCGCGAAGCTGCGATCGGCAAACCGTTTGTAGGAGTTGATGTTCGGCGCATAAAGCACGGTCAGTTCGCGCAAGGTGGCCAATTGGCCGGCGACAAAGCTGCGGAATGTTTGCGACATGCCGTGCGGCTGGTTGTCGTCGGCCAGCACCGCGGAACCATCCAGCGAGCGAAGCGACATGTGAATGTGGCAGCTGTTGCCTTCGCGCTCATCGTATTTCGCCATGAATGTCAGAGCCTTGCCGTGCTGGTCGGCGATTTCTTTAGCACCGTTCTTGTAAATACTATGGTTGTCACACGTGACCAGCGCGTCGTCGTAACCGAACCCGATCTCCTGCTGACCCATGTTGCATTCGCCCTTGGAAGCCTCCCAGCGCAGACCCGCACCCTGCATGTGCTGCCGAATGTCGCGCAGCAGCGGCTCCATGCGGCTGGAGGCCATCACCGCGTAGTCCATGTTGTAGTCGCTGGCCGGAGTCAGCCCGCGATAGCCGTTGGCCCAGGCCTGGCGGTATGTGTCGTCGAAAACCATGAATTCCAGTTCGGTGGCGACATAAGCACGCAGCCCGCGTTGACTTAGCCGGTCAAGCTGGCTGCGCAAGACGCGACGCGGCGCGGGCTCGATCGGGCTGCCGTCGTGCCACGCTAAATCGGCCAGCACCAGCGCCGTGCCGGGTAGCCACGGAATCAGCCGAAGCGTCGTCAAGTCGGGCAACATCGCCATGTCGCCGTACCCGGTGTCCCAGCCCGCCATCTCGTAGCCGCCGACAGTCGCCATGTCGACATCGACGGCGAACAGGTAGTTGCAGCACTCGGCGCCGTGGTCGGCCACCTCGTCGACGAAAAACCGCGCGGAGACCCGCTTACCCATCAAACGGCCCTGCATGTCGGTGAACGCCACGATTACCGTGTCGACATCGCCGGCGGCGGCCAGTCGCTCGAGTTCGTCCAACGACAAATGCGCATGGCCGCCAGTGCCGCCGGCGCGCTGGTTTTCCGTCACCAGGTGCTGGTGCGCAGGACGATCTCGGCGGCCAGTTGGGCGGTCGACTCGTGCGCGTTGCGCCGTGCAAGCAACTCCACGACGCGATAATCGCCGTAAACGAACCGCTGGCTGGCGCGGGCCACCGCCTGCGCAGCCGGCGTGCTGACCAGCGCTGTTGTGTTGATCTCGACCGGCGGACAGTGGTCGTCGCGGATCACCCCGGTGGCATCGGCGACCCGTGGATGCCCGCGGTCGATGGCCACCAGACCAGTGAAACGGTCCAGCCGGGTCGCCGCCAGTTCCCAGGCCAGCTCCCCGCCGACACGATCGCCGACCAATACGCCCCAATTGACGTCCAACGAGTCGAGAATGCCCACCACCGACTTGGGCGTCAGGCGTGGGTCGGGGCCGACGACGATCGTCCGCAGCGACGCGGTATGCAGGCGCTCGCACACCGCGTCGTAGGCGGCGGGCGCGCGCTGCGCGGCACCCAGCAACACCACGACGGAGCCCTTGTCCGGACCCGTGTCGCTGACCTGGATCGGAAACCCGTCGACGGTTGTCATCATCGTCGAGAGCACTCAAGCAAATTACAGTCAATTGGCCCGCGCGCGGGCTGTTTTCGCGTAGTTCGTTAACACAGTTTCAGTTGGAAACGTTCTCGCAACATAGAACTGAAGGTAGCTAATGCGACGAAGACAGCCACAATAAGGAACGGTGTTTGCGAAAACTCTTGATTGGCGGTTGTTTTGGCGCGACTGCCAGCGTTGTCAGTGCAGGGCGGTGACGACGCTCGGACGCGGCGGCGCGCCAGTGTCCAATAGCGCTATGACTGCATCGACGTCGAGGCGGGCGTCCAACAGATCGGCCATCACATCCAGTTGGCCATCCCGCCGCACCGAAACATCAACGTCATCGGCGATCACAAAACCGTCCCGGCCGGCCGCCGCCGCGGCTTCGGTCAACCAACGACGGCGGAATTCGTCGTTGTCCAATAGGCCGTGCCAGTGCGTCCCGAATATCTTGCCGCGCCGATACCCCTGCGGGTGCCCGTCCACCTCGAACCACGCGGCCTCCACGCAGCGGGTCACCCGCCCGTGGTGGATCTCGTATCCGCTAAGCGAACCCTCCCACCGGCGCAGCACCTTGTCGGGGGCGAACACGACATCGGCGTCCAGCATCCCCATCGCGTCGACTCGGCCCGACCGGCTTTCAACCGGGTCGTCGATCCAGCGGCACAGCATCTGGAAGCCACCGCAGAGGCCCAGCACCGCCCGGCCCGACGCGGCATGCCCGCGGATGGCCTGGTCCAACCCGCGCTCACGCAGCCAGCCCAGGTCGGCGACGGTGGCCTTGGTGCCCGGTATCACGACCACGTCGGCGTCGACCAGGTCGGCGGGTTGGCTGACCCACCGCACCAGCACGCCGGGTTCGCAGGCCAACGCTTCGATATCGGTGGAGTTGGAGATCCGCGGCAGCGGCGGCACCGCCACCCGCAGCCACTGGGAGCCGTGCGGCGGCTGCGGTCTGCCGATGACGCGGTGGGCCAGCACCGAGACGGAATCCTCGGCGTCGAGCCAGAGGTCGTCGCAGTACGGCAGCACCCCATAGGTCGGGCGGCCGGTGAGCTCGGCGAGCTGCTGCAATCCCGGCTCCAGCAGCAGGGCATCACCACGGAACTTGTTCACGATGAACCCGGCGACCAGCGCCTGGTCGTCGGGTTCAAGCACCGCCACTGTCCCGAACAGATGCGCCAGCAGCCCGCCGCGGTCGATGTCGCCGACCACAATCACCGGCAGGTTCGCGGCGCGTGCCAGGCCCATATTGACCAAGTCCGTTGCCCGCAGGTTGATTTCGGCCGGTGATCCGGCACCCTCGCAAATCACCGCATCGAATTCGGCGCGCAGTTGCGACAATTCGTCGAGCACAACACTGAGTAACCGGTTGCGATGCGACCAGTACTCGGCCGCAGTGACCGAGTCGGTGGCCTGCCCGCGGATCACCAACTGCGAGGTGGTATCGCTGCCGGGTTTGAGCAGAATCGGGTTGAACCGCACGCTGGGCGCCAGACCCGCTGCGCGAGCCTGCATCGCCTGGGCCCGGCCGATCTCACCGCCCTCGATGGTGACCGCGGAATTGTTCGACATGTTCTGCGCCTTGAACGGCGCGACCCGGATGCCCTTGCGCGCCAACAGCCGGCAAAGTCCCGCGACCACCACCGACTTTCCGGCGTCGGAGGTGGTGCCGGCGATCAGCAGCGCACCGCTCACGGTTTGGGCGCAGCGGTCACGGCAGGGTGAGGATGTCCACGCCGGACTCGGTGACCAGCAATGTGTGTTCGAATTGCGCGGTCCATTTGCGGTCTTTGGTGACCACCGTCCAGCCGTCGTCCCAGATCTCGTAGTCCAGTGCGCCGAGGTTGATCATCGGCTCGATGGTGAACGTCATCCCGGGCTCGAGGATCGTGGTGACCGACGGCTGGTCGTAGTGCAGCACGACCAGCCCGTTGTGAAAGGTGGTACCGATGCCGTGCCCGGTGAAGTCGCGAACGACGTTGTAGCCGAACCGGTTTGCATAGGATTCGATGACGCGCCCGACCACCGACAGCGCACGGCCCGGCTTGACGGCTTTGATTGCCCGCATCGTCGCCTCGTGGGTGCGCTCGACCAGTAGCCGGTGCTCTTCGGAGACGTCGCCGGCCAGAAACGTGGCGTTGGTGTCACCGTGCACGCCGTCGATGTACGCGGTGACGTCGATGTTGACGATGTCGCCGTCTTCGATCACCGTCGAGTCCGGGATGCCGTGGCAGATGACCTCGTTCAGCGACGTACAGCACGACTTGGGGAAACTCTTGTAGCCCAACGTGGATGGATAGGCGCCGTGGTCGACCATGTAGTCATGCGCGACGCGGTCCAGCGCGTCGGTCGTCACGCCGGGCGCGACCGCCTTACCCGCTTCGGCGAGCGAGCCGGCCGCAATCCGGCCGGCCACCCGCATCTTCTCGATCACTTCGGATGTTTGCACCCACGGCTCAGTGCCCTCCCTCGCCGTCGGCTTGCCGACATACTCCGGGCGCGGGATCGACTTGGGCACCGGCAGTGTCGGCGACAGCACGCCGGCGGACAACGCGGAACGAACAGGCATACCGACCAGCGTATCTGTTATTGCGTGTGCTCAAGCACGCCGACGCCGACGCAGCAACGACCGGCGTGGTCCTTTGACCTTCACCGAGCCGCACACCACCCGACCGGTCAACACCACATGCGGCGTGCCCTCGGCGGGCGCGTCTTTCCGGCGATCGCTGGCGCTGCCGCCGTAGACCTGCACGTCGTCGATCGACGCACTGGCGCCGTCGGGCAATCGGATCTCTACCGACCCAAACCTCATGTCGAGCTCGACGACGACGACCGGCCCGGCGAATCGCGCCTTGATCAGGTCCAGCTCGACCGAGCCCATTCGGCGCACCAATGCCAGCCGGGTCGGCACCGTCCACTCCCCGTGACGCTTGAGCGACCCGGCCCAGCCGCGCAGCTCCACCCGATCGGCCGCCGACGTGACGATCGCCCCCGGCCCGGGAAGATCCCCGACGAGGCTGTCCAACTCGCTGCGGGTCCGGGCGTAGGACACGTGCGACGAGCGTTCCTCGAACTCGCCGATGTCGATCAGCCCGAGCGCAACCGCATTGTGTAGGCGGCGCAGCGTGCCGTTGCGGTCGGCATCGGACACCCGCAGTTCGGTCAGTTCGTCAGGGCGCGTCATGGCGCTACTAATCTACCGCCACCCACATGCACGGGCGCCCGTTGAAAGCCGTGCCGACCTGTCCAGGTCGGCCGTGCTACCGGCCGTACTTTCATACCTATAGAACGGAAAAGGTGCCAAAATAAACTCTAATGCGCTATTTCATAAAATTGAAGCTCGTAATTCGACACGCGACAAATGATCTCGTCATGACGTCAAGAAAGCGTTAAGGCTTCACTTATCAGGATCACGATTTCTAGATTAGATGTTCGAATCTTTGGGAAATCAATCCGACTATCGGCACTTTAGTTCCGAATATTGGACAGCTGGACCACGTTGGTTCGGGGCCGCCGCAGTTGCTACCCTTCGACCTGCTGTTTCAGGCCCGATCCGCCACTGAAGGTTGCCGGGAGGCGTCCAGCAGCAGTCCATTAGGCGAGCCCAGGCCTTATTCTTGCTGTTCGAAACGACACCTAAGAGGAGACTTAACAGCGACGCAGGTTCGGCTGAGTTTTTTATTAGAGAAACGCTTAACGAACGTCGAATCGTGATATATGCTTCCCCAGTCGATGGCTCTAGCAGTGGGGGCAAAGACTCATGTACGAGCCAACGGCTGTGGGGCGGCAACCCCACAATCCACATCGAGTGATACCTAGATTGGAGGCTCGCACATGAGTCGCAATGACTCTACCGGACGTGGGCGTCGTACCGCCTTCGGTTTGGCTACCGCCGCCGGCGGCGCATTGGCCGCCGTGATGCTCAGCATGGGCACCGCGCACGCCGACATCACCACGCCCTACATCGACCCCTACACCCCGCCGGACCCCTACGATGTCCTGTTCGGGGCCATGGGCCAGCAAGGCATCGACAACGCGCTGCTTGACAGCAACCTGGCCACCTCAAACCCGACCGGCGATCTCACGTTCATGACGGACGTCAGCCAGTTCGAGGCCAGCACCGACCACCCGCTCGCCGACCTGATCAACTCGATCGACCCGAGCGCCTTCTACGAGCAGACCGGCGGCTTGGACCCCAGCTTCGCTGGCGACCTGGCCGGTGGCGCCTACCTTGCTCCTGACGACACCCTTGGCTACCTCGCTACGGGCCTTGACTACGGTCTGTTGACCCCGACCGGTCTTGCCTTCGTGCTCGACCCGCTGATCAACCTCCTGTTGGGCGGGAGTGGCTAACGATGATCTAGGCGTCCGGGTCATCTCAGCAACCCGGACGCTGAGGGGGGAACCGACTGACCGGCGGGGCCGCACTGGTCCCGCCGGTCAGATCGGCGTTCGCCAATGCGTTTTTCGCGGGGGTACTGAGTAATCCGGCTCTCTGATGAGGTGGCCGGTTCTGCCGAGACTGGCGGGTCGGGGAAGTTCGACAACCTCTGAGGGGTGGGCTGTCAACTCGGTCATCAGGACCTTGTCGCCCGGTTGCGCCCCCGCGGCCGGGCGACAAGCCGTTATGCCATATGGCCGCAGCAGCTTTCAGGCCAGATAATCCGCCGGCAGCACGTCGAACATGAACTTCGTCATCCGCACCGCGTACTCCGAACTACCGCCCCCGACGATCAGCGACGCGAACGCCAGATCGCCCCGATAGCCGGCGAACCAGGAATGCGAACCGCCGGGGAACTCGGCCTCACCGGTCTTCCCGAATACCTGGCCGCAGCCCGCGATGTCCTTGCCGGTGCCGTTGGTGACCACCAACCGCATCATCGGCCGCAGACCCTCGATCACCTTCTCGCTGATCGGCGTGGTGTCGCCGCTGATCGTCGTCGTCCGTCCCTCGATCAGCTTCGGCACCGGCGTCCTCCCCGCGGCCACCGTGGCCGCGACCAGCGCCATGCCAAACGGTGACGCCAGCACCTTGCCCTGACCGAAGCCGTCCTCGGTGCGCTCGGCCAAATCGACCGTCGGCGGCACCGAACCGGTGACCGTGTTGATGCCGTCCACCTGGTAATCCAGTCCGATGCCGTACTGGCTTGCCTCCTGTGACAAGCCGCGCGGCGGCATCCGGCTGGCCAATTCGGCGAACGTGGTGTTGCACGAACTGGCGAATGCCCGCGACATCGGCACCACACCCAGATCGAACCCGCCGTAGTTGGGGATGGTGCGATGTCCGATGTCGATCTCTGCGGGACAGCCCAAAAGTGTGTTCGGGCTTGCCAAGTCGCGCTCGAGAGCCGCGCCCGCGGTGACCATCTTGAACGTCGACCCAGGCGGGTAGAGGCCGGTTGTGGCAAGAGGACCGATGGCGTCGGCGGCAGCATTCTGCGCGACGGCGAGAATCTCGCCGGTCGAGGGTTTGATCACCACGATCATCGCCTGACGACTCTGGTTGTCCACCGCGTGCTGAGCGGCGTTCTGCACCGCCCGATCCAGGCTGATCGAGACCGACGCGGCGGGCGACGGCTCCACCTCATTTAGCACCGCGACGTCCACGTCGTTCTGGTTGACGCTGACCACCCGCCAGCCCGCTTGGCCGTCGAGCTGGTCGATCACCGCCTTCTTCACCTGACCCATCAGGGCCGACGCGAAGTGGTAGTCGGTCGGCAGCAGCTCGGCCTGCGGGGTGATCACCACGCCGGGCAGGTTGCCGATCGCGGGGGCGACGTTGTTGTTGTCGTCGGTGCGCAGCGTGATCAAGTCCGTCGGTTTGCCCGACGCGCTGGCCTGCTCGGCCAGTCGCTGCGGGTCGTTGAGCGTGTCGTCGAAGGGGTGCAGCGCATCGACCACCGCGCGGGCCGTCGTGATCAGGTAGCCGCCGGCCTTCGAGGCGTCGAGCGTGTAGTGGTACAGGTAGCCGGGAGCCAGCACGTCGGTGCCACCGACTTCGTTCACCGCGGCACGTCGCGGCGGATCGGCCCGCAGCGCGAACGTCTGATGCTCGCCGAGGCGTGGATGCAAGTCGGTGGTGTTCCACCGGACCTGCCAATGACCCTCGTAGCGGGCCATTTTCAGCTGGCCGTCGTACGTCCATATCCGATTCTTCGGCAGATGCCAGGTGTAGCGATAGTTCACCGTGCCGATGTCCTCGGTGTACTTCGAGGCGAGAATCTGGGTGTCCAAGTGGCTGGCTTGCAGCCCGGCCCACGCGGCATTGAGCGCTTCGCGCGCGTCGCTGGGAGCATCGCTGAACTCGGCGGCGGCAGCGGTGTCGCCGGTCGACAACGCAGCGAAGAACCGCTCGGCTGCTGGCGCCGGGCCCTCGGGCCGCGGAGTGCAGGCCGCGACCGCGGCCATCGTGACAAGCGCCGCCAAAGTAAAGCTTGCGCCTGTTGCCAGTGTGGTTTTTGTTGCCATTGAGGCAGATGTTATGAAATCGTGCCGCCGGATCGGCGGAGGCGCACCGAGATTGAATCGTTACGCGGTAACGACGGGGGTTCGCGCCGAACTCAGTCCAGCAGGACCGTCGCGAAGGTGCCGACTTCGACGAAGCCGATTCGGTCGTAGGTTGCCCGGGCGACCGTGTTGAAGTCGTTCACGTACAAGCTGGCGATGCGACCGGTGCCCACGATCACCGCTGCCAGCGTCGCGGTGCCGGCGGTGCCCAGACCTCGGCCGCGCCACTCGGGATGCACCCAAACCCCTTGGATCTGGCTGACCGCCGGCGACTGAGACCCGACTTCGGCCTTGAAGATCACCTGGCCGTCCTCGAAGCGGGCCCACGCTCGACCGGCCGCGATCAGGCTGGCCACCCGACGCCGGTAGCCGCGGCCGCCGTCGCCGAGCCGCGGGTCGACGCCGACCTCGCCGATGAACATGTCGACCGCGGCCACCAGGTAGGTGTCGATCTCGTCGGGCCGCACCTGGCGCACGTCCGGATCGATCGCACAGGTCGGCATCGAATTCAGCGACATCAACGGCTGATGCTCACGCACATCCCGGGCCGGGCCCCACGCCGGCGCCAACCGCTGCCACATCGGCATCACGAACTCTGCCCGGCCGACCAGTGACGAACACCGTCGCGACGCGGTCAGCGCCGCGTCGGCGAACGCATACAGATCGCTCAGCCGGCCGCGCAGCGGAATCAGGTTCGCGCCGGCGTAACACAGCGACTCGTCGGGGCCGCGGCGCGTCCACAACTCGCCACCGATCGCGTTGGGGTCCATGCCGTGATCAGCCACCCGGGCGGCGACCATGCATGACCCTATGGGATCGTCGTCAAAGACACGGCGCACCGCGGCGCCGTCGCGCACTACCGACACCCGTCGCTCATTGACCAAGCGACGGATGGGCGGAGCCGACATGCTGACTCTTCCTGGCTCTTTAGGGACCGACTGTTTGGCTCGAGTGAGCCACGTCTCAGCTTACGGTCACAACAGGGGAACCGCTTGCTTCTGTGCCCGTGGCGCCCTTCTCCGCGGCGAGTCGCATGGCTTCCTCGATCAGCGTTTCGACGATCTGCGCCTCCGGCACGGTCTTGATCACCTCGCCGCGGACGAAGATCTGGCCCTTGCCGTTGCCCGATGCGACGCCGAGATCGGCCTCCCGGGCCTCCCCCGGACCGTTGACCACACAGCCCATTACGGCCACCCGCAGCGGTACATCGAGGCCGTCGAGCCCGGCGGTGACCTCATTGGCCAGGGTGTAGACATCCACCTGGGCGCGACCGCACGACGGGCAGGACACGATCTCCAGCGAGCGCGGCCTTAGGTTCAGCGACTCGAGGATCTGAGTGCCGACCTTGACCTCTTCGACGGGCGGCGCCGACAGCGATACCCGGATGGTGTCGCCGATGCCCCGCGACAACAGCGCGCCGAAGGCGACCGCGGACTTGATGGTGCCCTGGAAAGCCGGACCGGCCTCGGTAACACCGAGGTGCAACGGGTAATCGCATTGCGCGGCCAGCCGCTCGTAGGCGGCGACCATGACGACCGGGTCGTTGTGCTTGACGCTGATCTTGATGTTGCCGAAGCCGTGCTCTTCGAACAACGAGGCTTCCCACAGCGCCGACTCGACCAGCGCCTCGGGCGTGGCCTTGCCGTACTTCTCCATGAATCGCTTGTCCAGCGACCCGGCGTTGACGCCGATGCGGATCGGGATGCCGGCCGCGGCGGCGGCCTTGGCGACCTCGCCCACCCGGCCGTCGAATTCCTTGATGTTGCCGGGGTTTACCCGCACCGCGGCGCAGCCGGCGTCGATGGCCGCGAATATGTACTTCGGCTGGAAGTGGATGTCGGCGATGACCGGAATCTTGCTCTTCTTGGCGATCGCCGGTAACGCGTCGGCGTCTTCCTGGCGTGGGCACGCCACCCGGACGATGTCGCAGCCGGCGGCGGTCAACTCGGCGATCTGCTGCAAGGTCGAGTTGATGTCGTGCGTCTTGGTGGTGCACATCGACTGCACCGAAATCGGGTGATCGCTACCGACCCCCACATCGCGGACCATCAGTTGCCGCGTCTTGCGTCGTGGCGCCAGCGTGGGCGCCGGGGCGGCCGGCATGCCCAGACCTGTGGTCACGGTTTGCCTTCGCTTCCTTTCCTTTTTTCCTTTTTTGCGAGCCTTTTCTGCGAGCCTTCTGTCAGGCCTACTGGAACAGTCGGATCGGGTTGACCACGTCGGCGGTCACCGTCAACAGCATGTAACCGACCACCAGCACCAAGACTACGTAGGTTGCGGGCATCAGTTTGAGGTAGTTGACCGGCGCCGCTGCGACCTTGCCGCGCGCCGACCGGATCATGTTGCGCAGCTTTTCATAGACCGCGATGGCGATGTGCCCGCCGTCGAACGGCAGCAGCGGCAACAGGTTGATGACGCCCAGGATGAAATTCAGCTGCGCCAGGAAGAGCCAGAACGCCATCCAGACGCCATGATCGACGGTGTCCCCGCCGATGATGCTGGCGCCGACGACGCTGATCGGCGTATCCAGGGAGCGCTGGCCGCCGCCGATCGCGTGTATCAGGGCGCCGATCTTGGTCGGGATGGCGACCAGCGATTTGCCCAGCATCACCGACAGGTTGCCGGTGAAGGCAAAGGTGGCCGGCACGGCGGTGACGACGTTGTACCGCGTCGGCCGGGGTTCGGTGCCCGTCACGCCCATTACCCCGATCGTCGACGGCTTCGCGCCGCCGTTGCCGTCAGTGACCCAGCGCTGCCGCTGCGTGATGTCGACGTACTTGGTCATCGTTTGGCCGTCGCGCTTGATCACGATCGGGACGGTGCCGTGCAGCTTTTGCACCGCGGCGGCCATGTCGGAGAAGTCGGTGACCGGAGTGTCGCCGACCTTGACCACCACATCGCCGGCCTTGATCCCGGCTGCGGCCGCAGGCCCGTCGCCGGTGCACTTCTCGAATTGGCCTTGTTTGATTTCCGAAGCCGCACAAGCGGTTTGACCGATAACGGCGGTGGGATGCAGGTTCGGCAGTCCCCAGGTGACCGCGATGACGTAGATCAGCACCAGGCCGATGACGAAGTTCATGCCCGGGCCGGCGAACAACACCGCGACGCGTTTCCAGGTCTTCTGCTTGCACATGGCACGGTCGCGCTCGTCGGGCGCAAGTTCCTCGACCGACGTCATGCCGGCGATGTCGCAGAAACCGCCGGCCGGAATGGCCTTGACGCCGTACTCGGTTTCGCCGCGCCGCGTCGACCACAGCGTCGGACCGAAGCCGACGAAATAACGGCGCACCTTCATCCCGGTGGCCAGCGCGGCCCACATGTGGCCGCACTCATGCAGCGCCACTGAAATCAGGATGGCGAGCGCAAACAGCACAATGCCGATAACGAACATCATCGGGTTGGTAGGACCTCCTGTGTGACCGCCTGCCGGGCCTTCACACGGGCCCAGCGCTGCGCGTCGAGTACGTCTTCCACGGTAGCGGGTTCGGCGGCCCACTGGTCGGCGGCGCTCAGGACGTCGGCAATTGTTCGCACGATGGCCGGGAATCCGATCCGGCCCGCCAGGAAGGCCTCTGCCGCTTCTTCGTTGGCCGCGTTGTAGACGGCGGTCATGCAGCCGCCCGTCTCGCCGGCCTGGCGCGCCAGTTCGACCGCCGGGAAGACCTGAGTGTCCAGTGGCTCGAACTCCCAGCTCGAGGCGGTGGTGAAATCGCACGCCGCGGCCACAGCCGGCACTCTGGCCGGCCAGCCGAGCGCCAGCGCGATCGGCAGTTTCATGTCCGGCGGACTGGCCTGGGCGATCGTCGAGCCGTCGGTGAACGTGACCATGGAGTGCGCGATCGACTGCGGGTGCACGACGACTTCGATCCGCCGGTACGGGATGCGGAAGAGCAGATGGGCTTCGATGAGCTCGAGTCCCTTGTTGACCAGCGACGCCGAGTTCAGGGTGTTCATCGGCCCCATCGACCAGGTCGGATGCGCGCCGGCCTGCTCGGGCGTGACGTGCTCAAGGTCGGCGGCCGACCAACCGCGAAACGGCCCGCCGGAGGCGGTGAGCACCAGCTTGGCGACCTCATCCGGGGAGCCGCCGCGCAGGCATTGCGCCAGCGCGGAGTGCTCGGAATCCACCGGCACGATCTGGCCGGGCCGCGCCGCCTGCAGCACGAGCGGTCCGCCGGCGATCAGGGATTCCTTGTTCGCCAGTGCCAGCCGGGCGCCCGTGGCCAGCGCGGTCAGCGTCGGCTGCAACCCCAGCGCACCGACCAGCGCGTTGAGCACGACGTCGGCGTCGGTGTTCTCAATCAGCCGAGTGACCGCGTCGGGCCCGTGGTAAGTGACGTCGCCGACGGTGTGCGCGGCGCGCTCGTCGGCGACGGCGATGTTGGTGACACCGGTCTCGGCGCGCTGCCGCGCGAGCAGGTCCGGGTTTGCGCCCCCGGCGGCCATGCCGACCAGCTCGAAGCGATCCGGGTTGGCGGCGATGACTTCCAGCGCCTGGGTGCCGATGGAGCCGGTACTGCCCAGCACCAGGGTCCTGAGGCGACGATTGGTCACCCACTTATTGTGCCGCGCCACCGACGAGCCCGGCGAATCGCGATATGCCAAAATATGCAGGCATCCCGATCCCAACCCGAGGAGTTGCCGTGGCCGGTACCGAGGTGGAGCGCGCAGGCGAAGTCGACGTCGCTGATGTGCCGTCCGCACACTGGGGCTGGAGCAAGATCAACCACCGCAACTGGCACATCGTCGGCCTGACCATCGTCTTCCTGCTGCTGTTGATGCTCGACGGCAACCACGTCGGCCACATCGAGAACTTGTACTTGATCGGCTTCGCCGCGCTGGCGCTTTTTCTCGTCGTGCGTGACTGGTGGGGCCGTCGGCGCGGCTGGCTCAGGTAGCCGGATCAGCCGGCAGTGCTGTGCGTCGCAACCGCCCGGTGGATGTCGATGTCTCCAGAGCCGGTGCGCACGTGAATTAGCAGGGTGTCGTCGCCCTCGGCCGGTCCGTCGGCAGACTCCAGCAGGTTGCTGACCGCACCTGAGCCGGTGATCAAGTCCAATCGGGCGGCGGTGCCTTCGACCACCCCGACCCCGACCTCGCCGCTGCTGGTGAATGCCGAGATCGCGCCGCGTACTGCGGTCGTGACCGTGACCGATCCCGACGCCATCTGTGCACGCAGGCTGCCGCACAGCCGCGCAACGCTGAGGTCGCCACTGGCAGCCTTGAACGCCAGATCTCCGTCGAGCTCACCTATCGCCGCGTTGCCGGACGCCGTCGCGACCGATGCGTTACCGGCGACCGCCTGCACGGTGACCGATCCGGAAGCGGTGGCCGCCTTGAGATTTCCCTCGACCACGTCGACGTCAACGTCGCCGCTGGCCGAGGTGATCTTGCAGTCGGCGAACCTGCCCTCCGCGCGCACGTCGGCCGAGGCCACCGAGGCTTTCAGCCGGGACCGCGACGGCAGCGCGATGTCGATGTCGACCGCGCCGCCGCGGAAGAGCGCGAAGCCGCGCCGCGCGGACACCGTCAGCTTGCCGTTGTCGTAGTACACCTGGGTCTGGTCGGCTGCTCGCACGTCGGCGGCACGGGACTCGTCGTGGGCGCGCACCGCCACGACCGTGTCGTTTCGGTCCGTCGCGACGAGCCGGACGGAACCGGCCGCGGCCTCGACGCGTACCGCGATGGGCTCAGGGGTGTCGTAAGTGGGCATGGGCTTCTCCTTCGATGTGGGTGTCTAGCGATATCAGCGCACCCAGCCGGTTACTTGCCGGGCGCTGCCGGGTGTGGCCCGGCCTGCTTTGGACTGGACGGCCGCCGCGACCGCGCGGACCAGCCAGGCGTTCAGCGACGACCCGTCGTGGCGCGTCGCAGCTTCGACCGCGGCACGCAGACTTTCCGGAAGCCGCAGGGTGATTCGCCAGGTGCCGCCTTCGTCGTCGCCGAACGCGACGTCGAAAGGCTGGTGGGCCGACGGCTCGTCAAGCGGGGCGCTGACGACGAACTCGGGATCACGCCCGCGCAGCCGCACCTCGACCGAACGTGGGGCGAGCTCGCTGGTGATCTCTTCGACGCCGGCCGATAGCGCTTCTAGCAGGGCGAGGCGGATCGCCGACTCCAGTGGCGCGCTGAGCCGATCGGCCACCGCTTGCGCCTCGGCGCCGCCGGCCGCGGCGGCCAGGTTCAACTCATGACGTACCGCTTCCACGTACGGCTGCAAATCCATGGTGTCATGGTGACATCATTTTGATGTCACCACAAGCGTCATCTTGGTGCGCGCGCCACCGGCGCAGCTCAGCTACGCCGCGCCCGCCGGTACACGGCGCCGACGAGTGCGCACGCCACCAGCACTGCGAACGCCAGCACCCACGGCCACGCGCCGTGCTGGTGCACCCAGCCGGCGAGCGCGCCTTGCACGCGGCCGGCTACCGCGAGGAGCACATCGGGCTGGAGGCCCTCGGCGCTGTGCAAACGGATCTCATAGAAGGCGTAATAGCCCACATACATGCCAACGAGGATCAGCAACGCGCCGCTGATCCGGTTGACGTACGGCAAGATTCGCCGCAGGCGATTCACCACCGCCGAACTCGCGACCGCGGCGGCAACGGCCAGCACGCCGACGACCAAGGTGAGGCCCGCGATATAGGCGAGGTAGACCGACGCGCTGCCGATCACCGAACCGCGGCGCAGACCGGCGGCGGTGACCGCCAGAAACGGGCCGACGGTGCATGACAGCGAGGTGATCGCATACCCCACGCCGTAGCCATACATCGACCCGAGCCGAGCCGTCGGAGCCCATCGCGCGCCCGGATACCGGGGTGTCAACAGCGTCAGCTCTCGGCCTAACAGAAGCCAAATCCCCAGGGCGACAAGCACAACGCCGATCACTGCGACCAGATATGGCAGATAACGCTGCACGGTGCCGCCCGCCGATATGGTGAGCGCTCCGAACAGCCCGAACACCGTCAAGAACCCCAGGCCCATGCCGGCGGTCGCCGCCAAGGCCCGGCCGACCGCGGCCAATCCCGTCGACGTACCGGTGCGAGTCTGCCGATCACCGGCACCCTCTCCGCGTATCACCAGAACGAGGTAGGCGGGCAGCATGGCAAAACCGCATGGGTTCAGCGCCGCAACCAGTCCGGCGGCAAACGCCAAGCTGACTAGGCCCTGGTCCACAGCTACTTCAGCGCCGTCACCCGACCGGACAACTCCTGCTGGGACATCGCCGCGCTGGGATTGTTCACAAACGTGGACGTCCCGTCGGAGTTGTAGAACACCCACGCCGGCTGCCAGGGCACGTTGTAACGGGCCCAGATCGAGCCATCGGCGTCATTGAGGTTGGTGAAGTTCAGGTTGTACTTCGACACGAAGTTCTGCATCGCCGCAACGTCGGAATGAGCCGCGACGCCAACGAACGTGACCGCCGGATTAGCGGCAGCCACTTGGCTGAGGCCGGGAGCTTCGGCGTTGCAGAACGGGCACCACGGCGTCCAGAACCACAGCACAGCACGCTTGCCTTGCAAGCCCGAGGCATTGAAGGGCGCACCGGACAGCGTGGACCCGCTGAACTGCAATCGATCGTCGGCCGCCAGCGCCCGCGGCGCAGTGCTCAGCCCGAAAACCAGGGCGGCGGCGGCCAGGCCGAACGCCAATCTTCCAAGCAAGAGTCGGACTCTCATATGCGCGTCTCCTTTGCTGACCGTACACAGTGGAAGACGTTGATCGCCCTCGTCGGGTTCACGCGGGTGTTGCTCAGCCGTCGGCGGCCAGCTGGCCACACGCGGCGGCGATCTCGCGGCCGCGGGTGTCCCGTACGGTGCAGGGCACGCCGGCGGCGCGGACCCGCCGGACGAACTCGCGCTGCGCGGCCATCGGGCTGGCGTCCCAGTCGCTGCCCGGCGTCGGGTTCAGCGGAATGACGTTGACGTGCACCAGCGGACCGAGCGCGCGATGCAGCCGCTTACCCAGCAGGTCTGCGCGCCATGGTTGGTCGTTGACATCGCGAATCAGGGCATATTCCACCGATACTCGCCGACGGGTCACGTCCGCGTAGTAACGGGCAGCATCCAGCGCTTCGCCAACCTTCCAGCGGGTGTTGACCGGCACCAGCGTGTCGCGCAGCTCGTCGTCAGGGGCGTGCAGTGACAGCGCCAGCGTCACCCCGAGCCGCTCGTCGGCGAGTTTGCGGATTGCCGGGGCCAGTCCGACCGTCGACACCGTCACCGATCGGGCCGAGATCCCGAAACCGTTCGTGATGCCGCGCACGGCTACCAGCACCCTGGCGTAGTTAGCCAGCGGCTCCCCCATCCCCATGAACACCACATTGGACAACCGGTCACCCCAGTCGTCACGCAGTGCCACGGCCGCGGCGCGTACTTGCTCCAAGATCTCGGCGGTCGATAGGTTTCGCGTCAGACCGCCCTGCCCGGTGGCGCAGAACGGGCAGGCCATGCCGCAGCCCGCCTGCGACGAGATGCACACCGTGTTGCGCTGCGGATAACGCATCAGCACCGACTCGAAGCTGGTGCCGTCGACAGCCCGCCACAGCGTTTTGCGGGTCTGGCCGTCGTCGCAGGCGATTTCCCGGGTGACGGTCAGCAGATTCGGGAAGAGCGCGTCGGCCACCTGTCCGCGGATCGCGGCCGGCAGATCGGTCATCTGCTGCGGGTCAGCGATCAGCCGACCGTAGTACTGGTGGGCGAGTTGCTTGGCGCGAAACGGCGGCAGGCGCAGTGCCGCGACGGCGTCGACGCGCTGGACCTCGTCAAGGTCGGCCAGATGCCGCGGCGGCAGCCGCCGGCGCGGTGCCTCGAATACCAGCTGTTGCTTCATTTCACGACCAGTATCCGTCCCCGGCGCGGCGGCGCGGTCAGCCCACCAGAGTCAGGAAGATCCAGGTCGCGACCGCCGACGGCAACGTTCCGTCCAGTCGGTCCATCAGGCCGCCGTGGCCGGGGAGAATCCGGCCCATGTCCTTGATGCCCAGGTCACGCTTGATTTGCGATTCCACCAGGTCGCCCAGGGTGGCAGTGGCCACCAGCGTGAAGCCCAATAGCACCCCGACCCAGATCGGTTTGTGGACCAACAGGATCGCGGTCAGCGCGGTCGCGGTGACGCCGAACAACAGCGAACCGGCCAGACCCTCCCACGACTTGTTCGGGCTGATCGCCGGGACCATCGGATGCTTACCGAAGAGCACCCCCACGGCGTAGCCGCCGACATCCGAACAAACCACGCCAATCATCAGGCAGAACACCCGTCCCGATCCGTCGGGGGGATAGACGAGCAGCACACCGAACGACGCGAACAACGGCACCCAAGCGGCCAGGAAGACCGTGGCCGAGACATCCCGTAGGTAGTTTGCCGACGGTGAATCGGCGCCGTCGGAACCGTGCGATGCGGGCGTGCCTTTCAGCGCCAACCGCCAGAACATGCAGACCACCGCCGTGGCGCCGAAGCCGGCGAGCGCTCCGGCCGCGTGGTACGGCCAGGTCAGCCAGATCATCAGTTGGCCGCCGATCAAGAGCGGAATGACCGGGATGACGTAACCGGCCTCGCGGAGCCGTCGCACCACCTCATAGGTGGCCATGGCGATGGCGGCAGCGACCAGTGGGACCCACAGGATTCGGTCCCATATCAAGATCGCGATGATGGTCGCTGCGAGGGCCACGCCGACGGCGATCGCGGCTGGCAGATTCCGGCCGGCCCGGGACTTCTTCGGCTTCTTCCGTCCCTTGGGCAGGGGCTCTTGCACCGAACCTTCGGCCGGGGTGTCTGCGCCGGTGTCAGTGTCTGCCACGGAAGTCGTTAGCTGAACGGCCGCTAGACCTCCAGCAGCTCGCCTTCTTTGTGCTTGACCAGTTCGTCGATCTGGGTCACGTACTGGTGGGTGGTCTTGTCCAGGTCCTTCTCGGCGCGCGCGACCTCGTCCTCACCGGCCTCGCCGTCCTTGCGGATGCGGTGTAGCTCCTCCATCGCCTTGCGGCGGATGTTGCGCACCGAAACCTTGGCGTCCTCGCCCTTGGCTTTGGCTTGCTTGACGAGTTCGCGACGGCGTTCCTCGGTCAGCTGGGGTACCGCAACCCGGATCAGCGTGCCGTCGTTGGTCGGATTCACCCCCAGATCGGAGCTACGAATCGCGTTCTCGATGGCCCCGAGCTGGCTCGCCTCGTACGGCTTGATGACGACCAGGCGCGCTTCTGGAACATTGATGCTGGCTAGCTGGGTGATCGGGGTGGCCGAACCGTAGTAGTCGATCACGATGCGGGAGAACATCCCCGGGGTGGCGCGGCCAGTACGGATGGTCGACAGATCGTCGCGGCTCACCGACACCGCTTTCTCCATCTTCTCTTCGGCGTCGAAGAGAGTCTCGTCAATCATCTGCGCCGCTCCTTCTCATCGCTGCGCTGCATCATCGCGGGCGTTTTCATGTGCGCCCGCGGTGCACCATCAGGTGGTGACCAGCGTTCCGATCTTCTCACCCGCAACCGCGCGAGCAATATTGCCATCGGTAAGCAGGTTGAACACCAGAATCGGCATGCCATTGTCCATGCACAGACTGAACGCGGTGGCATCGGCCACCCGCAGCCCCCGGTCGATGACTTCCCGATGAGTGATAGCGGTAAGCAACTCGGCCCGAGGGTTCACCCGCGGATCCTCGGTGAAGACGCCATCGACGGCCTTGGCCATCAGGACCACGTCGGCGCCGATCTCCAATGCCCGTTGCGCGGCCGTGGTATCGGTCGAGAAATACGGCAGCCCCATGCCGGCGCCGAAGATCACCACACGTCCTTTTTCCAGGTGACGCCGCGCGCGCAGCGGAATGTACGGCTCGGCGACCTGGCCCATCGTAATGGCGGTCTGAACTCGGGTGACGATGCCCTCTTTCTCAAGAAAGTCTTGCAACGCAAGGCTATTCATGACCGTGCCGAGCATCCCCATATAGTCCGAGCGGGTGCGTTCCATACCGCGTTGCTGAAGCTGTGCGCCCCGGAAGAAGTTGCCGCCGCCGATGACGACAGCGACCTGGACGCCCCTGCGGACCACCTCGGCGATCTGACGGGCCACCTGCGCCACCACATCGGGATCGAGCCCGACCTGTCCCCCGCCGAACATCTCGCCACCGAGTTTGAGCAGTACGCGGGAGTACTTGGGCCGACTCGCCGGTTCGCCAACGGGATGTCCGTCGGGAGGAAATGCATCGGCGCCGTTGGGGCTCCTCGGCTCCTGCTCCGTCATCAGACTCCTCGCATGGGAGGGCGCCATCCAGCTATCCCCAGGACGGCTTTCCCAGATAGCAGGGTCCATCCTGCCTTATGGCCGCGGTCTGCGTCCCGAGAGTGGACTGGATTGTGCAAGTGCCGGCTTGGGCCGCCGAGCTGCGATTGCCCCGGCAGGATGGGCCCGGACGTGTCGTAGCGGCGCGATCGGCGAAGGGGCTATACACGAATGATTGTTGTGGGGCAACGGTATTCAGGTTATTGCCGCCCGGGCGGGCGCACCGTGTTCGCCGTCACAGCGACCAATTTCCGCGGCACCACCAGCACTGATGGCCTCGGCGCGACGACTCACGGGCAGGCCGGGGCTTACGCCAGTTTGAGCGCGGAGCGTCATGGGAATGCCCCCGGACGCGTGCGAAAGGTCGGGGGCACAAAGTCAGACATGACGCGCCTTTGACCGCGCCGCGACCGGTCCAGAAATCGGCCGGTAATTGAGCCAAACAGCTCATTGACATGAGCCACTGAGGAGGGACTCCATGTCGGACGACAAGAAGAGTGGGCCTGAAGAAGCTGTGCGTGGCGTCGTGGAAGGCGCCAAAGGCTTGGCCAAGGAAGCCGTCGGCAGCGTGCTCGGTAAAGAAGAGCTCGAGCGCGAGGGCGAGGCGCAGCAAGACAAGGCGCAAGCGCAGCGTGACGCCGCCAAGAAGGAAGCCGAAGCTGAAGCGGCTCGAGGCGGTGCCGAGGCGGCCGAAAAGCGCCAGCAGTCCCACCAGCACTAGACCCATAGCGATGGGCCCGGTCCATGACGGACCGGGCCCATCGGCTGTTCAGGGTCACCCCGCCATGGCCGACTGGCCGACCGTGCGCTGCCAAAGCGGCTTTCAGCCGAACAGCGGCAGTGCCCGCTTGCGGGCCAGCGCGTCCATCCCGCGCTGAATGCTGCCTTGCACCTCGTCGTATTTGCGATCGACGTAATCGTCATCGTCGGCGCGGGCGGGGTCGTGATCGAGTTCGACAGCGGGCATGAATCGCGTCCTGATTTTGGCCGGCAGCGGTAGCTGCGGCAGCGCGGCGGGGGCGATTCCCCACGGCAGCGAGATGGCGAGTGGAAACACCTTGAGCCGCAACAGCCGGTCCAATCGCAAGACCCGCGAAAGCCGGTCACCGCGGATCAACACCGGCATGGCGTCGGCGCCGCCCACAGTCGCGATCGGCACGATCGGCACCCCGGCGCGAATCGCCATCTTCACGAAGCCTTTTCGTCCGGCGAGGTTTGCCTGGTCGCGCTCGGTCCACGGCCGCAGCGAGTCCACCTCGCCGCCGGGCCACAGCGCCACATCACGACCTTCGGCCAGCGCGGTCGCGATGGCATCGGGCGCCGCGGGTAGGACGCCCATCGATCGGAAGTACCGGCCGAACCCCGGAATGGCCATCAGCGCGTCGTGGGCAGTGCCGTGCAACGGACGTTCCTGGCCGAACCGCCGCCACCATTGCAGTCCTACCGTCCAGGCGTCCCACACAAACGGGGCCCCGGAGTGAATGCCGACCAGCAACGCCGGCGGCGCGCCGATGTTTTCCCAGCCGTCGATCTCCATCCGAAACCAATAGTCCACCAACACATTCCACAAGAACTTCTGGCGCTGCAGCGCGGTCTCATCTGGGCCGCTGAGATCCCATTCGCCGGCACGCTGAGCTACCCAGCCGCCGAGCCCGCCCTCTTGGCCCTCGCGCTTGTCCTGCATCGCTGCTCGGGCCCGATCGGCCTGTCGGCGGGCCTGCTGGCGCACGCTCGCAGATCTGTGGTCGTTCGTACTCATAGGTGCTCCAATCGGCCGCGAAAACGCCGCCTCGCCGCCGCAAACCGTGACGCGGGGGTCCTCCCGTTTCGCGTCGTTCCCATCCCGGTGTTCGAGCAGGCCGCTTGCGTCCAAAGACGGGCGGGCAGCGCACGCCTTTTGCAGTACCCATCCACGCCGGTCTGAAACGCCGGCACAGAAGCGGCCCGTAACTACGTCCACTAACTGCTCGGGTGGCCGAGCGAGCGATCTAGGGGACCCTCAGAAGCGGTTCTCCGGGCCGACCACAGCCCATACGGTGTTGCCCGCCATGCTCGTGTAGGTACCCCAAACCCGAGAGTTGGCGGCAACGAGGTCGAGGCCCGAAACGGTGTCACCAGCGGACTCTCGAAGTCGGGTCGTTCCAATGTCGACGTGTTGTACCGCCACCGCCACCGTGGACCCGTTGGTTTCCATTCGAAGGGACAATTCGCTGCAGGCATCCGCAAGGGCCAGCTCAACCAGCTCGGTAGCGACGATGGACACCGCGTGGATGAAGTCGGTTCTCGACCACGCCGTCAACCACTGGGCGGTCAGCTCCCGGGAACGGTGAATACTGCCCTTCACAGCCGGGAGTGTGGCGCGGACATTTTGCCGATACCGCCGTAGTCCGTCCGCGGGCAACTCGGTGACTGCGGACTGCAGTGTCGTATAGACGGGCACGTAGCGAGTTACGCCGTTGCGACGCAGGGCATTGAGGCCGTGATCATGAGCGCAGACCAGGCCGATCAGGATATCCGGCCATTCGGAGACCTGAAAACGTGCGCTGGTGAACACCGACCACGCCGGATCGTCTCGAACAGTCAGCCCGGTGACGTCGATGATGACCGCAGGAGGTTCATCGAGCGCCGCTTTAACGATGGTGTCGCGCAGCGGAATGTATGTCGAGTCGTCGAGTACTCCGTCGATGGTGAGCACCCGGGTGTCCGCAACAAAAGAAGCTGTGATGCGCAGCTCGCTCCGGGGGCCCGACACGATCCACTGTTCATCCCGGGGTTGCCGCACCACGGGACAGCTCATCGCTTCACCCGACCAAATCTCAGCAGATGCTGTGTTGCCCCTTAACGGAACCTACATCGTGGCAACCAGGCTTGTCACCGGCAGCTTATAATTATCTCAGGATTTAATCAGATTCGCGCGGCAGAGCGCTGAAGGGCCTACTCTGGAGTAGTTGTCGCCAACCGGCCAGGATGCCGTGATAGTTGGGCGGTTAATCCCCCTCGGAGTTTGCTGAGGTCGGTGACCAGTTTGCCCGCCCGCAGGGTGCCACGCGTTTATCTCGGCGCCAGGGTCATCAGAAACCGCGCAGGCTGGGCCGAGTATTAGCGGGCGCGCGTCGAGCGGGTGGGCGGACGGCTCTCGGCAACTTTGTCGGTTGCGGCCGCCGGTTTGCTGTGTGATCGCACTCACCGCCGTACCACCGCGGCGGTCACGCCGGGACCCGCGTCGGTTTCCCGCTCCCATGCCCGATGCCTGGCCATCCCAATGGTCGCCGACTTTTTCGAAGCTGTGTTTGACCGCCGAGTACGCAACGCGGTGGGCACCCTCGGCTGACTGCTTTGCCATGACATAGGCGAGCCCTCGGGTTTCTCCGGGACTACCCCGTAACCACGCCGGGCAATCGCATCAAGGCCGACCAGCCACGTCGAAATTTCTCGGCGACAGCGCGCGAGGCTTTTGGAACACGAAGGCGGCGCCGCTGTCTATGCCGAACCCCTCGAGGCGGGGCCCACCTCGAGGGGTTCAGTCAACTCCTTCGGCTGTAATGAGTTTCGCGGCTTGGCGGTCAGGGCCGGTGTGCGGCCAGCAGCCAGGCCGGCACAGACTTGCGCCCGTTGCCCTCGTCGCGGACGTCTGCGAAGGGAAACTCGGGATGATTGGCGTCAGGGAAATTGGCGTCAATCCTGGCCGGCCGGATCTCATCGATGACCCAGTACTTTGACACGACGTCGCGCAATTCGTCTTCGGTGACCGGGTTGGCCGGACCGTCGGGCATCCCGGTTCGGTCGAAGACCAGCACGAAGTAGGAGGCGCCGGGCGCGGCGGCGCGAACGATTGACCGCTGGTAGCCATCACGCAGCTCGACGGGCATCGAATGAAACAGCGTGCTGTCGACGATCGTGTTGAACCGCCCTTCGGAACCCGTCGGCCAGCTATTGAAGTCAGTGATGTCGGCCACCGCGAACGACGCGCGGTTCAACCCACGCTTGGCCGCTTCGGCCTTGGCCAACTCGATAGCGGTGGGCGAGGCGTCCAACCCGACGGTGTTGTGCCCCAGCGCCGCCAGATGCAGTGACAGCGCCGCCTCGCCGCAGCCGGCGTCGAGTACTTCGCCCTTGATTTTGCCCTGATCAATCAGCGTCGCGAGCTCCGGTTGCGGCTCTCCGAGACTCCACGGCGGTCGGACGCCCTCCCCGAACTCGGCGGCCTCGCCGCGGTAGGCCGGATCGAAATCAAAATCGAACTTCTCTACTTCAGTCATAACCCCAGGTATATCAACCCGCCTGATATATGTCAATATGATTGATATGAGCACAAGCGATGACGCGCCACTTGGCTACCTGCTGCACAAGGTAATGACGGCACTGCGGCCGGAAATGGCCGCGGTGCTGAGCCCGCTTGGCCTGACACTGCCCGAATTCGTCTGCATGCGAATGCTTTCCATGAACCCAGGGATGTCCAGCGCCGAACTGTCCCGGCTGGGCAACGTCTCACCGCAGGCGATGAACACGGTGTTGCACAGGTTGGAAAACGCACGCGTGGTGGCCAGGCCCGCGTCGGTGCCGTCCGGTCGTGCGCTGCCGGCCACGCTGACCGGCGCAGGCCGGACGCTGTTGAAGCGCGCCGAGGCTGCCGTGCAGGAGGCCGACGCCCGGGTGCTCGCCAAGCTGTCCGCAGCCGAGCAGCGGGAGTTCAAACGGATGCTGGCAGCGCTGGGGCCCGACTAGTTACCGGACGGCGTCCTGGATGCGGGCCCACGGTTGGGCGTCTTCGAGCTCGTAGGCGAGCTCCAGCAGCCGGAGTTCGGCTCCCAAGGGGGCGGCGAGCATCATGCCCACCGGCAACCCGTTAGCCGATTCGGCCAGTGGCAACGAGATAGCGGGCTCGCCGGTCACATTCTGCAGCGGCGTGAACGCGACCCAGTCTTCCAGCCGGTCGATGACCTGCTGGTAGTCGGCGGTCGGGTCGAGGTAACCGATCCGCGGCGTCTCGTCGGCCACCGTTGGTGTCAACACCACGTCATAGGTTCGGGCGAACCGCGCGGTGTACCGCCGCGCGAGGCGCAGCCGCATGAGCGCCAGCGGCAGACGATGCAGATTGCGGCGGGCGTGTCGTTCCAGGCCCAGCGTCAGGTTGTCCAGCCGACTGCGGTCGAAGCCGACCGCACCCTGGCTCAGGTGGATCTGACCCAGAGCCAGGAGCCCCCAGTACAGCAAGAAGTCGGCGGCGAAGCTGGTGGGCACCGGGGGCTTTTCCACGTGATCCACGCGGTGGCCGAGCTCCTCGAGCAGCCCGGCGGTTTTCAGTGTCAGCTCACGCATTTCGGCGCTGGACTCACGCAGCACCGAGCGGGTGATGACGGCGATCCTCAGCCGCTGCTTGCCGGGGCGCGTCACGTCCCCGATCAGCGGCAGCTTCGTCGGGCGCCAGATGCGTTCGGCTTCTCGATAAAAGGCCGCCGTGTCGCGCACCGATCGGGTGACCACCCCATTGGCGACCAGGCGAATCGGCATCCGGCTGACTTCTTTGTCCAGCGGCAACCGGCCGCGGGACGGCTTCAGCCCGACAAGTCCGTTGCAGGACGCGGGAATTCGGATCGAGCCGCCGCCGTCGTTGGCGTGGGCGACCGGCACCACACCGGCGGCGACAAAGGCGCCGGAGCCCGACGACGATGCGCCGGCGGTGTGGTCGGTGTTCCACGGGTTGCGGACCGGCCCGAGTCGAGGGTGTTCGGCCGAGGCGCTGAATCCGTACTCCGACATCTGCGTTTTGCCCAGCGACGTCATGCCGGTGGCAAGGTAGAGCCGCGCGAATTCGCCGTCTTCGTCGGCCGGCCGCGGGGTCCACGCGTCGGTGCCCAGCATCGTCGGCAGTCCGGCGACGTCGACGTTGTCCTTGACGAATGTCGGTACGCCACTGAGGAAGCCGCTTTTTGACGCCTCGGTTGCCGCGGCGCGGGCTTGGTCGAATGTCTGATACGCCAAGCCGTTCAGGGCGGTGTTGATGGCTTCGGTGCGCGCGATGGCCGCCTCGACGACCTCGGCCCGGCCTACCCGACCCGACTGGATGGCATCGACCAGAGCGACCGCGTCCAGGTCGCCGAGGGCGTCGTCTCCGAACGCGTGTACGGGTCGCATCGCGCTGATGCTACTGCTGGCCGACCTCGAACCGGACGAATCGCGTGACGGTGACACCGGCCTCGTCGAGCAGCGCCTTGACCGTCTTCTTGTTGTCGGACACCGACGGCTGCTCAAGCAGCACGACGTCCTTGAAGAACCCGTTCAACCGGCCCTCGACTATCTTGGGCAGCGCCTGCTCGGGTTTGCCTTCGGCACGCGAGGTCTCTTCGGCGATGCGCCGTTCGCTGGCCACCAGGTCGTCGGGCACCTCGTCGCGGCTCAGGTAGCGGGCCTTGAGCGCGGCGATCTGCAGCGCGGCCGCATGCGCAGCCTCAGCGTCATCGCCGGTGTACTCCACCAGCACACCGACAGCCGGCGGCAGGTCGGCGGAACGCTTGTGCAAGTAGGTTTCGACGGTGCCGTCGAGGAACGCGACCCGGCGCAGTTCGAGCTTCTCGCCGATCTTCGCCGACAGCTCGGCGATTGCCTGTTCGACGGTTTTGTCGCCGGCGGTGGCGGCTTTGACCGCATCGACATCAGCTGCCTTGGCCGCTGCGGCAGCACTCACCACCTCGTCGGCGAGCTTTTGGAACTCCGCGTTCTTGGCGACGAAGTCGGTCTCGCAGTTGAGCTCGATCAGTGCGCCGCCCTTAGCGGCGACCAATCCCTCAGCAGTGGCCCGCTCGGCGCGCTTGCCAACATCCTTGGCGCCCTTGATCCGCAGCGCCTCGACGGCCTTGTCGAAGTCGCCGTCGGTCTCGGCCAGCGCGTTCTTGCAGTCCAGCATCCCGGCGCCGGTCAACTCGCGAAGTCGCTTGACGTCGGCAGCGGTGTAGTTCGCCATATCAGCCTTCCGTGGAGGTTGATTCGGTTGGGGTTTCGGTTGTGGTGGGGGCATCCGCGCCGGCTGTGGCCGTCGCCGAGGCCAGCAGTTCCTGCTCCCACTCGGCCAGCGGCTCGGCCGCCTCTGCCTCGGGCTTGCCGTCGCCGCGGCCCAGACCGGCACGCGCCTGCAGGCCCTCGGCTACCGCCGAGGCGATCACCTTGGTCAGCAGGGCCGCCGAGCGGATCGCGTCGTCGTTGCCCGGGATCGGGTAGTCGACCAGGTCGGGGTCGCAGTTGGTGTCGAGGATCGCGATCACCGGGATACCCAGTTTGCGAGCCTCGCCGACGGCGATGTGCTCCTTGTTGGTGTCGACGACCCAGACCGCCGACGGCACCTTCGCCATGTCGCGGATACCGCCCAGGCTGCGCTCCAGCTTGTTCTTTTCCCGGGTCAGACCCAGGATCTCCTTCTTGGTGCGGCCCTCGAACCCCCCGGTCTGCTCCATCCCCTCGAGTTCTTTGAGCCGCTGCAGCCGCTTGTGCACGGTGGAAAAGTTGGTCAGCATGCCGCCCAGCCAACGCTGGTTGACATACGGCATGCCGACGCGGGTGGCCTCGGCGGCGATGGATTCCTGGGCCTGCTTCTTAGTACCGACGAACAACACCGAGCCGCCGTGGGCGACGGTCTCCTTGACGAATTCGTACGCCTTGTCGATGAACGTCAGCGTCTGCTGCAGATCGATGATGTAGATGCCGTTGCGGTCAGTGAAAATGAACCGCTTCATCTTGGGATTCCAGCGACGGGTCTGATGCCCGAAGTGGGTGCCGCTGTCGAGCAGCTGCTTCATGGTTACTACGGCCATGCTTGCGCCTTACCTATCTCGGTTTTACGCCCGGCGTCGGGTGAAGCCGGGCCCTGGCGGCTGCTGCGATGCCGGACCCGTTGTTAAGCGGGACCGCCCGGCATGCGGTGCGAACTCCTAGTGAAACGGGAGCCGCGGTGCAGACGCGCGAAGTCAGTCCGTTGCTACGGGCTGCGGCAAGCAGTTTACACGGTCTCAACAGGTGCTTTGTCCACAGTGCTGGCTGGCCGGGTTGGCGGTGCCGCGGTGAACTGGGGATATGCGATGGGTGGCGGTGATCTTGACCGCGGCACTGATCTGGACGTGCCCGGTTCGCGGCGACGCGGCGCGCCTGGAGTGGCCGCTGCGGCCGCACCCGGCGGTGCTGCGAACGTTCGACGCCCCGGCGCCGGACTGGAACCGCGGTCACCGCGGTGTGGATCTGGCGGGTACGCCGGGCCAGCCGGTGTATGCCGCCGGTGCGGGAACCGTGGTGTACGCCGGGATGCTGGCCGGCCGGCAGGTGGTGTCGGTGGCCCATCCCGGTGGTTTGCACACCAGCTACGAACCGGTGCAGGCCAGCGTGCGGGTCGGGCAATTGCTGACCGGCGGGACGGTGATCGGCGAATTGCTGGCCGGCCACCCGGGCTGTCCGGTAGCGGCGTGTTTGCACTGGGGAGCGATGTGGGGCCCGGCCGCCCGCGCCGATTATGTCGATCCGCTGGGGCTGTTGGCGTCAACGCCCATCCGGCTCAAGCCGCTCAACGGCTGACCGGCGCAACGCATGTAGCAGCAGCCACACCTGCAACCGCGCCGACGAGGCGGTGCGCCATTTGCCCGCCGCACAGCCGCGGAAGCTGTCGCTGCGAGAGCAGACGCGTTGTCGCTCGAAGGCGGGCACATCGGGTGTCTCCGCCTCCAGTGACTGCTGTGACACACCAGTCAGGCCCGCGGATGGGCCCGGTCGTGGACCGCGCGCAGTCGGGCAACCGTGACATGGGTGTACAGCTGAGTGGTGGCCAAGCTGGAATGACCGAGCAATTCCTGCACGACACGCAGGTCAGCCCCGCCCTCGAGCAGATGGGTGGCCGCGCTGTGCCGCAACCCATGCGGGCCCATATCGGGTGCGCCGTCGACCGCGGCGACGGTCTGGTGCACGACGGTGCGGGCTTGGCGCACGTCGAGGCGCCGTCCCCGAGCGCCCAGCAGCAGCGCCGGCCCCGACTCCGCGGTGGCCAGCGCGGGACGCCCGTCGGCCAGCCAGGCACTCAACGCATCGGCGGCCGGCGCCCCGAACGGCGCCGTGCGCTGCTTGTCACCCTTGCCGAGGACGCGCAGCACCCGATGCCCGGTGTCGACGTCGTCGATGTCCAGGCCGCACAGTTCACTGACCCGGATGCCGGTGGCGTACAACAACTCCACGATCAACCGGTCCCGCAGCGCGAGCGGATCACCTTGCTGGCAGCCGGATTTCGCGGCTGCCATGGCGGCAAGGGCCTGATCTTGTCGGAGCACTGCGGGCAGGACGCGAAGCGTCTTCGGAACTTGTAGCCGAGCAGCCGGGTCATCGGTCAGCAGCCCTCGGCGCACCGCCCACGCAGTGAACGCCTTCACCGCCGAGGTGCGCCGCGCCAGCGTGGTCCGGGCAGCGCCTGCGCCTGCCCCGGCGGCCAGCCATGATCGCAACATCGGCAGGCTCAGTCCACCCAGGCCGGTCCCGGGCGCGCGTTCGTCCACGAAGGCGAACAACGACCGCAGATCGCCCAGGTATGCGCGACGGGTGTGAGCCGAACGACCGCGTTGCAGCGTCAAAAAGTCGTCGAACTCATCGAGGATCGCCTCCATTACCCCACGGTCGCAGACGCCGGCGGTCCGACTCAGCTGACGCGCCGCAAGGTGTCCGGAGTGAGATCAGCCAGTGACGGATATCCGTCAACGGCCATGGTCAGGTCGGCTTCGGCCAGCAGCGCGCGCAGCACGTGCACGATGCCGTCGACGCCGCCCAGTGCTAGCCCGTAGGCATAGGGCCGCCCGATGCCGACCGCGGTCGCCCCGAGCGCGAGAGCCTTGACTATGTCGGCGCCGCTGCGGATGCCGGAGTCGAACAGCACCGGCAAACCGTCGGCGGCTTCGACCACGTCCGGCAGGCAGTCGATCGCGGGCAATCCGCCGTTGGCCTGCCGGCCGCCGTGGTTAGAGCAGTAAATGCCGTCCACACCACCGTCTTTGGCGCGACGCACATCGTCGGGGTGGCAGATGCCCTTGACGAGCAGCGGCAGCTTGGTCAGCGAGCGCAGCCACGGAAGATCGTCCCAGGTCAGCGGGTTGCCGAAGACCTGTATCCAACGCAGTACGACGGCCTGCGGGTTCTCTTCGGGTGGCTCCGACAGGCTCGCGCGGAACACCGGATCACTGGAGTAGTTGCTCAGGCAATGTCCGCGCAGCTGCGGGAAGTTCGACGTGCTCAAGTCGCGCGGACGCCAGCCGGTAACCCAGGTGTCGAGAGTGACGACGATGCCCTTGAAGCCGGCCGCCTCGGCGCGATGCACCAGGCTGGCGGCCAGGTCACGGTCGGTCGGGGTGTACAGCTGGAAGAACCCTGGGGTCTCGCCGAACTCGGCCGCGACATCTTCCATCGGGTCGACCGTCAGCGTCGAGGCGACCATCGGAACGCCGGTACGGGCGGCGGCCCGGGCACTTGCCAGATCGCCGTGACCGTCCTGGGCGCACAACCCGATAACCCCAATAGGCGCCATGAACACCGGCGTGGGCAACGTCAGCCCGAACAAGTCCACCGACAGGTCACGTTCCTTGGCGCCGACGAACATCCGCGGGATCAGTCCCCAGCCCTCGAAGGCCTCACAGTTGGCCCGCTGGGTGCGTTCGTCCCCGGCCCCGCCTGCGACGTACGACCACACCGACGGCGGTAGTGCCTTCGCGGCCTTAACTTCCAGCTCCGAGAACACCATCGGCAGTGACGGCGCCACTCCCGTCAGGCCCTGGAAGTAGATCTCGTTTTGATAGTCGCCGAATGCCATGCGATGAGCATGCCAGCCGGCGACCCGGGCTGACGAGCCTGCTAGTCAGCCCCGGCCTCAGCCTCAGCCAGTTCCCTCTTCCACTGGCGGAACGTCTCCTCGGTGCGACCGCGCCGCCAGTAACCCGAAATCGACGTCCACTTCGCGTCCACTTCGCGGTCTTTGCGGATGTACGGCCGAAGGTTGTGCATGACCGCCTGGGCTTCGCCGTGGACGAAGGCGTGCACCTGCCCGGGAAGCCACGCCGCGGTCTTGACCGCCTCGATCAATGGCGCGTGGTCGCCGGCCCGGTCCTCGCCGATCAGGTCGGCCCGTCCGCCGCGGTAAATCCAGTTGATCTGGACACCCTCCGGTGCGGTCAGCGGGATTTCGTCCTCGGGTCCGGCAATCTCGATGAACGCCTGGCCAATTGCGTTGGCGGGCAACGCTTCCAGTGCAACATTGATCGCCGGAAGGGCGGTCTCGTCGCCGGCCAGCAAGTGCCAGTCGGCGGCTGGATCCGGCGAGTAGGCGCCGGATGGCCCCATCAGGTACACCCGTCGGCCGGGCTCGGCCGTTGCGGCCCATTGTCCGGCCGCGCCGTGCTCACCGTGCACAACGACGTCGATGGCGATCTCGCGGGCGGCCGCGTCGGCGCGGCGCACGGTCAACGTCCGAATCACCGGCTGCTTTGCCGCGGGCAGCTCGGCGAAACCGTCCAGCGTCAACGGCCGGGCCAGGCCGGCCATATCGACATCGTCGGCGACGACTACCAGCTTGACGTAGGAGTCGGTGAACTCGCTGGGCCTGAAGGTCTCGAAGCCGTTGCCGCCGAGGACAACCCGGACCATGTGCGGCGTGACTTTTTCGCTGCGCACCACCTCGAAGGTGTGTACTGGTCGACCGGCCACGGAGTTCCTCCCCTTCACAGCTGACCCCGTCGACTATACGAGCCGCCGCCTCACGCCGGTTGGCTACGATTCCGCACGATTCGCCAGCGGCCGTCGTGGCGCTGGGCCAGACCGGCGAGCTCCAGCATCGCCAGAGGCGCCAGTATGCGCGCCGGCTCCAACGCGGCGGCGACCGCGA
>JAFAID010000034.1 GCA_019236925.1 Mycobacterium sp. | reverse complement strand
CAGACGCCACATACACCATCGCCTCGGCCAAGCCGTACGACGGCTTCAGCGCGGACGCGGGAAAGTTGAACGCAGAGAACCGATCGAGGAAACGCCGGACCGTCGCAGCATGTACCCGTTCGCTACCGCTCAGAACGGTGTGCACGTCCGACAAGTCGAGCCCGGCCATGTCGGCGTCGGAGGTCCGTCGCGCAGCCAGTTCGAAAGCGAAGTTTGGCACTGCCGTCCAGACGCGGGAATTCTTGGCCAACTGCTCTATCCACCTGGCGGGCCTCTGCAAAAACGCCATCGGGCTCATCAGCAGTGCCCGAAGCCCCATCGTCAACGGACCGGTGAGTCCGACGAACAGTCCCATGTCGTGGTAGAAGGGCAGCCACGACACTATCGTGACGTCGGGCGGTGCAACCCCCCCGTCGTCCTGGAAATAGTCGGCAATCACCTGCTCGGTGTTCGCGAGGATGTTCTCGTGCGTTATCGCCACGCCAGCCGGCGAACGCGTCGAGCCGGAGGTGTACTGCAGCACAGCAATTTTGGTGTGTGGCCGGCTGCCGAACTGGAAGGTTGGCTCAGCATCGAGGTCAAGCGCGTCGATCTCGATCACCGCCGGCGGTGTGCCGGGGAGTGCACGAGCACACGCGACGACGTCGTTGACAGTAGCCGATGTCGTCAGGAGCGTCGTCGGCGCGCTGTCCTGCAGGGCGGCGGAGGCCCGTTCGCCGTGCGCGCCGAACTGCGGCACAGGCAACGGCACTGCGATGCAACCGGCCTCCAGCGCAGCGTAAAAGCCGATGATGTATTCCATGCACTGTGGCGCGAGGATCGCCACGCGATCCCCGGGCGATGTGCACGACGCGACTTCCCCAGCGACCACCTGCACGCGCTGGTAAAGCTGAGACCAAGTCAAGGTCTGGGAGTAACCCTCAGGGTCGAGTTCGTAGTCGATGAATGTGTACGCAGAGGCATCTGGTTTTTGCCGGACTCTCTCCCGCAACGCCGCGGGAATCGAAGCTTCGGTTGCCGCCATTGGGACACCACCCCTCTAGGTCAGAGCCCCCGAACGCGAAACAAGTAGGGCGCTTGTGATGCAGGAGATTAGCAGGGGCGTCGCGCTTCTCGGACCAAAAACCCAAGAATGTAATACGCGCGACAAGCAGGAGCTTGGGCGCTTCCTGCAGTCTCGATCAGACCATAGGGTTGCTATGCAGTCAAACTGTGTTTGCTCCCTCGCTGGTCGCCTGATGTTGCGCGCTGGGGACTACCCGCCGCTCGAGCGGTCTAAACAGGCCGGCTGTATGGCCGTAATCGCGGCCAGGGGTCGTTCATTTCAGATCAGTTCGGGGGCGACCGATCGCCGCCGTCGCACCGCTGACCGGACCAGCCGCAACTCGCCGACCAAGGCCGAGATCTGCTCTCGGCGGTGGTTTGCTGGAAGTGAGTATACCGACGCTTGGGCTGTTGCAATTGTTGCAGACGTTGAAACATGGCCGGCCCAGGTGTTTCGGCACATTCACCGTTAAACTCGTGCCGATTCCAAACGGCCGGTAAGTCCAATTTATCGGTTGCGATGTCCAATTCATTGGCCACACAAAGGTTTCCGGGCGCGATCGGCGACGACGGGCATTGCGTTTATGCGGATAGCGGTCGCGTTCTTGGCGACAGCCGGGCGCGGCCCAACCGGCGGTGGTTCTCTATAGCCGTCAACTGCGGCAGTGCGCCAGGATCTTGCCCTCGATGTCGCTGACCAGTTCGGGTATGTGGTCAGTGAGGTAGAAGTGATGACCGGGGAAAACCCTCAAACTGAACTCCGATGTCGTGCGCTCCGACCAGGGCGACACCTTCGCGGCCGTAGCGGCCTCGTCGTCGTCACCCCGGAAGGCGAAGATCGGGCAGGAAACCGTCGCATCGGGTGGGCAGTCGTACTTCGAGATGGCCTTGAGCCCGCGCAGCGTCGGCAGGATCTCGGCCGCGAATTCCTCGTTCTCCAGGAACTTGGGGTTCACACCGGTCATTTGGCTGACCGCATCGAGGAGACCACGATCGGTCTCCGGGATGTCCTCATAGCCGACTCGGCCGGGCGCCGCACAGGCGGACACGAACAGCGCGGCGATCGGGCTCCCCGCCACTTCGAACCGCCGGGCGACCTCAAACGCCAGCAACCCGCCCATGCTGTGGCCGAAGAACGCCACCTTGTCGTCGGGCCCCGGCGGGGCCAGCACCTGGCAAACCTTGTCGGCGAGATCGGGAATGCTGGTGAAAGACCCAAGGTCGTGTGTACCCGCACGTCCCGGGTATCGGACCGCAATGCGCTTGATATCACTGGAAAACGCTTTGGCAAAAGGAACGTAAAATTCCGCTGATCCGCCGGCATGCGGAAAGATGTAAAGCGTCGGCGGTCGCTCGGTCACGCGGCAACGATACCGTCCCGGCTCACGCCACCCGGACAACGCGCGATGACGGGCAGCGAGCATCGAAGTGTGCTCCGAACGCCAGGTCCGGGTACGTAACCGGCGCTCACCTGAAGGTTCCACGCCGCGAGAAAGCCGCACAGTGAACGTGCGGTTTCTGGCCAACGTCGTTTCGCGATTTGCATACCGCTCAAGGCAAAAAAAGCATACGATTTGTCCGCCATCACGGGTGGCAGTTGCTTTTGGGAGGTCAATCCAACGCCCGGCCTCAAGTAACGTCTAACTTGGGCGTCGGCGGGGGTCTTTGGAGGAGGTCGGAAGGTGCAGTTCGTAACTACAAATCCCGAGGTGTTGTCGGGGGCTGCGAGCAGTTTGTCCGGGATCGGTGACGCGATGGTCGCCCGCAACACGGCCGCGGCAGCGCCGACGACGAGCTTGGCCCCGGCGGCCTCCGACCTCGTGTCGGCGATGACGGCGGCGCAGTTCGGTCAGCAGGGCGTGACCTATCAGACGCTCGCCGCGCAGGCCGCGGAAGTGCACGAGCAGTTGGTGGCCGCGTTGCGCTCGGGGGCGGGTGCTTATGCGTTGGCTGAAGCGGCGAACGTGGCGGCGACCCAGGTCTAATCGCTGATGAGCTTTTCGCTGATTCCCCCGGAGATCAACTCCGCCCTGATGTTTACCGGGGCGGGGTCCGGTCCGTTGATGGCGGCGTCGACGGCCTGGAATGAGTTGGCCGCCGATCTGGAGAGCACGGCCACGCAGTATCAGACCGTGATCACCAACCTGACCACCGGCCCGTGGCTGGGGCCGTCGTCGGCACAGATGGCCGCGGCGGTCCAGCCCTACATCGCGTGGCTGCAAGGCACCGCGGCCACCGCCGCCCAGACCGGGGCCCAGGCCCAGGTGGCCGCCGCGGCGTATCAGGCCGCTTATGCGTCGATGGTGCCGCTGCCGGAGATCGCGGCCAACCGGGCGTTGTTGGCCCAGTTGGTCGCCAACAACTTCCTGGGCCAAAACACCGGGGCGATCGCCACCACCGAGGCGAACTACCTGGACATGTGGATCCAGGATGCGCTGGCTATGGACACCTATCAGGTGAACTCCAAGGCGGCCAGCACCCTGCCCGCACAGTCCGCGGCGCCTCAGGTGGCCAACGGCGCGACGCCCGCAGCAGCCACTGCGGGAGCCGTACCGGCCGACGCGACGAGCACAGTCATCGAGGACCTCCTCCTCGCCGCTGTGGAGCTTTTTGGCTACGCCGGGAAGGCACCGGCGGACTTGGGCGCCACCACGCTAGCGAGCTGGGTCGATGGCGTGGCTACTGCGATCGCCGGCAACCCCACCGCCGCATTGCTTCCGGTGCAGGCCACCTACTACATGGGCATGTTGAGCAGCACGCCCGCACGTATGTTCATGAGCTCGGGCTCCTCGTCGAGCAGCAGTGCCGCCGGCTCGACGCTGGCCAGTAGCAGTGATGCGCTGATCGCCAACGTCGGCAAATTCATCGACGGCAAGCTGGAGAACGTAATAGGCGGCGTCGGCGGCCAGCTGCGGACGTGGGGATCGTCGATTGCGGCGCAGCTGGCCGGAGCGCACCACTTGGGCGGGCTATCGGTACCGCCCGCCTGGCACGGTATGCCCGGGCCGGAGATGTCTCGCGCGGCCCCGATAATGCCCGAGACCAGTGTCGCCGCCCCGACGATGCATGCGGGTCTGCCCAGCAGCCCGTTCGCCCAGGGGTTGATGGGCGCGCTCGCCGGACGCGGGGTCAGCAGCCTGGGCTCGCGGGTCGCCGCCAAAGTGATGCCGCGATCGCCGGCCGGCGGCTAACACGCAGCAACCAACACCGAATCGACCTCACCAAAAGGAGAGAAAGTAATGCCTACGCGTTTTATGACTGACCCGCACGAGATGCGGTCGATGGCGGGCCGTTTTGATGTGCACGCTCAGACCGTGGAGGACGAGGCCCGTAAGATGTGGGCATCGAGCCAAAACATCGCCGGCGCCGGCTGGAGTGGGACCGCGCAGATGACGTCGTACGACACCATGGGCCAGATGAACCAGGCGTTTCGCAACATCGTCAACATGCTGCACGGGGTGCGTGACGGGCTGATCCGCGATGCCAACAACTACGAGCAGCAAGAGCAGGCCTCCCAGCAGATCCTGTCCAGCTAAACCCCACCCCCACAAGCCATTAGGAGA
>JAFAID010000410.1 GCA_019236925.1 Mycobacterium sp. | reverse complement strand
ACTCCGCACTGCCCGGTCTGTGGTGAGCGGATCGCCCGCCAGACGCCGCAGCAGATCGTCGATCAGGTGTTGGCGATGCCCGAAGGCACTCGATTCCAGGTACTCGCCCCGGTGGTGCGGACCCGTAAGGGTGAGTTCGCCGACCTGTTCGAGAAGCTCAATGCCCAGGGGTACAGCCGCGTCCGGGTCGACGGGGTGGTGCACTCGCTAACCAATCCGCCCAAGCTGAAGAAGCAGGAGAAGCACGACATCGAGGTGGTGGTGGACCGCCTGACGGTGAAGCTCACCGCTAAGCAGCGGCTTACCGATTCGGTGGAAACCGCGCTGAATCTCGCGGACGGCATCGTGGTGCTGGAATTCGTCGACCATGAACACGACGCCCACAACCGCGAGCAGCGGTTCTCCGAAAAACTCGCCTGCCCCAACGGGCACGCCCTGGCTGTCGACGACCTCGAGCCGCGGTCCTTCTCGTTCAACTCGCCGTACGGCGCGTGCCCGGAGTGCGCCGGTCTGGGGATCCGCAAGGAGGTGGACCCCGACCTGGTCGTGCCCGACCCGGATCGCACCCTGGCCGAGGGGGCGGTGGCGCCCTGGTCGATGGGCCATACCGCGGACTACTTCACCCGGATGATGGCCAGCCTCGGCGAGGCGATGGGCTTCGACGTGGACACGCCGTGGCGCAAGCTGCCGGCCAAGGCGCGCAAGGCGATCCTGGAGGGTTGCGACGAGCAGGTGCATGTCCGCTACCGCAACCGCTACGGCCGGACCCGGTCCTACTATGCCGATTTCGAGGGTGTGCTGGCGTTCCTGCAGCGCAAGATGGACCAGACCGAATCCGAGCTGATGAAGGAGCGTTACGAGGGCTTCATGCGCGACGTGCCGTGCCCGGTGTGCGACGGCACGCGGCTCAAGCCGGAAATCCTGGCCGTCACACTGGCCGCGGGGGAGCGTGGCACGAAATCCATCGCCGAGGTTTGCGAACTGTCCATCTCGGATTGTGCGGACTTCCTGAACGCGCTCACCCTGGGCTCCCGCGAACAAGCGATCGCCGGTCAGGTGCTCAAGGAAATCCAGTCGCGGCTGGGCTTTTTGCTCGATGTCGGGCTGGAGTACTTGTCGCTGTCCCGGGCGGCGGCCACCCTCTCCGGCGGTGAGGCGCAGCGTATCCGGCTGGCCACCCAGATCGGCTCCGGGTTGGTCGGCGTGCTGTACGTGCTCGACGAGCCGTCGATCGGCCTGCACCAGCGTGACAACCGTCGGCTCATCGAAACCCTGACCCGCTTAAGGGATTTGGGAAATACACTGATCGTCGTCGAGCACGATCTCGACACCATCGCGCACGCCGACTGGGTTGTCGACATCGGCCCTGGAGCCGGCGAGCACGGCGGCCGCATCGTGCACAGCGGAACCTACGACGAGCTGCTGCGCAATAGCGACTCGGTGACCGGCGCCTACCTGTCTGGCAAGGAAAGCATTGCCGTCCCGGCGATCCGGCGTCCTGTTGACAAGCGCCGTAGGCTCACGGTCGTCGGCGCCCACGAGCACAACCTGCGCCAGATCGACGTGTCGTTCCCGCTTGGCGTGCTGACCTCGGTGACCGGGGTGTCCGGCTCCGGCAAGTCGACCTTGGTCAACGACATCCTGGCCGCGGTGCTGGCGAACAGGCTCAACGGCGCCCGACAGGTCCCGGGTCGGCATGTCCGCGTCACCGGGATGGACCATGTGGACAAGCTGGTCCGCGTCGACCAGTCGCCGATCGGCCGCACGCCGCGATCCAACCCGGCCACCTACACCGGGGTCTTCGACAAGATCCGCACACTATTCGCGGCGACCACCGAGGCCAAGGTTCGCGGCTATCAGCCGGGCCGGTTCTCGTTCAACGTCAAAGGCGGCCGCTGCGAGGCATGTACGGGCGACGGCACCATCAAGATCGAGATGAACTTCCTGCCCGACGTGTACGTGCCGTGCGAGGTGTGTCACGGCGCCCGCTACAACCGAGAAACCCTCGAGGTGCACTACAAGGGCAAGACCATCTCCGAGGTCTTGGACATGTCGATCGAGGAGGCCGCGGAGTTCTTCCAGCCGATCACCGGCATCCACCGCTACCTGCAGACTCTGGTCGATGTCGGCCTCGGATATGTGCGGCTCGGCCAGCCGGCGCCCACGCTGTCCGGCGGTGAGGCGCAGCGGGTCAAGCTGGCGTCCGAGTTGCAGAAGCGCTCTACCGGACGCACGGTGTACATCCTCGACGAGCCCACCACCGGTTTGCACTTCGACGACATCCGCAAGCTGCTCGACGTCATCAACGGCCTCGTCGACAAAGGCAATACGGTGATCGTGATCGAACACAACCTGGACGTGATCAAGACTTCAGACTGGATCATCGACATGGGGCCCGAGGGCGGCGCCGAAGGCGGGACAATCGTCGCCGAGGGCACGCCGGAGGACATCGCGGCGGTACCGGAAAGCTACACCGGCAAGTTCCTTGCCGAAACGCTCACTGTGCCGGCCAGCACGCTGCACAAGTCGAGCCCGCGACGGGTCATTGCCTAACTTGCCATCGACGCCGCGTCCACAGCGGCTGTGAAATCCTCTGCCAACTCAGCGATTCCAGCGCTCGTCCTCGGATTAGCCGCCGCTGCGCCTAACCTATTGACCCTCAGCGTCGTTTTCGGTCGCGGCAACGCCGCGCACGCCGGGCAGCGGATCATAGACGTTGAGTCCACCGGATTCCGCGAGTCCACCGGATTCCGCGGGGCCACCTGCGCAGGGGCGCTTGTGGGTGCGCTGCTTTTCACATCGGTGGTGGTGCTAAGCGTCGTGTACCGGACGCGCGGACGAAAATTGAAGCAGGTGTAGACCGAGCATCTCTAGAGGGATTGCGTCGTCGGCTGGTACGTGACTACCCCGACGGGCATGCCACGCGCTTCTGCATGCACTGGGCTCCGCCATGCGGTCCATTCGGCTGGCATAGCATCTGAATACATCCACCTTCTCCGGGCGCGACGAAATAATTGTCGCTTGGACTGCCGCCGTAGTGCCTCCCGGCGGAGAAACCGGCGAAGAAGATAGCCGCGATCACCACGACGATCAACATGACACCGGCGACAAGCCATGCCCAGGATGCGAACTGGTGCACCCTGCCCGGCCGCCGCTGTCTCAGCGAGTTGGCCGATTCGACCTGCGTTGCCGAAGCTGTTGGTTCGTCTCGGTATTGCGTTATTTGGTCGGCATTCTCATTAACGGACATTTGACCGTCCTGTTTGGTAACCAGCGATGACAAACGGATGACCATGTCATCCTACAGGTCGATAGGGGAAATGGCCGAGGGTCGAAAGGCGTTTTCGACAGGGACTAAAGTCATCGAAACGCGCTCGCGGTCTCCTGCGCGTCGACGCCCATCCGTGCGGGGTGTGCGGGAGCGGCATGGAGTTGACGGCCTCCACCGAGAGAATTCCGGTCACCCTTTGCGCGGAAGTCGTATTGTTAATCGGTTGTTGGCGTCGTCGTGGCGTTCGAGATGAGGTCGGCGAATGCAGGATCGCGGCGAGGGGCGGCATCGGTCGCCGGGCCGCTTCCCCAGGTTGATCATCTGGCGGGCCGCGGCGGTGGGATGGGCGTGCTTCGTTCTCGTCGTGGCGGGGTGTACGACCGTTGTCGACGGGCGGGCAGTGTCCATGCTGTACGACCCATTGCGTGTCGGGGGCCTGCCCGTAACCGAGGGTCCCAGCGGCCCCCGAGAAAATGCACCGCCAGTGACCGGCGAGGTGTCCGACACTGACGGCGGTGCCGCCGACAAGCTGGCGTTGCTGGCGATGAACGACGTCGAACAGTTCTGGCAGCAGACCTACAGCAACTTTCTGAAAGGTACCTTCACCCCGATCCACCAGCTCATTTCCTACGACTCCAACGACCCGAGCGGCCTTCCGATCTGCGGCAGCGACACCTACCACCTCGTCAACGCCTTCTACTGCGCTCATGACAAGGTGATGGCGTGGGACCGGGGCGAGCTGGTGCCAGCCGCCCAGCGCCTGTTCGGAGATATGTCGGTCCCCGCGCTGATCGCCCACGAATACGGGCACGCGGTACAACAGATGGCCGGACTGATCAACCGGGAAACTCCGACCATCGTCGCCGAGCAGCAAGCTGACTGCTTCGCAGGAGTTTACTTGCGATGGGTGGCAGAAGGTCACTCGCCGCGGTTCACAGTCAGCACTGGCGATGGGCTAGACCAGGTCCTGGCGGGGGTGATCGCCATCCGCGACCCCTTCCTTACTCCGCAGGACACGCAGCTGATCGATCAAGGCCATGGGACAGCTGCGGAGCGGGTCAGCGCGTTTGGGAAGGGCTTCATTCGCGATGCGGCAGCGTGTGCTGCAATCGATATGGAGGAGTTAAAAGACCGCCGGGGTGATCTGCCGATGCCCCAGCAAAGCAAGCCCAACGGCGAAGCAGAGACCAAAGAACTGGCGATCAGCGAGGACACGGTCGCAACGCTCATGGCGACGCTGGGAAAGATTTTCTCCCCGAAGCAGGCACCGGTGCTGTCGGTAGACCGTGCGAGGTGCCCTGATGGACAGGCTAACTCACCAGCTTCTTACTGTCCGGCCACCAACGCCGTCGTCGTCGACTTACCTGCCCTGCAGAAGATTGCTGCGCCTCCCAACATCAGTGACCACGCCGTCCTGCAAGGCATCGTCCCTTTGCAAGGTGCCGACACCGCCTTATCGGTTGTCATGTCGAGATACTTGCTGGCTCTGGAGCGTGAGCGGGGTCTACCACTGGCCACGCCGACGGCCGCAGTGCTAACCGCGTGCCTGACCGGAGTGGCGCACCGCAAAATGGCCGAGCCGGTCAACTTGGCCTCAGGCCACAGCCTTGTCATGACTGCCGGCGACATCGACGAAGCGGCCGCGGGATTGCTCTCTAATGGCCTGGTCGCCAGCGACGTTAAGGGCACAACGGTACCGGCCGGCTTCACTCGGATGACCGCATTCGCCTTCGGTTTCCTTGGCACCGAGGAGCTGTGCTACCAACGGCTACGGGCAAGCAGCGCGTGAACTTGCGGACGGCATGCGCGCGATAGCTTCATTCGTGACGATGACGGTGTGCTTCTCGGTCGCGACCGTGCGGGCCTCTCCACCATGGATCCCTTTAACCGCGTAGTTCGTGGACTTAAGAAGCTTTAACTTCGGCTCGCGACGGGTTACCAGCGCGCTTCGCGTCTTCGCATCACTCCTACGAAGGAGGCAAACCTTGAATCCGCCGCGAAACTTTAGCCGTGACCGCAGCGTCGGTCACTGGTCATGCATCGATTTGCGGATCTGGGCCAGCCGCTCGGCGGCCGCCCGCTGCCGCTCCACGTACTGCTGCTCGACGTCGCGGCCTTCGGGGCTTTCGACATCCAATTCGGCTGCGCCGATTGACGTTTCGTAGCGCTTCTCGATCTTGTCGCGTACCGACTCGAACGTCGGGATGCCCGAGCTGGTATAGCCCGGGTCGACGCCGGACTCGGCAGCGGAACTCGTCGGCTCATCGGGCATGGCTTCACGTTACCCGTGCCGCGGCCTACCCGCCCACCGGTTCGGTGCGGGGAGCGGGAGCCGACATCGGCGGAGGTGAGTCCGACGGCAGTGCGATCAACGGCACCCCGGGAGTGTCCAACTCGCCGGCCAGCCACGGCAGCGCCTCAGCGAAAGCCCTACTCGCGAAAGGCCAGTCGTGCTTGCCCGGCTGGGCGACGATCGCGCAGTCGATGCCGTTTGCGCGGCTCAGTCTGCACAGCCGCTGAGCGGCGGCGGTCTGGTCGTCCGGGTAGCGGATATTGTCCTGGCCGCCCAACCTGATCGGGTCCGCGCCGGTCACCGAGAGGCTGTGATAACGCTTTGGTGCGTTGTCGGACGAAATGGCGAACCAGCCCGAGACGTCGTCGTATCGACCATGCCTGGTGATCACCGTGGCCGGGTCGAACGCGTCCCACGCGCCGGTGCTGCCGCCGAACAGCCGAGCGATGGTTTGCGCCTTGGTTCCGGCATCCGGGCCCATGTTTCCGGCGATGTCGACAAATGAGCCGAACAACTCCGGGTGCATGACCGTGAGATCCACCGCGCACGTCCCACCCATCGACCAGCCGACGATGCCCCAACGGGATGGATCGGAGCTGACCCCAAAACTCGAGACCATATAAGGCACCACGTCTTTGGTCAGATGGTCGGCCGCGTTCCCGCGGGTTCCGTTGACACACTCGGTGTCGTTGTTGAACGCGCCGCCGGAGTCCACGAAGACGAACACCGGCGCGTTTCCGTGGTGCGCGGCCGCCAGGTCGTCAATCGTCTTCACCGCGTTGCCCGCCCGGGCCCAATCGCCGGGGGTGTTGAACTCACCGCCGATCATCATCACCGTCGGCAGCTGCGGCGGTGGACTGCTGGAAAACCATGCCGGCGGCAGGTATACGAGCTCACCGCGATGCTTGAAATGCGACGCGTCGTCGGGGATCGTCACCGGCACAAGGCTGCCGTGCTGGAGCTGCGCGCGGTTGGCCGCCATCGCGTTAACGGTGGCCAGGTCCGTCTGGTCGGGCAGCGGACCGGCGGTGAGCTGATTCCACGCGGTCTGCACGGTGGGGAAGTAGCCGACCCACAGGTTGAGCACCAGTCCCGTGCTGAGCAGACACAGCGGCACGGCCAGCAGTGACGCCCCGCGCCGCCACCACGGTGTGTTACGCCAGCCCAGGACCAAGATCGCTATGGCGGCGCCGCTGAGGGCGATCCACCACCACAGCATACGGGGCGCGGGATCGTCGGTAAGGCCGTCGGTGGTGATGTACCAGTGCACCCAACAAGCCACCCCGGCTCCGAGCACTGCTGCCGCCGGCAACCACAGCAGCCGCCAGCGGCGCGATCGCCACCCGACCGCCAACAACAGCGTTGGCACGGTGACCGCCTGCATCACACCGGGGACCCAGCCGTGCATCAGCGAGGTGTGGTTTTCGGCCAGCACCGAGAAGGCGAGGTTCGCCGTTGAACCCGTCACGCAGTCCATTGTGGTCTTTTTTATGCGTGTTGAGCACGACTTTTATTCGATCCGATGCTATTGGGTCGGTGTTGGCTATCGCGGCTTCGCCAGGGGGAAGGGCAGCGTCTCGCGGATGCTGCGGCCGGTGATGAGCATGACGACGCGGTCGACCCCCATGCCCAGACCTCCGGTGGGCGGCATCGCGTATTCCATCGCCTGGAGAAAGTCCTCGTCGAGCTCCATGGCTTCGGGGTCACCGCCGGCGGCGAGCAGGGACTGCTCTTGTAGGCGGCGCCGCTGCTCCACCGGGTCGGTGAGCTCGCTGTAGGCGGTGCCCAGCTCGACGCCCCAGGCCACCAAATCCCAGCGCTCGGCGATGCCGGGCTTGGTGCGATGCGGCCGGGTCAGCGGCGACACCGACAGCGGGAAGTCGGTGTAGAACGTCGGTTGCTCGGTTTGATCCTCGACGAGATGCTCGTAGAGCTCCAGCACCACCGCGCCGGCGTCCCACTGTGCCAGGTAGGGAATGTGCACGGTGTCGCACAGTTTATGCAGCTTGGCCAAGCTGGTGTCGGCGTCGATGTGCTCACCGAGCACCTCGGATACCGCATCGTGCACGGTTTTGACCGGCCACGCACCGGAAATGTCGACCTTCTCGAAGCTGTCATCGTCGCGGCCCGGGCGTGGCCGCATCACCACTTGCTCGCCATTTGCGGCCTGAGCGGCGTTCTGGATCAGCTCCCGGCACCCGTCGATCCAGTCGGTGTAGTCGGCGTGCGCCTGATAGGCCTCGAGCAAGGTGAACTCCGGGTTGTGGCTGAAGTCGACCCCCTCGTTGCGGAAAGCGCGGCCCAGCTCGTACACCCGCTCCATTCCTCCGACGCATAGCCGCTTGAGATAAAGCTCGGGCGCGATGCGCAGGTACAGGTCGAGGTCGTAGCTGTTGATGTGGGTGCTGAACGGGCGGGCTGTGGCGCCGCCGTGAATTTGTTGCAGGATCGGGGTCTCGACTTCCAGAAAGCCCTTGGCGTTCAGGGTTTCTCGGATGGCGCGCAGCACGCGGCTGCGCGCCGCGATCAGCTCGCGCGATTCGGCATTGACCGCCAGGTCGACGTAGCGGCTGCGCACGCGCGCTTCCGGGTCGGTGAGCCCTTTCCACTTATTGGGCAGCGGCCGCAGGCACTTGCCGGTTAGTCGCCAGCTGCGAACGATCAGTGACCGGGTCCCGGTCTTGCTGTACCCCATCTGCCCGGTCACTTGTACCAAGTCGCCGAGATCGATGGCCTTGGTGAAATCCGCAGTCCGGCCGTGCTGCAGAGCTGAATTCTCCAGCAGCAGCTGCACTTCCGCCGACCAGTCGCGCAGCTGGGCGAACAGCACACCGCCGAAGTCCCGGATCCGCAGCACGCGCCCCGACACCGAGACCGTGGTTTGGTCGTCTTCGCTGCTTAGTGCCTGGGCGATCGTGTGGCTCGGTGCGTGACCCACCGGGTAGGCGTCAATGCCGCTGTCCTGCAGCTTCTTCAGCTTGGACAGCCGGACGCGCATCTGCTCCGGCAGCCGGCGATCGCCATCTTCGCCGGCCCCGAGGTCGGTCTGCTGCAACGCGGAGACGTCCGGTGCCGAGCCGTCTTGATGCAGCAGCCCGCTTGCCAGCAGTGTCGGCGGCACGGCCGAGTGATGGCCGGTGTGGTGTTCGTTGCGCCGGGTGAACGGCAGCACGAGGAAGCCCTCCGCGATCACCGAGGCGACGCCCACGCGGGGAATCAGCCGGGCGTCCTCGTAGCAGGCGTAGCGGGGCACCCAGTCCGGTTGATACTTCATGTTCGAGCGGTACAGCGTCTCCAGCTGCCACCACCGCGAGAAAAACACCAAAAATCCGCGCCACAATCGCGCCACCGGGCCGGCGCCCAGTTGGGCGCCCTGTTCGAACGCCGATCGGAACATCGCGAAGTTCAGCGAAATACAGCTGATGCCGATGCGTTCTGCGTGTAGAGCGAGCTCGCTTACCATCAGCTCAATGGTCCCGTTCGGCGAATCCGGCGACCGACGCATGAGATCAAGCGAAACGCCGTTGCGGCCCCAGGGCACCAGCGAAAGCATCGCGACCACAGTCCCGTCGGGACTGATGGCTTCGACCAGAAGGCAGTCCCCGTCGGCCGGGTCGCCGAGCCGGCCCAACGCCATCGAGAACCCGCGCTCGCTTTCGGTGTCCCGCCAGCTATCCGCACGGGCGAGCACCTGTTTCATCTCGTCCGGTGCGATGTCGTGGTGGCGACGGATGCGCACCGCCAGCTCGGCGCGACGAGCCCGGGTGACGGCCTGGCGCACCCCGCGCATCTCGCGGCCGGAAAGCCTGAAATCGGCGGTGTGCAAAATGGCTTCGTCGCCCAGTTCCAGCGCGTTCAGGCCCGCCTCGCGAAATGCTTTGGCCCCTGCCGAACTCGCACCCATATTCCCGGGCGCCCAGCCGTAGGTCTGGCACAGCGCCAACCAGGCGTCGATGGCTTGCGGCCACGCCCGTGGGTCACCGATCGGGTCTCCGCTGGCCAGACAGACTCCGACCTCGACGCGGTAGGTGATCGCGGCGCGGCCGCTCGGCGCGAAAATCACCGACTTGTCTCGGCGGGTGGCGAAGTAGCCCAACGAGTCGTTCTTGCCGTAGAGCTCGAGCAGTCCGCGGATGGCGGATTCGTCCTCGCCGGTGAGCGCGTTGTCGGCGCGCTGTGATTGGAACAGCACGATCGCCGCGGCGATCAGCGCCATCGCGCTGAACAGTCCGAAGAGCGCGTTGAGGAAGACGGGCGGCTTTCCCTCGAACGAGCTGGAGCTGAAGACGGCAAATCCGACCACTCGGTTCACCACGTAGAACAACCGGTCGTCCCGTGCCAGCGTGCGGGGGAACGCTTCGACAAGTCCCCAGGACAGCAGAATTCCGATCGCCCACCCGGTGAGCAGCACTGCGGCCGCCTTAAAGAGTGCGCCGGAGCGGACCTTGGCCCAGAACTCCCGGTAGGCCAAGACCAGCACCACCAGCGCAGTCAAGTGGAATACCAGGCCGAGGGTCTCGCCGAGCCGGGTCAGCGGGGTGATTTTATCCGCGGCCAGGCCGGCGACGTTCAGCCCGGCGGCCAGCAACAGGTTGAGTACCAGTAGCCACCAGGCGATGCGCTTGCGCGTAGTAAGCGCGCCGGCCAGCAAGGCCAGCACGAACGACCACGCGAAACTGGTGTCGGGGAAGTTGAACAGGTAGTCATTGATGAATTCCCGGGGCACCTTGATGACCCACCGGATCACCGGCGACATACTGGCGATGAGCGACAGCGTGGCGATCACGCCAACGGTCCACCCGGCGGCCGCAGGCACCCAGCGGAGCCGGGATGTCGAGCGGCTCCGCGGGCGAGACGCGGTCAAGGTCACAGACCGCGAGGATATTCGGTTTAGCTATGGAATGCCTATGTCCTGAAGACATGGAATTGCACGCGTCGGCCGCCCAGCGGGCGCTCCGTCGCCGACTGACGCGTCATCACTGCTAAACTGTGCTGCGCGACCGTCTCCGGCGAAGGCCAGAGACAGCAAGTGGAGTCCCACTCCCACCGTTGGCCCCGAGATCGTTTTCCAGGCTCAGCGGTCCGGTCACTGGCACACCAGCTGTGCCGGTTCTGCGTCACGCAGGCGGCTTCAGCCGTGACCGGTCGGCACCGGGCCCTGCTTAAGCAGGGCTTTTTTTGCTGATGGCGTGGTGTTTCCACCGCTGAATCTCGGACGGACCCGGTGGCGGTAGTAATAGGAAACAAACGAGCCCGCCCGGCGACAATGCGGGCCGCGCAGCGGCCCGAGGAGGAGCCGGGCAAACGAGCCCAGGAGGCCCCATCAGCACTGAGACCCGCGTCAACGAGCGCATCCGCGTACCTGAAGTCCGCTTGATCGGACCAGGAGGGGAGCAGGTAGGCATCGTGCGTATCGAAGATGCCCTCCGCGTCGCCGCGGATGCCGATCTCGACCTCGTCGAGGTTGCGCCAAACGCCAGGCCGCCAGTCTGCAAGATCATGGACTACGGCAAGTTCAAATATGAGGCGGCGCAAAAGGCGCGTGAGTCTCGCAAGAACCAGCAGCAGACCGTCGTCAAAGAACAGAAATTGCGACCCAAGATCGACGATCACGACTACGAAACCAAAAAGGGCCACGTAATCCGTTTCCTGGAAGCGGGATCGAAAGTCAAGGTGACAATCATGTTCCGCGGACGTGAGCAGTCGCGGCCCGAGTTGGGCTACCGGCTGCTGCAGCGCCTCGGATCCGACGTCGCCGACTACGGATTCGTCGAGACATCGGCCAAACAGGACGGACGCAACATGACGATGGTGTTGGCACCGCACCGCGGCGCGAAGACTCGTGCGCGTGCGGCCCAACAGGCCAGCGGCCCCACGCCCCAGCCCGCACCAAACAGCGACACCGAACCATCGACGAACTGATACAGCAGAACTGAGGACATATGCCCAAGACCAAGACCCACAGCGGGGCGTCGAAGCGATTCCGGCGCACCGGCACCGGGAAGATCGTGCGTGAGAAGGCCAATCGCAGGCACATGCTCGAGCACAAGCCGAGCACCCGAACGCGACGGCTGGAGGGCCGTACCACCGTGTCTGCCCATGACACCAAGCGGGTCAACAAGTTGCTGAACGGCTGACCGGCGCCCGTAAAGAAGGCAGCGGCGTAATCACCATTACGCCTAGACGACGATAGGAACACCCATGGCACGCGTAAAGCGGGCAGTCAATGCCCAGAAGAAGCGGCGCACCATTCTGAAGGCCTCGAAAGGCTATCGCGGCCAGCGATCCCGCCTCTACCGCAAAGCCAAAGAGCAGCAACTGCATTCATTGAACTACGCCTTCCGCGACCGCCGTGCGCGCAAGGGCGAGTTCCGCAAGCTGTGGATCTCTCGGATCAACGCGGCGGCCCGCGCCAACGACATCACCTACAACCGGCTGATCCAGGGCCTCAAGGCCGCCGGTGTCGAGGTCGACCGCAAGAACCTCGCCGAGATCGCAGTGAGCGATCCGACGGCGTTCACCGCGCTGGTCGGTGTCGCCCGGGCTGCGCTGCCCGACGATGTCAACGCTCCCTCCGGAGAGGCCGCCTAACCCCGTCCGGCGGATCTGATTTCGCACCTGGTGCTCACCGAGCGATCGGCCCGAGTGGTCGCGGCGGTCAAGCTGCACCGACAGCTCACCCGCCGCCGGGAGCGGCGCTTTCTGGTGGAAGGCGCGCATCTGGTCGAGGCCGCTTCCGGGCGCGGACTGATCCGCGAGATTTTTGCAACCGAGGCGGTTGCGCAGCGGTACGCCGATTTGCTTGGCCGGCAAGACGCCACGGTCAACCTGGTGACTGAGCGGGCCGCAAAAGCCCTGTCCGACACCGTGACTCCGGCTGGCTTGGTGGCGGTATGCGCGCTACCCGGGTTTGGCCTCGACGATGTGCTGGCCGGCGGGCCCCGGCTCGTCGCGGTGGGGGTGGAAATCGGTGAGCCCGGAAACGCGGGCACATTGATCCGCGTCGCCGATGCGATGGGCGCCGCAGCGGTGGTCTTTGGCGGGCACAGTGTCGATCCCTACAACGGCAAATGCCTTCGCGCATCGGCTGGCAGCGTCTTCTCCATACCGGTCGTCGTCGCGCCGGATGCCGGCGCGGCTGTCACCGCACTGCAGGTTGCCGGCCTGCGGGTGCTGGCTACCACGGTGGACGGTGAGCTGTCGCTTGACGACGTTGAGCTCGCCGGACCGACGGCGTGGCTGTTCGGGGCCGAGGCCCACGGCCTATCACCTCAGCTGGCCCAACATGCCGACAACCGGGTGGCCATTCCGATGTCCGGCGGTGCACAAAGCCTCAATGTGGCTGCGGCGGCGGCGATCTGCCTCTACCAGAGCGCGCGAGCCCAGCGGACGAACCCCGATCGTTAGGCGGCCTTGCCCCGGCCCCGCGCCGGCCGCAGCCCGGCCAGCGAGAAAGTGGTGTGCACCAGCGACCCGGCACGCTCGATGATGGTCTTGGACAGCGGGCTGCGGGGCGGGAAGTAATGCATCGGCAGCCCGCAGCGGTCCCGAGGCGGCGCCATGAAGCTCGGTGCCTCCACCAACGGGGCATCGACGGAATCCCGGCCCCCTGCCCGTCGATAGGCCGCCAGCGCACGCGGATGCAACCGGATCTCGTCGGGTACCGCCAGAAACGCCAGCTCGACCATTTTGCCGAACAGCCGCAGCACCACTTCGTCGCCCGGCGTCCACCGCATGCCGGCCTTCTCGCGCACTGACGGCTCGAACAGCCCGGCCGCGATCCAGCGTTGCCCGGCCACGAGCGGTTTGAACAGCTGGTCCCACACGGGGGTGGGCATCAGCACGAACTTCGGCTTGGGAATACGGATCTGGAAGATGTCCAGGGTGGCCTGATTGATCTCCAGCTCATCGCGGCAAACCCGTTGCCAGTACTCCTGGAAGTCCTCCCACGATTTGGGCACCGGCCGCATGCTCATCCCGTACATCCGGTACCACTGCACATGCTCATCGAACAACTGGCGCTTCTCGGCTTCGGTCAGCCCGCCGCAGAAGTACTCGGCCACCTTGATCACCAGCATGAAAAACGTCGCGTGCGCCCAGTAGAACGTCTCCGGATTCAGCGCGTGGTAGCGACGGCCGGTCGCATCCACCCCCTTGATGGTGTGGTGGTACTGCTTGATCTGCTCGCCGGTCTGGGCCGCCCGGCTGCCGTCATAGACGACGCCCATGATCGGATACACCGATCGCGCGACCCGTTGCAGCGGTTCCCGCAACAGGATCGAATGCTCCTCGACGCCGGCGCCCAATTCCGGATACATGTTCTGGATGGCGCCGATCCAGACGCCCATCATTCCGGTGCGCAGGTCACCGAAATACTTCCAGGTCAGCGAGTCCGGCCCCAGCGGAGCGAGCGGGACCGGTTTCTGCTCGCGCTGCTCGACTGTCTGGTGCTGAGCAGACGTCGTCGCCGACACCAATGTCGTGGTCATCACGCCCTCCTGGTCCTGATGAGCGATGGGTCTCACGATAATATTGACAACGCGCGTTGTCTACGATTTCGCCGCGCGTCGCGACACGCCGTTATCGACTCTCGACCCCTGCGTCGTAAGCGCGTGATCAGGCAGTTTGGTAACGAGCGTGGCGCACACCACGACGGCGGTCGTTGCCGGTCTGTCGCGGAACCACCTACCCTGGGCGATGTGGAACTCGGGCCCTTCCCGGCGTCCGGCGAGCCCGAGCAAACGGCCACCACGTCGGGTGCGCCAGGTTCACGCCAGCAGCCCTCGGTGTCACTCCAGGGGGCAGCGGAGTGGCTGCGCAACAGAAATCAGAACCCGGCCGTCATTGATCTGATCCGTCGCGCTCGACGCGTGTTGCCGGGCGATCCGGAATTCGGCGATCCGCTGTCCACGGCGGGCGAGGGCGGGCCGCGTGCGGCTGCGCGGGCCGCTGGCCGGCTGCTGGGCGAGCGCGGCGGGGCGTCCCGGGAAGTCGGGCTCGGCGCACTGCAGGTATGGCAGGCAATGACCGAAGCAGTCTCCCGGCGTCCGGCAAATCCCGAGGTCACGCTCGTGTTCACCGATCTGGTGGGTTTCTCGACGTGGTCGTTGCAAGCCGGTGACGATGCGACCCTCAAGCTGCTGCGGCGAGTGGCGCGGGCGGTTGAACCGCCGTTGCTGGAGGCCGGCGGTCACATCGTCAAGCGGATGGGCGACGGCATCATGGCGGTGTTCGCCGATCCGCTCGTGGCCGTGGGTGCGGTGTTGGCCGCCAAGCGGGCATTGAAATCGGTCGACGTCGACGGCTACAAACCGCGGATGCGGGTCGGTATTCATACCGGGCGCCCGCAGCGGCTCGCCTCCGATTGGCTCGGGGTCGACGTCAACGTCGCCGCCCGGGTCATGGAGCGCGCCACCAGGGGAGGGGTAATGGTGTCGGGAGCCACACTCGACGAGCTTTCGCAGGCAGATTTGCAAGCGTTGGGGGTCACCGCGAAACGCGTGCACCGATCGGTTTTCGGAGGTAAAACCCCCGGACTACCAGCCGACTTGGCCATTTATCGGCTCAAGGCCGACGCGGAAATTGTCAGGGATTTGTCAGCGTTGGATGGTGCAGATGATGAAGATCCCCAGGCATAGTAGATGGCAATGATAATCGGCATGTTGTCGCGGCTGGCGCGCGTTCGCATCACGCTGGGCTACGCGTTCGCGTTGATGTCTGTCAGTGTCGCGCTCGTGGTTCTCGGTCCAAGGGTCCGTGAGCATGTCATTGCACTGGCCAGCACCAACCTGCACAACCTGGCGCACGGTCATCTGGCGACTCTGTTCGGTAGCGCATTCGTCACCGATGCCGGCCCGATCTGGTTCTGGTTACCCTGCTTGGTTTGTCTGCTTGCCCTTGCTGAGCTGACCTGGCGCAGTGGGCGGATGGCTTTGGTGTTTGTCACCGGCCACGTCGGTGCGACGTTGCTGGTCGCCGTTGGGCTGACCGCGGCGATCGAATTTGGCTATTTGCCGCTGTCGATCTCGCGTGCCAGTGACGTCGGCGTGAGCTATGGCGCCGTGGCGGTGCTGGGCGCGCTGACCGCGGCCATCCCTCGCCGGTGGCGGCCGGCCTGGCTCGGTTGGTGGCTTCCCCTGGGCGTCGTCGCCGCGGCGCTGAGCGACGATTTCACCGACGTTGGGCACTCCATCGCCTTGGTGCTGGGCATGCTGGTCTCCACCCGGTTGGCGGGCCCGGCCCAGTGGACCCGGGTGCGGTACGCGTTGCTGGCGGTCGGTGCGAGCTTTGGATTCCTGATGTTGGCGCACGGAGAATGGACGTCGCTAATCGCGGCCGCCGCGGGCCTATTGGGTGCGCTGGCCGCTGTGGGGATCACTCGGTCATGGATGGTGCGGCGCCGACTGCCGGTGGTCGCGGTGGCGGTCCCCGAGCCGGTGCTCAACGGCTGACACCTTCCCGCCCGCAACGAGCTCACCCCAAAAATCCCTCAAGCCCAGGCGACTGGACGGCGAAAGAGGCTGACGGCTGCCGATCGCCGCTGACATGACCACATATGATCGGCACTTGCGCGTCACACCGTGCCGCGAACCCGCCCCAAAAGCCCCCAGCCCAAGGAGAGTGTCACCGCGTGGGTGACCAACCCGTCGACCTGTCGGTGGAGGCGTTGACCGCAGCGGTCGACGCAGCCCGGCAAGCCTTCGCGGGCGCGGCCGACCTCGACGCCCTGGCATGGGCCAAGACCGAGCACCTTGGTGATCGCTCGCCGCTGGCGTTGGCCCGCCAGGCATTGGCCACCGTGCCCAAGGCCGAGCGCGCCGACGCCGGCCGGCTGGTGAACAGTTCCCGCGGTGACGTGCAACGCAGTTACGACGAACGACTGGCGGCATTGCGCGCTGAGCGGGACGCGGCCGTGTTGATCGCCGAGCGCGTCGACGTGACCTTGCCGTCGACCCGCCGGCCGACCGGCGCACGCCATCCGATCACGATTCTTGCCGAGCACATCGCCGACACGTTCATCGCGATGGGGTGGGAACTTGCCGACGGGCCGGAGGTGGAAACCGAGCAGTTCAACTTCGATGCACTGAACTTCCCCGCCGATCACCCGGCACGCAGCGAGCAGGACACCTTCTATATCGCTCCGGAGGACTCTCGGCAGTTGCTGCGCACCCACACGTCGCCCGTGCAGGTGCGCACTCTGCTTGAGCGCGAGCTACCGGTCTATATCGTCTCTATCGGCCGCACGTTCCGCACCGACGAACTCGACGCCACCCACACGCCGGTCTTCCATCAGGTGGAGGGGCTGGCGGTGGACCGTGGTCTGTCGATGGCCCATTTGCGCGGAACGCTCGACGCGTTCGCCCGGGCCGAGTTCGGACCGCAGGCGCGCACCAGAATTCGTCCGCACTTCTTCCCGTTCACCGAACCATCCGCGGAAGTCGATGTGTGGTTCGAGAGCAAGAGGGGTGGCGCCGGCTGGGTCGAGTGGGGCGGCTGCGGCATAGTGAACCCGAATGTATTGCGCGCTGCCGGCATTGACCCGCAACAGTATTCGGGCTTTGCGTTCGGGATGGGTCTGGAGCGCACGCTGCAGTTCCGCAACGGCATTCCCGACATGCGAGACATGGTCGAGGGTGACGTGCGGTTCTCATTGCCGTTCGGGGTGGGGGCCTGATGCGCGTCCCCTACAGCTGGCTACGGGAAGTCGTCAGCGTTGGCGCTCCCGGCTGGGACGCGGCGCCCGCCGATGTCGAGCAGGCACTGGTGCGCATCGGCCACGAGGTCGAAGAGGTGATCACACTCGGCCCCGTTGACGGACCGCTGACCGTCGGGCGGGTAACCGACATCGAAGAGCTCACCGAATTCAAAAAGCCAATCCGCGCTTGCAAAGTCGACGTGGGCGAAGATGGGCCACGCGACATCATCTGCGGTGCAAGCAACTTCGCCACCGGCGATCTTGTGGTGGTTGCGTTGCCCGGGACCACGTTGCCCGGCGGCTTCACGATCACCGAGCGCAAGAGCTACGGTCGCACCTCGGACGGGATGATTTGCTCAGTAGCCGAACTCGGTTTGGCCGCAGACCATTCCGGCATTCTGGTGCTGCCGCGCGGAACCGCTGAGCCTGGTGAAGGCGGCGCCGAGGTGCTTGACTTCGACGACGTGGTCTTTCACCTGGCCATCACCCCGGACCGCGGTTACTGCATGTCGGTGCGCGGACTGGCCCGCGAGGTCGCATGCGCCTACGACCTCGACTTCGTCGACCCGGCCGATGTCCCCGCATTACCGCACCAGGCGGACGCCTGGCCGCTGACCGTGCAGCCGGAGACCGGCGTGCGCCGGTTCGCGCTGCGCCCGGTGACCGGCATCGACCCAACCGCGGTGTCGCCGTGGTGGCTGCAGCGCCGGCTGTTGCTCTCGGGCCTCCGGGCGATCTCGCCGGCCGTGGACGTGACGAACTACGTGATGCTGGAGTTGGGCCACCCGATGCACGCGCACGATCTCAAGCGGATCACCGGCGGCTTCGCGGTGCGGTTTGCCCGGCCGGGCGAAACGGTGGTCACCCTCGACGACATCGAGCGCCGGCTCAATCCGGCCGACGTGCTGATCGTCGACGACGTCGCGACCGCGGCGATCGGCGGCGTGATGGGGTCGGGCAGCACCGAGATGCGCGACGACTCCACCGACGTGCTGCTGGAGGCCGCGGTGTGGGATCCGGCGGCGGTGTCCCGGACCGCGCGACGGCTGCACTTGGGCAGCGAGGCCGCCCGCCGCTACGAGCGCGAGGTCGACCCGGCCATCTCGGTGGCGGCGCTGGACCGCTGCGCCGCATTGCTCGCCGACATCGCCGGCGGCGAGGTATCCCCGACACTCACCGACTGGCGCGGCGACCCGCCGCGGGACGACTGGTCGCTACCGCCGATCGCGATCGCGGCCGACCTGCCGGACCGCACGGCCGGGGTGAGCTACCGGCCAGGAACGTCGGCCAGGCGGCTGACGCAGATCGGCGCCGAAGTGACCGGTGCCGGCCCAACCCTGACCGTGACACCGCCGAGCTGGCGGCCCGACCTGCTGCAGCCGGCCGACCTGGTCGAGGAGGTGCTGCGGCTGGAGGGACTGGAGCTCATCCCGTCGGTGCTGCCGGCAGCACCGGCCGGGCGCGGCCTGTCGGACGGCCAACGGCGCCGCCGCGCGATCAGCAAGTCGCTGGCGCTGTCGGGCTACGTGGAAGTCCTGCCGACGCCGTTCCTGCCCGTCGGCGTTTTCGACACCTGGGGGTTAGCTGCCGACGACCCTCGACGGGTCACCACCCAGGTGCTCAACCCGCTGGAGGCCGACCGGCCGCATCTGGCCACCACGCTGCTGCCAGGGCTGCTGGAGGCGTTGGCGCGCAATGTGTCCCGCGGCATCGTCGACGTCGCGCTGTTCGCCATCGCGCAGGTGGTGCAGCCGACCGAGCACACCAAAAGCGTCGAGCTGATCCCGGTGCACCGGCGGCCCACCGACGCCGAAATCGCGCTGCTCGACGCGTCGCTGCCGCGCCAACCCCAGCATGTCGCCGCGGTGTTGACCGGGCTGCGGGAACCACGCGGCCCCTGGGGTGAGGGCCGGCGCGCAGAAGCGACCGATGCGTTCGAGGCGGTCCGGATCATCGCGCGTGCCAGCGGAATTGAGCTGGTGCTGCGCGCCGCCCAATATCCGCCATGGCATCCGGGCCGGTGCGCAGAAGTGCTCGTGGTCGAGGGCCGCGACGAGAAAGTGATCGGCCACGCGGGACAACTGCACCCCGCGGTGATCGAGCGCTCCGGCCTGCCGAAGGGCACCTGCGCGGTTGAGCTGAACCTCGATGCCATGCCCATCGTCGAGGCGTTGCCGGCACCCCGGGTTTCGCCGTTTCCCGCGGTGTTCCAGGATGTCAGCCTTGTGGTGGACGTGGATGCCGCCGCGCAGACGGTGCAAGACGCGGTCCGCGACGGCGCGGGGGAGCTGCTGGAGGACGTCCGGCTATTCGACGTCTACACCGGCCCGCAGGTCGGGGAGAATCGCAAATCGCTGACGTTCGCGCTGCGGTTCCGGGCGCCGGACCGCACGCTCACCGAAGACGAGGCCAGTGCGGCTCGGGACGCGGCGGTGCGTTGTGCCGCCGAGCGGGTTGGCGCGGTGCTGCGCAGCTAAGTTTGTACGGCGAGCAGACGCAGCTTCTCAAGACACCCTTCGCAATAGAAGCGTCGCCGGCTCAGCGGCAGTGGCCGTCTCGTGTGCGCACATTGCGGTGGCTATGCAGGCGATTACCTGCCGACTCAGGAGCATTCCGAGATGACCGACGTTATTGACCGTGACGGTCTCCACCTGGGCGTGGAACGGCACCGACCGCAGGCCGGGCACGATGATGTCGAGTGCGGCTGTCACGGACAGCCACCGCACGCCGTCCGGCAATGGTGTGGAGGCGAGTCGGCGCAACAGTGGCGACCCCGGCCGCAGCGCCCGGACGCTCTCGAAAAACGGGAGCAATTCCGCCCAGGGCGATCCGCCAAACGGGGAGCCCAGCGTGATGACCCTGTCGACCCGCCCGTTCAAGCGACGGTCTGCGATGGCTAGCGCGATGACGACACCGCCCAGACTGTGTCCGACCAGATGCACCTTGTCTGCAGCGGTTCGGGACAATGTCCTCTCGACCTCGACGACCAGTTGGTCAGCGAGCTGCTCCACCGTCGTTCCAAGCGGAGCATAGGTTATCGCTTCCACGGATAAGCCTCGGGCACTTAGGGCTTGTGCAACCAAGGACCACTGCGACTTGGCGCCCCCGAATCCGTGGACCAGCAGCACTGGACGTGTCGTGGATGTGGCGCGCGCTTTTGACTGCGGCGACATACTTACAGACTCAAAGCGACCGCCGACGAGGCGTAGCGGCGACGTCGCGGCTGCCGACATCAAAAGCGCGGCCTCGTGCAGGTGTGCCATCGCGGAACGCCGCAGCGTCTTGGCCGTCGCGCGGGCGCCGCCAAGCACGCGCAGGGGCGTTGTCATGTCCACCCGCTTTTGCGACTTGCAGACGTGTGCCGGTTGCCTTTTCGCCTGCTGCACGTTCGACGTGTCGCACCTTCTTTGCCTAACCTGAATCACATTGAGAATGGCCCTCAGCGGGTCAGGTGTCTTCGATGCCAGCCGCCAATTTGGCATACGGCCCGAAGGGGTTGCGCGCTTGGTGGTAGCCGGAAGCCGCGCACCAGAGTCGGTTGCGTCGCAGCCGGTCTCGGTAACGCTGGCAGCATTGTCCCGGCTCGACCGACCGTCGGCGCACGAGTTCCCTGCGGCAAAGGGCTCGGAATTTCAGTAGTCGGCGACCGCCTTGTCGATGATGGCGTCGACATCTTCCGGCAGCAGAAACCTATCGGCGACAAGCTTTTCGGCGGCCAGGCGAACTGCCGCGGCATAGTCGTCGCGCGTCGGGTACCGCTCGGTGGCCGATGGCCGCCCCGGCGGAAATGGCAACCTGCTGCCGACGCGCTCGTAGAGCACATCGGGCAGGCCGTCGACCTGTCGTCTGGGGTTCCAGCCCGTGTATGTGCAAAGTGGTGCAGCGACCGCCGGCAGCCCGTAACGCATCAACGACCTGTGAGCGGCTTCTCGACTCGTAGCCGAGCGCGCGACGGTGTCGATGACACCGGCCGGCGGATTTCCGGCATACCGATCAACAAGTTCCTCCAGAAGGAAATCGCCGATCCACTCGGGCTCGACGGCCTTTATATCGGCTGCCCGCCCGAGCAGCGGCACCGCACGGCGCCACTCGAGCGATGCTGCCCTCGGTGCCCGGTCTGTTGCGTCCGTTCGGCAACTTCGCGTTCAACCAGGCGTCGGGGGGCTTGCGGTTGGTGAGGTCGCCGGTCAACCCGCATCGGCTGATCAATGCAGGCATCTCCCGCGGTATGGAAGACGCGGTATGGAAGACGTTTGTGTGGACCCTCGGCTGCTCGACGCCGCCGTTCCCGCGATTAATGGGCATTTCGATGCAGTGTCTTTAGGCGCGATATACGCAATGCTCGCCGGTGGCGGCCAGCTAGGTGGCGTGCGCATCCTTTCCGAGGAAACGGTCCGCAAGGCCTCCGAGATCCAAAACGACCAACGCGATCGGATTTTCGTGATGACCATGCAGTGGCGGCTTGGCTACCATCGGA
>JAFAID010000394.1 GCA_019236925.1 Mycobacterium sp. | reverse complement strand
ACCGAAGGCGACGGCTCGTCGACGCCGACCACCGAGTTCCGGGAAGCGTTGCGCGACGCCGAACCGGGGCGGCGGCGCGGCCTTCTGGTCGACCACGTCACCACGCAGGTCGTGGCGGCGATGGGGTTGGCGTCGCCGCAACTGCTCGATCCGTCAGCGGGTTTCTTCCAGTCCGGGATGGACTCACTGATGAGCGTGACTCTGCAGCGCGCACTTTCCGGCAGCCTCGGCGAGTCGCTACCCGCGTCCGTGGTGTTCGACTATCCGACGGTGGAATCGCTCTCCGACTACCTGGCTACTATCCTTCCGGAACTGGTCGAGGTCAGCGAACAGGAAGCCTCCGGGGAGGGTGGGGACGCCTACGAAGACCTCAGTGATGACGACCTGCTCAAAGAACTTTCCGAAAGGCTGGGTTGAGCGCAATGACTGCCGCATCGCCGGATCGTCGGGCGATCATCACCGAGGCGCTGCGCAAGATCGATGATTTGACTGCTCGTCTGGAGATCGCCGAAAAGGCTGATACCGAGGCAATCGCCGTGGTGGGTATGGCCTGTCGGCTCCCCGGCGGGGTGGACACCCCCGCGCAGTACTGGCAGTTTCTGAAAGACGGGGCGAGCGGCGTTGTCCGGGTGCCGGCGGATCGCTGGGACGCGGACGCCTACTACTCCGAGGACCACACCCGGCCGGGCACCATCTGCAATCGGGAGGGCGGCTTCCTGACGTCCTGGCAGCCCGATCAGTTCGACGCCGAATTTTTCGGGATATCTCCGCGTGAGGCCGTCGCGATGGATCCCCAGCAGCGACTGCTGCTGGAAGTCGCCTGGGAGGCATTGGAAAACGCCGGTGTCACGCCGGAGGCAATTCGCAATACACAGACCGGGATTTATGTCGGTTTGACGACGACCGACTACGCCTGGCTCAGTATCGCGGGTGGGGTGCGGCCGGAAGACTTCGATCCGTACATTCCGTTCGGTAATGCGTCGAACTTCGCCGCGGGACGGCTGTCGTATTTCCTGGGTGTGCACGGCCCCGCTGTGGTCATCGACACCGCGTGCTCGTCGTCGCTGGTCGCCATCCATTTGGCATGCCAGAGCCTGCGCAAGCGCGAGACCGATCAGGCGTTGGCCGCCGGAACCAACGTGATCATGAGCCCGGAAAACAGCATCGCCTGCTCGCGATGGGGGATGCTGGCGCCCGACGGTCAGTGCAAAACCTTCGACGCGGCCGCCAATGGCTATGTCCGCAGCGAGGGTTGCGGAGTGGTGGTGCTCAAGCGGCTCAGTGATGCGCTGCGCGACGGGGATTCGGTGTCAGCTCTGGTGCGCGGTTCGGCGGTCAACCAGGACGGCCCGAGCAGCGGGCAGACGGTGCCCAGTGGGCCGGCTCAGCAGGCGGTGCTGCGGGCGGCGTTGGCGTCGGCGCGCGTGGCGCCTTCCGAGATCGACTATGTCGAGGCGCACGGCACCGGCACCGCGTTGGGGGACCCGATCGAACTGGAGGCGCTGAACCAGGTCTTTCCCGAAAGTGATCGGGCGGCGCCATTGGTGCTGGGTTCGGTGAAGACCAACATGGGTCATTTGGAGAACTCGGCCGGTATCGCCGGGTTCATCAAGACCGTGCTGAGCCTGGGTCATGGCTACATTCCGCCGCATCTGCACTTCAAGCAGTTGACTCCGAATGCCAGTGCGGGTGCGTCGCGGTTCACCATCGCCGCACAGGGGATGCAATGGCCGGACGTAGGCCGGCCCCGGCGTGCGGGGGTGTCGTCGTTCGGGGTTAGCGGCACCAATGCGCATGTGGTCGTCGAACAGGCACCGGTCCCTGAACCCGTTGCGGCGCAACCGGAACCGGTGGTGACAACTCTGGTGATTTCTGGGAAGACCCCGGAGCGGATCGCGCCGATAGCCGCGATGTTGGCCGACTGGATGGACGGAGACGGCGGTGCCGTCCCGTTGGCCGATGTCGCGCACACCGTCAACCAGCACCGCGGCCGTTACAAGAACTTCGCCGCGGTCTGTGCGCGTGATCGCGCTCAGGCGGTGGCGGGGTTGCGGGGCTTGGCCGCCGGCGAACCGGCGACCGGTGTTGTTGAGCAATGCGAAGCACCTCAGGGGTCGGGCACGGTATTCGTGTACTCGGGTCAGGGCTCGCAGTGGGCGGGTATGGGTCAGCGGTTGCTGACCGAAGAGCCCGCGTTCGCCGCGGCTATTGACGAGTTAGAGCCGGCTTTCGTTGAGCAAGCCGGGTTTTCGCTGCGCGATGTGCTGGTCGCCGGCGAGCCGGTAGTGGGTATCGAGCGCATCCAGCCGGTGCTGGTCGGTATGCAGTTGGCGTTAACCGCATTGTGGCGTTCCTATGGCGTGGAGCCCACTGCGGTGATCGGGCATTCGATGGGCGAGGTGACCGCCGCCGTGGTGGCCGGGGCGTTGACTTCGGCCGACGGGCTGAACGTGATCGCGACCCGATCGAAGTTGATGTCGCGGTTGTCCGGGCAGGGCGCTATGGCGTTGCTGGAGTTGGGGGCCGAGGACGCCGAGAAGTTGGTCGCCGACTATCCGGATATCACGGTGGCGGTGTACGCGGCACCGCAGCAGACGGTGATCGCCGGTCCGCCCGAGCAGGTCGACGAGGCGGTCGCGGTGGTCGACGCGCAGGGCCTGTTGGCGCGACGCGTCGAGGTCGATGTGGCCTCGCACCACCCGACGGTCGACCCGATACTGGCCGAATTACGCATTGCGCTGGCTGGTTTGGCGCCAATGACGCCGAAGATCCCATTGATCAGCACGGTCGGTCAAACCAACGGCGTGGCGCCGGCGTTTGACGCCGACTATTGGGTGGTCAATCTGCGCAACCCGGTGCGGTTCAGCCAGGCCGTGGCCGCTGCTTTCGAAAAGCATGGAAACCACACCTTCGTCGAAGTCAGCCCGCACCCACTGCTCACCCACGGCATCGGCGAAACGCTTGCATCGGCGTCGTCGAGCGACCGTTTCATCGTGACTTCGGCGATGAAGCGCGGGGAAGACGAAACCCTCTCTGTCCACACTCAACTCGCCACCCTCGGTGTGACGGCCCCGGAGACCGGCGGGGCTCGGCGCACAGATATCCCGCCGTCGCCGTGGCTGCATGCCAGCTACTGGATCGAGAAGAAGCCCGCAGCGCCCCGACTGCCTGATGTGCACCCGTTGCTTGGAGTGCACGTTGAAATGCC
>JAFAID010000253.1 GCA_019236925.1 Mycobacterium sp. | reverse complement strand
GGGCAACTCGTCGCCGCTGTCCGACGGCAGCGCCGCCGTGCTGATCACCAGCGGCGAGGCCGCCAAGCAACTGGGCCTGCGGCCACTCGCCCGGATTCACACCGCAACGGTGGTGGGCTCCGATCCGCTCTACCTGCTGACCGGCGTTATTCCGGCTACCGAGAAGGTGTTACACCGTGCCGGTCTGACGCTGGCCGACATCGACCTATTTGAGGTTAATGAGGCGTTCGCGCCCGTAGTGCTGGCTTGGGCACATGACGTCGGGGCCGATCTGGCCAAGACCAACGTCAATGGCGGCGCCATAGCCATCGGTCACCCACTCGGTGCCAGCGGTGTCCGCATCATGACCACCCTGGTCAACGCACTCGAGCAAACCGGCGGTCGCTACGGCTTGCAGACGATGTGCGAGGGCGGCGGCATGGCCAACGCCACCATCATCGAGCGTCTGTAACGGCGCCCTGAGCAGAAAGCCACCAACCATGTCTTCTCACAGCACCTCCAAAATCTTTGTCATAGGCGGCACCGGAGCCCAAGGCATCCCCATCATCCGTGCCCTAGTCGCCGACAAGAAATACTCCGTTCGATTCCTCAGCCGCGACTCCGCCTCCCGACGAGCCACGGACCTGCTCACACTCGACAACGTCTCCATCCTGGAAGGCTCATTCGCCGACGAAGCCATCCTGCGGGAAGGATTCCGCGGTTGTGACGGAGCATTTATCAACATCGACGGGTTCAACTCCGGCGAGAAGACCGAGATCTACTGGGCGATCCGCAGTTATGAGATAGCCATCGAAGAAGGAATTAAATTCTTCGTGTACGGCAACCTAGACTACGGGCTCAAGAAATCAGGATATGACTCTAGATTCCGCACTGGCCATTATGACGGCAAGGGCCGCGTGGGCGAGTGGATCTTGTTTCAAAATCAGGTGAATAGTAATCGGATGGGAGCAGCGGTCTTCACGACGGGTCCGTACATCGAGATGGTGATTTCGCCGGGGACGCCCATGACACCCACCGTGGAGGACGGTGTCTTAACCTGGCGAGTTCCGCTCGGTGAGGGAGCTGTGCCGCATGTGTCTCTTGAGGATTGCGGATACTATGTTCGTTGGCTCTTCGACCATCCCGAGCGAGCGAATGGCATGGATCTCGAAGTCGCTATCGATCATATTGCCTATGCGGATCTTGCTGCGGCGTTTGAGAAGGTCACTGGCCATCCCGCACAATACATTGACACGGATTTGGACACGTACTGGAACCGTCCGCGCAACAAGACAGTCGCTGATATGCCTGCTGGGTACAACGCGGATCCCAATGACAAAAGCACCATGAGCTACCGAGATAATTTCACAGGATTCTGGAATCTTTGGAAGTATGGAATCATTAAAAGAGATTATGCTTCACTCGATGAGATTCACCCGAATAGGATTAGAAGTGCTGAACAGTGGTTTAGTAGAGAAGATCAGTTGGGACGAAAGCTGGGGAAGGGCAGCCTTTGGGAAAGGGTTCAACGGGAGAACTGGACTCCGATTCTGAAGGTTGGTGAGGATATGAGGACAGGGAAGTTGTAGATCAGTGCTCGCTCCGGTCTGAAAGGTACAGGTAGGCATGGGTTTCGGTCTTCGTGGGTATGGCTTTACGCCGACAGAGATCGACCTATCAGCCGGGTCGCGGAGCACCTGGCACTGGCTTGGGCCAAGGACACCGGGGCAGATCTAGCCAAGACGAATGTCAACGGCGGTGCCATCGCGATCGGCCACCCATTGGGCGCCAGCGGTTGCACGCATCATGACCACGCTGGTCAATGCGCTGGAACAGCGCGGCGGTCGTTACGGTTTGCAGACGATGTGCGAGGGCGGCGGCATGGCCAACGCCACTGTCATCGAGCGGTTGGGCTAGCCCCCAACGCCCGCTCAATCTGAACCCCGCGCCCGTCTCGCTTGAGGCAGGGGGTTTTGTTTTGCTCAGGGCTTCGTCGCGAAGGTTCGCCCATGGAAGCTGCTGCCTGGTCGCAGAAGTCGCAGAAGGTGGGCTAGTAGTGCGCATTACCGCAAGAGCGGTGCAAACCTGGCCGCTCAACGAGTTTCTTCGGGCTGCGTTGCCCACCAGGTCAATAATGCAACCAGGGTCTGTACCACGACGCGGATAGGAGCTAGCTGCGGCGGCACTCCGGCTTGCCGGAGGATCTCAGGGTGCCTGATTTGGTCTGCGGCTGCGGGAAGTGTTGGCACTAGCATCGCGAGATTGGTCCAGCGTGCAACACTGCGAAGTCGTGGCACGAACATGCTTAGGCCACCGACGATCTGCATGCCTGTGGTCATCGCGCTGATGGGCTTGCGCCAGCGGGCGAGGGGTTCTGGCACCAGTCCTTCAAACCATTGGTGTTTGAGAATGTGGGCGATCCCGGCACCGGTGAACGCCGTACCGAGCAGCGTTCGGGCGGTGTGGGCTGGTTCGTGTGCGGTCACGGCAATCTCCTTGCGTTCGCTACAGCGGTGGTGTGGTCGCGACGGCGCGCAGGAACGCGTCGGCGAAGGTGTCGCAAGTCGTGTCGATGTCGGGTAGATCGACGCCGGGGATGTGCGGCATGGCCGGGCGCACCAGCAGGTGCATCACGATGGGACTCATGAGTTGTTGAGTCAGTAGGGGCGATGGAATGTCGCGAATGGCGTTGGCCCGCACTTGGGCATCCAGCCACGCGCCGATGCTCGCCAGCAGACGAGGAGCATTGTGCTGCACCAGGTTTTGCACCGCCGGGCTGTTGGGTCGAGCGAACGCCTCGGCCAGCACAGCGGGAGCGACGCGGGGTTCACGACTCAAGCGCCGGGCCACTAACGGCAGTGCTGGCTGATACAGCACTGAATGTAGAGTACATCGGTGTGTCAGACAAGCACTGAACGCCGATGGAGCGGCTCAAGTCGCCGGTCGTGCTGGCTTGGGCCAAGGAAGTCTATGGCATCCAGAAGACGGCAGTACCAGGCCCTTAATTGGTGGATCGCGAGAATCTCGGATAGGTCTGTCGTCGTCACCGTCTCGTCGACGCTCCGGCTACGTACTCGTCGCCGCATTGCTTGACTCGATCACCATGCCACACTACGTTCAACGGAACAATTATTTGGTTTAACGGATGGACCAGTGATGTTCACCCTTCGATTCGACATGCGCGCCCCCGAAATCGGCGCACCGTCGACCGACCTCTACTCAACGGCACTCGAGATGTGTTCTTGGGCGGAAACGCGTGGCTGCATCGCGGCGGTGATTTGCGAACATCACGCATCCGAGGATGGTTACCTGCCGACACCGCTTATCTTGGCGTCGGCGATTGCCGCCCGAACTGATCAGCTCGCACTGAACTTGGTTGTGATACTGCCCTTTTACGATCCGGTCCGGCTTGCTGAGGAGATGGCCGTACTGGACATCATCAGCAAGGGCAGAGCGTCTTATGTGTTCGGCCTCGGCTATCGCCCCGAGGAATACGAGCTGTTCGGCATCGATATGAGGGCACGCGGACGCATCGCCGACGAGAAACTCGGCATCGTGCGCAGGCTGCTCGCGGGCGAGGAAGTCACGCTGGATGGTCGGCGCATCGGGGTCACGCCGCGACCGCACACCCCAGGCGGCCCGATGCTGATGTGGGGCGGTGGCTCGGTGGCGGCGGCCCGCAGAGCCGGCAGATACGGACTCGGTTTCCTGGCCCAGGGCAACCAGCCCGGTATGCAGGAAGCATACGAGGCGGCCTGCGTAGAACATGGCCACCAGCCGGGTTTCGCGCTTTTACCGCCACGCGACATTCCCTCGGTCATCTTCGTCGCCGAGGATGTCGATGCGGCGTGGCAAGAGTTGGGTCCGTACCTATTGCATGACGCCCGCGCCTACGCGCAGTGGAATCCAGACAACGACACGTCGGCTGGCATTTCGCACGTCGAAACCGTTGAGGAGCTACGCGCAACCTCGCACTCGCACAAAGTCTTCAGCGTTGATCAGACGCTGCACCACATCCAGAACGGGGGCATGCTTACCCTCTCGCCGCTCTGCGGGGGAATACCGCCGGACATCGCCTGGCCGTATCTGCATCGCGTCGCCGATGTCGTGTTGCCCGCTGTCGCCGCGGCGCAAAGCAACGTCGATGTGAACGGGAAATTCGAGGCGCTGACTGAGATGTTTCCGTCCGCCCAAACCTAGAGCCAGCCGGTGCGGGCGGCAGCCACCGGCTCGGCGGGGGACGGGGCCAACTCACCGTCCCGCACGCCTTCGAGCATCCGTTTCACCGTGGCGACAATCTCCGGGGCTGCGCCGGCGAGCCCGGTCTTATCGGCTTCGGTGACCGCATCCGTGTCTATGCCTGCCCGGGCCAGCACGGCGGCCGGGTCGGCCAGCTGATCGGCCAGCCAGGACAGCGGGTCAGCGGACAGCTCGGCGACGAAATGCCGGCGGCTGGGTTCCCAACCGTTGAAACGGGGGTGGTGATGGGCCCGGTCCAGCGTCCCCGGTGGGCTCTCGGTGGATCCGAAAAGATCGACTCGCCATACCGGGCGGCTGAAGGCGATCGGGACGCCCGCGTAGATCGACCCTTGGGGATCGGCCCGGTCGACGATGCGGAGTTCCAATCTGACTCCCCGCTCCGGGGTCTCCTGACCGGCGAGCGGGGCCGGGTCGATGAAATACATATCCCCGACGACTACGCCGAGCGCTTCGAAGCCGAATGCTGCGAGCATCGCATACCTTTCCTAGTGCCTCTTCGAGCGTAGACCCAGGCGGTCGGGGTGGCGTATGGCGAAGTCGCAGCCACCGTGACGACATCGCAGATCAGCTCACAGTCATGAACTGCGTCGTGTGCCCACTGGGAAGAGTCCCGGTCGCCAGGACCCTCATTCGCGCGGCTTCACCCCACTGGTGGGCGTGAGTGCGACCACCGGGATGGTCCGCGACGTCTTCCGCTGGTACTCCGCGAATCCCGGATACCGCTCGGCCTGCACCGCGTACTTGTCGTCGCGCTCGGCGCCCCCTAACTTCTCATACCACGGTCCCCGGGTGTGCCAGACGGCCCGCGCGATCAGCGCATCCACCCGGGCGGCTAGCATGCGCTGCTTGCGTTTACGCGCGCCGCTGACGACGCTGATGATGACCGGCAAGGCGAACGTACGCCCAGTTGATGGCGCAGCCGTGACCGATCGCGATAAGCACTAGGCCGAGGGTGAAAACGATATGACCCAGAAGTGGACGGTCCTCGCCTAGGCGCTTCCCCCACACCGAGCCAGCTGCCCCAGCTGGACCTATCAGGAACCACCAAAAGGAGTGTCGCCTCAGGAAGCCCAGCGAGCTGGTTTCGTCCGCCATTTCTGTTGCCGCTCCTCTTATATAGCCCGTTGTTCAGCCTAAAGTGCACAACCAACACATTCATTGGCGAACTGGGCGGTGCGCAAGTCGAAATGGCGTTCTGTACCTCCGCGCGCAAACAGCGCTAGGGTATCTGAACTCGGTGGTCGGATCGTTTGCAGACGATTTCCAAGGGCAGTGACATGCCATAGGCTCGTGTTCAACCGATTGCCAAGGGGTGTGGGCACATGGACGTGCCGGTCCGGGAGTGGACGTATTGGGCGATGGGCTATGGACCTCCACGTGTGTCGCTGAAACTGCTGGCGCGGCGGGGTGATCCGCTGGCGCAGCTCCTGACAATCGACAGCAACCCGGTCAACGATATTTATCCGCTCATCGAGCAAGTCCGCCGGCGCGGGCGCATGTCACCGATACGTGGAGTCGGCTGGGCCAGTGCTGACGCGCAGATTGTGCGTGAGGTGCTCCGCGACGGCCGGTTCAGGACCATCAAACCGCGGGATCGGTCACCTTTTCGCATCGTTCGGTGGATCCTGGCCAAGACTGACCCAGATGTGCTGAGTCCGATCGAACCGCCCTCCATGTTGGTCACCGATCCGCCTGAGCACACGCGGCTACGTCACCCGGTCTCGCGGGCGTTCACGCCGCTGGCGCTCCATGGACTTCGGACGCGTATTCACGACATCGCCGATGGACTGCTTCGTGGTCTGGAGGGCAGGGCAGAATGCGATTTGGTCGCCGAGTACACCTCGCGGATTCCCATCGCGGTGATTGCCGAGATGATGGCAATGCCAACCGACGAGACGCGTTACCTTCAGGAAGTCGCCGAGACCACAACCAGATTGATCGGCAGCACCGCCGCATCATGGCGCGACTTTCGCTCTGCCACGCCTGTTCTACGCGGCTTTGACCGGTACCTCGCCAAGCATGTCGAGCGGCTAAGGGAAGACGACGCCGGCGATAGCATCCTCTCCAACGTCATACGCAACGGCGACTTGACCGAAATCGAGATCAGGATGCTCGCGGGGCTGCTCCTCGGCGCGGGGTTCGTCACCACCAGTCATGTCATGGGCAAGGCCGTCGTCGCGCTCGTCCGTCATCCGGATCAGCTGGTCGCGCTGCGCCCGAACCCCGAGGGATGGCCCAACGCCGTCGAGGAGATCCTGCGCTATGACACGGCAGGTCAAGTCGTGCCGCGGGTCGCTACCGAAGACGTTGACATACACGGATACTCGGTCCGAGCAGGCGAGGCGCTGTTTCTGTTGGCGGGCGGAGCCAACCGGGATCCGGCGGTCTTCGAACACCCCGATACCTTCGACACAACCCGCGCCAACGCCCGCGAACACATCAGCTTCAGTACCGGTGTGCACGCCTGCCTGGGTGCGGCACTGGCACGCATGGAACTACACATCGGGCTGCAGTCCTTGTTCGAGCGCTTTCCGCGGCTGCTGCTGGCCGGCGAACCGACCTTCAACAACAGCATCGGGCTGCACGGACTCAAACATCTGCCGGTGTCACTCCGAGCGGCTTAATCCATACGTTCGACCCACTGAGCGCGGGACGGCCCGGGCTCGAACGGGTCGCCGAAGTACTGCGATTCGTGGACCACTTCGCCGGCCTCGAATTCCATGATGCTGACCACGTAAGACGGCTGGCCGTCGTACGTCATCACGAGTTCGGTGACCCACAGATCGCCGCCGCCGAGCATGCGTCGCACGGTGAAACGTTTGAGGTTCGGCTGGGCAGTGCGGGATGCCTGAATGTTGGCTCGGCCTCTAATGCGTTCGCCCGATTGCGGATACTCGAGAACCGCATCGGCTCGGTAGATTTCGTGCTCCGTCGCGAAGTCGTTCGCGTCGGAGGCCGCCCAGTGGCGCTGGAGGGCGGCCCGCACGTCGTTGTCACTCATCCCTATGCCTCCTGTACCGCTTGCTCGCGCGCCCACCGGTAGTCGGCTTTGCCGGATGGGCTGCGCACCACGGCCGCCCGGAAGACGATCGCCTTCGGAAGTTTATAGCGCGCCAACGACTTTCCGGCATGTGCGATCAGTTCCTCGCCATCGGCGCGGGCGTCGTCGGCGAGCGCGACGATGGCCACCACCTCCTGGCCCCACCGCTCGCTGGGCCGCCCGGTGACGACGACGTCGGCCACTGCGGGATGCGACGCGATCGCGGTTTCGACCTCCTCGACGAAGATCTTCTCGCCGCCGGAGTTGATCGTCACCGAATCGCGGCCGAGCAACTCGATAACGCCGTCGGCCCGGTGGCGGGCCCGGTCACCGGGTATCGCGTACCTAATGCCGTCAATCACCGGGAAGGTGGCGGCGGTCTTGGCGGCGTCACCCTTGTAGCCAAGGGGTACGTAACCGCGCTGGGCCAGCCAGCCCATGCCGTCGTGACCTGGTTGGAGCAGCGAGCCGAAATCTTCAGCGGCCACAAAGGTATCGGGGCCAGGGTTGAACGTGCCAGTCGACACCGCGCCGGTGATCGACAGGTGACTCATCTGCGAGCCGGTTTCCGACGATCCCACGCCGTCCACGACCATGGTGTTCGGCAAGGCCTGGATCAGGCGCTCTTTGACGTAGGGCGTCAACAGCGCACCGCCGTTGGCGACCACCGCCAACGACGACACGTCGGCTATGCCTTTCTCGACTGCGGCAAGCAGTGGCCGGGCCATGGCATCACCGACGACGGTCACCGAAACCACCTGCTCTCGCTCGATGGTGCGGACGACCTCGTCGGCATCGAGATGGTCGACCACGGTGGGGAAGACCAGGGTCTGCCCGGTCGTGATCGCCGTCATAACGCTCCACTGGGCGGCACCGTGAATCAGCGGCGGCAGGATGAGCAGTTTGGTGCCCGGGCCGGCGGCCACCCGTGCGACGATCTCGTCGATGGAACCGACAGTCTCACCGGTCACCAGATTTCGCCCGCCGAACGACGTCATGAAGATGTCATGTTGGCGCCACAGAACACCTTTCGGCATTCCTGTCGTGCCGCCGGTGTAGAGGACATACAGGTCGTCGGGCGAGTGCTGCAGCGGCGCCGGCGGCGGGGCGGATTGGATGGCGCTCTCGTAATCCACTGCGCCGTCGAGCAACGCATTGCCCGAGTCGTCGGCGATCTGAATGAGGACTTTCAGCGCGGGAAGATCCGGCAACACTTCGGCTACCCGCGGCGCGAACGCAGCGTGATAGATCAGCGCCGTCGCACCCGAATCCGCGAGCAGGTACTGCAACTCACTTTTGACGTAGCGGAAGTTGACGTTGAATGGGGCGACTCGCGCCGCGAAGGCACCGAGTAGCGCCTCCACGAATTCGTTTCCGTTGTAGGCATATAGGCCGACGAGATCCTGCCCGACCTCGTGGCCGGCAAGTGCTGACCGCTCCGCGTGGCAGCCCAGCCCGCGCGAGTGTAGGTACGCGGCGAGACGGTTCGATCGCTCGACGATCTCCGCGTAGGTATAGCGTCGTTCGCCCTGGATGATCATCTCGCGGTCGCCGATCGCGGCCGCGACGGCTCCGGCGACAGCGGGCACGGTGAATTGTGTTGCACTGACGGACATCAGGCCTCTCACGGCTGGTGCGGAAGCAAACGGACCATCAGGCCGTTGGCTTCGCTGAGCAGAGTGCCGTCGGCCGAAGCCATGGTAGCGGTGATGAAAACCTTCCTGCCGTCGATCTCGGAGATGCGGCCATGGGCCGTCAGTGGTTCGTCGATCGGGGTGATCTTGCGGTAGTCGACGTGCAGGTATGCCGTTCGGGTCGGGCGAATCTCCGCGGTAGTGACCACCATCCCGAATAGCCAGTCGTACAACAGCGGGATCATGCCGCCGTGAACGGCCTGGTTCCCGCCGACATGGGATTGGGTGAAGTGCCCGGTCATGGTGACACCGTCGGTGCCAGCACTCGTCAGCGACCACGGCGGCAGCAGCGGATGGCCCAACCCGGGCAGATCGAGGACCCGGCCGGCCACCGCCTCGATTTCCGGAACCTGGTGGCCGTCGAGTGACGCGCACGCGTTCTCGACGTGCTCGGCCGCGGCGGCCCACAGTTCACTGTCAGGACGCGTCGAGACGGTTAGATCCTGCAGGCGATGCAGCGCGGCAACGAACCGGCCCAGTTCGGGTGGTGCGTCCTCAACCGGTCTGACTTCTGGAAATCCGCCTCGGGTGGTGGACGCGGCTTCGGTCATAGCGGCCCCTCCTCAGCCTGGCCCCACGTCTGGAGCAGATCCTCGGTGCTGGTGATGGTCGCGAGCAGGGACAGCGTGTTGTCGATGATGGCCTCGCCGTACTCGGCGGGAACGCCGGCGACCGCATCGCGCGGCACGACGACGCGATAGGCGGCGTTGACCGCGTCCATGACCAGGTTCGGGATTGCGATATTCAGCGAAACACCGACCACGACGATCGTGGACACTCCGAGGTTCCGCAAGATCGCGTCGAGGTCGGTGCCGCCCATCGGGCCGATACCGTGCCATCTGCTCAGCACCAGATCGGTTGGCTCGGGACCCAACTCGGGCAAGACGGCGGCTCCGGGCGTGCCCGGAAGGATGTTCACTTCGCCGCGTCCGATGGCGAAGATCTTCGCATTGTGATTGGCGCCGAGCCCGTCGGGTCGTCGTTGCACCAGGCAGTGCACGACGCGCACGCCTGCCGCTCGAGCCGCGGGCAGCAGCCTCGTAATGTTGGGCAGCGCAACGCGGCGTGCTTCCTCGGCAAGCATCTTGAGCCCGGCGTTGGGGCCGATGACGGCTCCTTGGCACTCCTGGGTGACGATCGCGGTGTGTGTGGGCGCGGCGAGTTCAAGTAGATCGCTCATGCTGGCACTTCGTAGAACTGGGTCGCCCACTTCCGCAGTGCCATATAGCCTTTCGCGTCGACTTTAGAGAGCGGCGGATGTTCCACGTACTTCTGGTAGCGCCAGATTTGCAGATCGTCGAACACGGTGGAAAGGAACTGCTTTTCGATGACGTCGCGCAGCTTGCCCTGCGGCACAGCGGAGTCATCACCGGGCAGTCGGGGCCACCAGATCGAATAGAACAGGTCGGAGCACTCGTCATCGACCGGTGTGCAGGTGAAAATCAGCCGATGGTTCTGCGCGCCCTCGAAGACGCTGATTGCTCCGCCGAGACCGAACAAGTGGCTGTGAAACCGCAGCGCGAGATCGTCGGGGTTGTCGCTGCTGGCGTCTGGCCAGCCCGCAATGAATTGCCATTCGTGGTCGACGATCGTCCAGTCCAGCACCCGCGGCGTGACCGTGGCGTGGTGCACATACTCGAAATGCGTGCTGTCGGGGGCGTTTTCTGCGACTACTTGCGGATGTACCGGTTCGCGCTCCGCTCGGCGGGAGAACTCCGGGTACGCGCGGTAGTAGGCCGCTGGATCGGTCTCGAATTGCGGGAACTTCCGGAAGATGTCCGGCATTTCCCACTGCGGCTCCTTGCCGTCCGGCTGATGCCAGATGAACACGCAGTCGTATTGTTCCCGCACCGGAAAAACCCGCAGCCGTAATGCGCGGTTGGGCCGGTCCGGCTGATAGGGGATGTATCGGTTGGTGCCATCCGGGCCCCACCGCCAGCCGTGGAAGGGGCACTGGACGCAGTCGCCGACGACGGTGCCGCCGTGGCCGATGTGGGCGCCGAGGTGCTTGCAGTGCGCCTCCAACACATGCAGCTCACCGGACTCGTCGCGGTAGGCCACCAAATCCTCACCGAAATAGTGCAGGGGCCGGACCTCGCCGATGGGAAATTCGGGCGACCAGCCGACCATGAACCATCCGGTGACTTTCCAGGTGAACGGGACCTTCACACCAGCGCCTCCTGCCCTCGTCCCAGTGATACTAAATACGTTACAGTATAGATTTCGGGCCGAGGAGGCGCAGCAGGGTGGCTGACGATCTTGAAGCGATTCGGCAGTTGAAGGCGCGTTATTGCCGGTTTCTGGACGCCAAAGACGTCGAGGGGTGGCGCAGCGTGTTCACCGCCGATGTGGTGGTGAAGCTGGATATGGCGGTTTCCACCGGCGGAGCCGACCCGATGACCGCCCCACCGGTAGCGGGCGTGGACAACTTCGTGCCGATGGTGTTGGCGAGCCTGGAGAACGCGGCCACCATGCACCATTGTCATACCCCGGAGATCACGCTTACCTCACCTACGAGCGCAACCGGCATTTGGGCGATGGAAGACTGGATCATCTTCCGCGAGGGCCGCGAATTGCACGGCGCCGGTCATTACCGGGAGACCTACGAGAAACAGCACGGCACCTGGCGGATCAAAACCCTGCACCTGACCCGAACCATCCTTAAGGTCAGCGGTGATTTCCCCCTCCCGGAGACCTGGTCGGATGGTGGATAACTCCCGCTTCGATGTGGTCGTCATCGGCGCGGGGTTCTCCGGCTTGTACACCCTGCATCGGCTGCGGCAGCTCGGAATGCGCACCCGGGTGCTGGAAATGGCCGAAAACGTCGGCGGGACTTGGCTGTACAACCGCTACCCCGGCGCCCGCTGTGACATCGAGAGCATTGAGTACTCGTACAGCTTCTCCGACGAGATCCAGCAGGAATGGGTGTGGACGGAGACGATGCCGGCCCAACCCGAGGTCGAGGCCTACCTCAACTTCGTCGCCGACCGGCTTGATCTTCGCCGCGACATCCAGTTCGACACCAAGGTCGTCGCGATGGCCTTCGACGAGCAGGCCGCGGTGTGGGTGGTATCAACCGAAACGGGGGAGACCTTCAGAGCCCCATTCGTGGTCGCCGCGACCGGCATCCTGTCCGCGCCGCTGGAACCCGACATCCCCGGGATGGCCGAGTTCGCCGGAACGTCATTGTTCACCAACCGGTGGCCGAAGGAGGACGTCGACCTTGCCGGAAAACGGGTCGGCGTCATCGGCACTGGCTCGTCTGGCGTTCAGCTCATCCCGGTGGTCGCCCAGGAAGCGTTGCAGCTCTTCGTATTTCAGCGTTCGCCGGCGTACACGCTGCCGTGGCAGGTGCGCCGGCTCGAGCCCGGCGAGCTGGACGAGATGAAAGCGCACTACGACGACGTCCGCGCGGCCCAACGAGCACACCCGGTCGGGGCGGCCCGGCTCAGCGCGTTCTCGGTGCTGCTCGGGATGCTCGGTAAGCCGCCGTTGAAATCGGCGTCGCGCGAAGACCAGCTGCGTGCCATCGAAGCCAACGGCGTGCTGGGTGCCCTGAATTGGGGCGACATCTTCTTCGACATCGACGCCAACCGGATGGCCGCCAAGTTGTACGGCGAGGCGGTAGCGCGGATCGTCAAGGATCCGGAAACGGCGGCGGCCTTGGTGCCCGACCACCCGTTCGCGTGTAAGCGGCCGATCATCGACCAGGGCTACTACCAGACGTTCAACCGCGACGACGTGACGCTTGTCGACCTGCGGAGGCGACCGATCCGCGACGTGACACCGACGGGCATTCGCACCGAGCAAGGTGCCTACGATCTCGACGTGATCGTCTACGCCACCGGGTTCGATGCCATGACCGGCGCGCTGAGTCGTATCGACATCCGAGGGCGCGACGGGCTGTCGCTCGGTGAATTTTGGGCGACCGAAGGGCCGCTGTCGTATCTGGGGCTGGCGGTCGCCGGCTTCCCCAACCTGTTCACGATCCAGGGTCCGGGCAGCCCGAGTGCGGCCACCAACTTCGTCGCCGCGCTCGAACAGCATGTGGAGTGGATCAGTGAGTGCATCACATACCTGCGCGCCAACGGAATTCGCACGATCGAGGCGCTACCTACCGCGCAGCAGGAGTGGGTCGACCACGCCACCTCGCTCGTCGCGGCGACGGTGCTGGTCCACCCGTCGTGCAACTCCTGGTACAACGGTGGCAATGTGCCCGGCAAGAAACGGATGTATATGGGCTATACCGGCGGTATCCCCGAATACCGGCGCCGCTGCGATGAAATCGCGGCCGACGGATACACCGGCTTCAAACTGGCTTAGGTGAGCTGCATGTCGTTGGCAACGCGCGGTCTGGGCCTCACCCGTGACCTGGCTCGCGAGCTGGGCATGGTCCTGCCGCGTACGGTGGCCGGCCTCAATGAATCGACCGGGTGGGTCCCGGTGTCACCGCGCGGTGTGCGTCAGTTCGGCGAAGTCATGCTGGATGAACTTGTGCTGTCCGGGTTTTCGCTGCTTGGGGGAGGCCCGGCGGCGATGCGGCCGTTGAGTGCTTGCGAAGCAGCGGCTGAGGAATTGTCGGCCCTGGGCATCGACCGGGCGCATGCGGACCCACAACCCTTGCTGGTGCACGGGATACGACGGCGGCGCATCGGCGGGCTGGCGTACGAGCGGATGACGTTCGAACATGATCCGGCGCTACCGAAGACGCTGGAAGCCGACGGCCTGGGTGGCCCGGCGCGGGCGGTGGTACACCTGTGCCGGCACCGCGACGGTCAGAGGCCGTGGCTGATCTGGGTGCACGGCGCCGGTCAGGGCCGCGCCGACGACATGTTGCTGTCGCGGATCGACCGAATACATCGTGGGCTGGGGTTCAACGTCGCGATGCCGGTGCAGCCCGGCCACGGATCCCGACGCGGCCACTGGCCGGCCTACCCGGACATGGATCCACTGGCCAATGTCGCCGGCATGATGCGCGCGGTCTCGGAGGTGCGCACGGTGGTGCGATGGGCACAACGACAGGCCAACGCGGTTGTGGTGGCGGGGATTTCGATGGGCAGCCCGGTGGCTGCGCTGGTCTCGCACCTGGAGAGGCAGGTCGATGCGGTTGCGCTGTACACCCCGATTCTGGGGCTGAACGCGATGATCGCGCGACACCTCGGGCGCTGGGGTTCCTCGCGCAACGGATACCGGGAGCTGCTGGGGTCACCGGTGGTCTCGAAGCTGACCTCGGTGATCGACCCGCTGGCCGTCGACCCGGCACCGCCGCCGCAGCGGCGGCTCATCGTCGGGGCATGGCATGACCGGATGGCGATGCGCGAACCCGCTACCGCGTTGCAGGAGCGCTGGGGTGGCCAGTTGTACTGGTATGACGGCGGCCATGTCGGCCACGTGTTCTCGCGGCGCGTGCAGCGCGTCACCGAGCGATTCCTGCAAGGAGTTGTCAATTGAGCGATCGCACGCTTGACGAACTGGGGTACTACCTGCTGGCCGGGGCCGGTGGTGAGGGCCCGGCAACCTTGATGGACGAGGCGCGCCGCGGCGAGGCCTTGGGCTTCGGGACCGCGTTCATCTCCGAGCGCTGGAACGTCAAAGAAGCGTCGTCGCTGGTCGGTGCCGCCTGCGCGGTGACCAGCAGGATGCAGATCGCCACCGCCGCAACCAATCACAACACCCGTCACCCGCTGATCACCGGATCGTGGGCGACCACCATGCATCGGCTGTCCGACGGCCGGTTCACCCTGGGCGTCGGCCGTGGTATCGCCGCGATCTACGGGGCATTCGGCATACCGGCGGTGACGACTGCACAGATGGAGGATTGGGCCCAGGTCATGCGCCGGCTCTGGCACGGCGAGGTGATCTTCAACCACGACGGGCCGATGGGCAAGTACCCCATACTGTTTCTCGACCCCGACTTCAACGAAGACATCCGGCTGGCGCTGGTGGCTTTCGGGCCTAACACGCTTGCGCTCGGGGGCCGGGTTTTCGACGACGTCATCCTGCACACCTACTTCACCCCGGAGACGCTGCAGCGCTGCGTCAAAACCGTCAAGTCAGCCGCGGAAAAGGCCGGCCGCGACCCGCACAGCGTGCGAGTGTGGTCGTGCTTCGCAACCGTTGGCGATCACCTGCCCGAACAGCTGCGGCTGAAGAAAACCGTCGCGCGGCTGGCCACCTATCTACAGGGCTACGGCGATCTGATGGTGCAGACCAACAACTGGGATCCAGCTGTGCTGCAACGCTTTCGGGAGGACTCCGTGGTGACGTCTATCGCCGGCGGGATCGATCACAAGGCCACCCCCGAGCAGATCGAACACATCGCCGCCCTGATTCCCGATGAATGGCTGGAACCGTCGGCCACCGGGTCGGCCCAACAGTGCGTGCAACGCATCGTTAAAGAATTCGACTATGGGGCCGACGCGGTGATCATGCACGGCGCGACACCCGACGAACTCGAGCCCGTCGTCGCGGCGTACCGCGCGAGCAGATAGGAAAGCGATGTCGAAGTACTTGAACGACAAGGTCATTATCGTGACCGGCGCAGCTAGCGGCTTCGGCAAGCTGATTTCGGAAAAGTGTGCAGCCGGTGGCGCCAAGGTCGTCGGCGTGGACGTCAACGTCGAAGGCTTGAACGAGGTCTTCGAGGGCATCCGAGCCGCCGGCTTCGAAGGCACCACCCAGGTTGCGGACGTTACCGACATGGCCCAGGTCAAAGCGGCGGGCCAACACGCCGTCGACACTTACGGTCGCATCGACGTGATCGTGAACAACGCCGGCGTGATGCCGTTGGCGTTTTTCGCTGACCACGAACGCGCTTGGGAACGATGGCACAAGGCGATCGACATCAACATCAAAGGCGTCGTGAATGGCATCTCGGCCGTCTACGACTCGATGATCAAGCAGGGCCAAGGCCACGTCGTCAACATTTCGTCCATCTACGGCAACGCCGGGACCGAAGGCTCCGGCGTCTACAGCGCGACCAAGGCGGCGGTCGATGTGCTTTCGGATTCGTTGCGGGTCGAGGCCCAGGGCAAGATCAAGGTGACCAACGTCAAGCCGACCGGCGTCCTCGGGACCAATCTTGCCAGCGGGGTCGTCAACGAAGCCGCGGTCATCGGCATCGCCGGGCAGAAGGCCGCCCAGTTCATCGAGAATGCCGGCAACCTGCAGAGCGGAGCCCTTCGACCCGCGCAGATGGACGTGGACTCAATGGAGTACTGGCTGATCACCCCCGATGACCTGGCGAACGCGGTGGTACATGTCATCGACCAGCCGTGGGGAATCAACATCAGCGATGTGACGGTACGGGCGAGCGGCGAGAATTACGTCTGCTGATTCGATCCACAACATCTCCGCTAATCCAAAGCTTAAGAACTGCTTGAACCTAAGCTTAAGTTCAGATAAGAAGATGCGATGGCGCAGATCACGGTTATGGGGCGGGGCGCAGCGGTGATTCGACACAAGTTGCTCGTGCACGTTGGCGCCGTTGGCGCGATGGTTGGCATGGCTAGCGCGCTGAACAGCGCAGCTGCGTACGCCGACGTGGACGACCCGCTAGCGGGGAGCGATACGGCGATCATCCTTGGCGGAACCGGCGAGCCGACGCCGTCGACCGCTTTCGCGCAGGCCGCCGAGGATCTGTATCTGCACCCGCTGGGTTTCGATGGTGGCGCGATCGGCTCGACGGTATGCGACATGATCGGGACCGACCCGTGCACCGCGCCGCTGCAGGTGCTGACGACACCCGAGCTGTTCCAGCAGGGCCCGAGTAGTCTCACAGGCGCGGACGACGTCGTCCTCGCCGTGGAGAACGAATTCAACGCGGACCCGGGCGCTTTCAGCGCCGAGCATCCGCTGACGATTTTCGGATACTCGCAGAGCGCCACGGCTGAGTCGATCGCAATGAGCCGACTCGAAGCAGACGGCATCCCCAGCGCCGATCTGCACTTCGTGTTCATCGGCGACCCCTCCACCCCGGGCGGTATATGGCCCAATCTGGAACCAGACATGGACGCGTTATTCGGCTCGAGTCTGACGAACTCCATTCTCACCGACCTCGGCTTTGACGGCGTCCTGGGCAACTTGACACCGGATGATCTCTACCCGGCGACCATCTACAGTCTGGACCCCGATCCGGTTCCCAACTTCCAACAGGTCTTCGAAACCCAGGGCCTGTCGGGCGCACTGCTAGACGTATTCGGCCCGCACGTGGAATACCTGGGGTTGACGCCGGCGCAGATCGCGGATGCGACCACGTCGACCGACGGGGACCTCACCTATGTCGACATCTCCGACAGCGACGTCAATAATGTCGACGCGTGGCTCACTGCATTACTTGAGCACGGGGTTGCCGACAGCGGACCATTCCAGAGCGTATTCGAGTCCCTGGAACTGTTGTTCTTCAATACCTACTGACCCGAGTCATGGGCGCACCCAAATGGGTGCTTTTGTGTCTGATCGCGAGAGTGCTTCTGGCGACGTGTTTCCCGAGAGGCGCCGTCGGCAGTTGCACTCTCGCGGAGACCTCAGGGCATGATGACGGTCCGGCTCACCGGCTCGGCCGCGGCCTGGCGGCTCGACAGCCCCCGCTGCAGCGAAGCCAGCAGCGCATCGCGGGTCTCGCGGGGATCGATGAGCTCGTCGAAACCCATCCGCTCGGCCGACCGGTAGGACGCCTGCAACTCCGCGTCGCGCAGCTTGGCCGTGAGGTCCTCGCCGGCGTGTGATGCTTTGCTCAGCGCCGCCGCGCTCATCGCGCCCATCGTCGCGCCCGGGTAGGCGAAGGTCGCGACCTGGTCGTCAAAACTCAGCAGCGACATGACCATTGAGCCGAACCCGTAGGCCTTGCGCAGCGTGAGGTGCAGCTTCAAGGTGGTGGCCGCGGTCTGAGCGGCGAACATTCGCGCTCCGGCCCGCAGCACGCCGCTGCGCTCGGATCGGCTGCCGGGCAGCATGCCCGGGTTGTCGGCAAGGAACACGATCGGCAGGTGGAACGAATCCGCCACCGTGATGAAGTGCGCCGCCTTGTCTGCCGCGTCGGCGTCGATGGACCCGGCCAGCACCTGCGGCTGGTTGGCCACCACGGCGACGGGATGGCCGCCGAGATGGGCCAGCGCGCAGATGATCGCCCTGCCGAACTGCGGCTGCACCTCGAACCAGTCCGGCCGGTCGAAGACCACGTCGAGCACGGCGCGCACGTCATAGACGCGGCGGTTGTCGCGGGAGACGATGTCGAGCAACTCCGGTGTCTGCCGCGGTTCGGTCGTCGCCTGGGCGGGCAGCGACGACGGGTAGGACCACGCGCTCGGCGGGAAATACGACAGGTAGCGGCGGACGTCGTCGAGCACCGCCTCGTCGTCCTCGGCGACGTTGTGGATTACGCCGCTGGGCAATGCCACGTCCGGTCCGCCGAGGTCCTCTTTCGAGATGTCTTCTCCGGTGGACTCTTTGACGACGGGAGGCCCCGCGGTGAAGATGGCGCCTTGCCTGCTCATGATGCGGAAGTCACATACCGGGGCCACCAATGCGCCATGTCCGGCCGACGGGCCGAGCACGGCGGCGACGGTCGGGACCCGCCCAGAGCACTGCGCCTGTGCGAGCAAATCGGTTGGGCTGCGCCCATAGTGCCCACCGGTCGGACGAAAGCCGGCGCCTTCGAGCAGCATCACCAGCGGAATTTTGTCGCGTAGCGCCAATTCCGCGATCCGATAACGTTTCGAGTTGCCTCCGGGGCCGATGCTGCCGGCCAGCGTGGTGAAGTCCTCGGCGCCAAGCATCACCGGCGAGCCGTTGATCAACCCGGACCCGACGATGATCCCGTCGGCGGCGACCTCGCCGCCGACGAGGGTGCCGAGTTCGCGGAACGTCCCCGGGTCGAGGAGGTGGTCGATGCGCGCACGGGCGTCGAGCCTGCCCTTGTCGCGGTGTTTGGCCAGCCGCTCCGAACCGCCCATCGCCCGCGTGCGCTGACGGCGACGGTCGAGGTCGTCGAGCGTCTCCTGCCAGTCGGGGGGCTTCGTCATTGGGACGTCCTTAATCGTCGGCGGTTACCTACTGAAGTGCTTACTGTAGCGTCTGCGAGAGGTACACGGCCAGCGGCCGCCCGACGACATGGACAGGGAGCGGAGCGATGGGCATCCGGTTGACGGTGGACGAGGCGTGGGAAGCCGTCGAATCGGCGCATACCGGAATTCTGACAACTCTTCGCCGCGACGGCATGCCGATTGCGCTGCCGGTCTGGTTCGCGGTCGAGGACCACACGGTCGTAGTGATGACACCTGCGGGTACCAAGAAGCTCGCACGCGTCCGGCATGATCCGCGGGCGTCGTTCCTGGTCGAGTCGGGTGAGCAGTACGTCGACCTGCGCGGTGTCCATCTCACCGGCCGTGTCGAGGTCGTCGAGGACGCCACGGCGATGTCCAGGATCGAGGCTGCGGTCAACGCCAAGTACGCCGCGTTTCGCCCGCCTGCCGGCAGGTTGCCCGCGGCGGCTCAGGCCTACTACGCCAAGCAGGCGTTTCTGCGCTTCGTGCCGGATGACCGGATGGTGACATGGGACAACGCCCGTCTGGTGATGAAGTAGCCGATGGCGCAGGGCTTTTGCCGCGACGCCAGTGCCGACATTGACCCTACCGAATTGCTTACTGTAGCGTCTCGAGTATGAGGTCGGAGTGCTCCCAGCTGCGGCGGAGCGCGCGCGGATGACCGACACGGTTGCGTCCGGCCTCAAGGTCGACGGAGGCATCTTCACCGACCTCGCCCAGGTACCGGGGCTGGCCGGTGCCCTCGAGAAACAGGGCTACGACGCCTGCTGGACCGGCGAAATCAATCACGATCCGTTTCTGCCGCTGCTGCTGGCCGCCGAACACACCACGCGACTCGAACTGGGCACCAGCATCGCGGTGGCGTTCGCGCGTAACCCCATGATCGTCGCCAACCTCAGCTGGGATCTGCAGACCTACTCGCAGGGCCGGTTCATTCTTGGCCTGGGTACCCAGATCAAGCCGCACATCGAAAAGCGATTCAGTATGCCCTGGAGTCATCCGGTGGCGCGGATGCGCGAATTCGTGCAGGCGCTGCACGCGATCTGGTCGGCCTGGAAGGATGGAACCAGGCTGCGGTTCGAAGGTGAGTTCTACACGCACAAGCTCATGACGCCGATGTTTACGCCTGAGCCGCAACCGTTTTCGGCGCCCAAGGTGTTCATTGCCGCCGTCGGCGAATCGATGACCGAAATGTGCGGCGAGGTCGCCGACGGCCTACTCGCCCATGCGTTTACAACGAGGCGCTATTTGCACGAGGTGACGATCCCCGCGGTGCAGCGTGGTCTGCAGCGCGCTGGCCGTGATCGGCACGCATTCCAGGTGGCGTGCCCGGTGTTCGTGGTGACCGGCAGTGACGACACCGAGTTGACACACGGTGCGGCCGGCGTGCGCAAGCAGATTGCTTTCTACGGATCAACGCCCGCCTACCGCAAGGTCCTCGAGCTGCACGGTTGGGGCGATGTGGCGACCGAGTTGCATCGACTTTCGCGGCAGGGGGAATGGGATGCCATGGCCGGGCTCATCGATGACGAGATCCTGGACGCCTTCGCGGTAGTCGCGACGTACGACAAACTCTCAGCGGCAATTCAAAACCGGTGCGACGGCGTCATCGACCGGGTGATGCCGTCGTTTCCCCACAGCGTTTCCGAGGCCACTGTCACCGCCGTACTGAAAGAGTTGCGCCAGTGAGGAGCTGCCCATGAGTGCGCCGACGATGGATGAAGCCGCCAAGGTCCTCGCCGATCCGCTGGCGTATGCCGATGAGTCGAAGTTGCATGCGGCGCTTACTCATTTGCGTGCCAAGGCGCCGGTGTCCTGGGTTGAGGTGCCGAATTATCGGCCGTTCTGGGCGGTTACCAAGCACGCCGACATCATGGACATCGAACGCGACAACATACTGTTCACCAACTGGCCGCGCCCGGTCCTGACCACAACGGAGGGCGACGAGCTGCAAGCCGCCGCGGGCGTTCGCACGCTGATCCACCTGGACGATCCGCAACATCGGGTGGTGCGGGCTATCGGCGCGGACTGGTTTCGTCCAAAGGCGATGCGGGCGTTGAAGATCCGCGTCGACGAGCTCGCCAAGAATTACGTCGACAAAATGATGGCGGTGGGCCCCGAATGCGATTTCGTCCAGGAGGTCGCGGTCAATTACCCGCTTTACGTGATCATGTCGCTGTTGGGAATCCCCGAGTCGGACTTCCCGCGAATGCTCAAGCTGACCCAGGAGCTGTTCGGCAGCGATGACAGCGAGTTCAGGCGCGGCAGCAGCAACGAGGATCAGCTGCCCGCATTGCTCGACATGTTCCAGTATTTCAACGGCGTGACCGCGGCGCGTCGCGAACACCCGACCGAGGACCTCGCATCCGCCATTGCCAACGCCCGTATCGATGGTGAGCCGCTGTCCGACATCGACACGGTGTCCTATTACCTCATCGTCGCCACCGCCGGCCACGACACCACCAGCGCAACCATCTCCGGGGGCCTGCATGCTCTGATCGAGAACCCGGACCAACTTCAGCGGCTGCGCGGCAATCTCGACCTGATGCCGCTGGCCACCGAGGAGATGATCCGGTGGGTCACCCCGGTCAAGGAATTCATGCGCACCGCCGGCGAAGACACCACGGTGCGCGGAGTCCCGATCGCGGCGGGGGAGTCGGTGCTGTTGTCGTACGTGTCGGGCAATCGGGACGAAGACGTCTTCGTCGATCCGTTCCGCTTCGACGTTGGCCGCGATCCCAATAAACACTTGGCATTCGGGTACGGCGTGCACTTCTGCCTGGGGGCGGCGCTGGCCCGCATGGAGGTCAACAGCTTCTTCACCGAGCTGTTGCCGCGGGTGAAATCCATTGAGTTGACCGGGGCTCCGCAGTTCGTCGCCACCACCTTCGTCGGCGGCCTCAAACACCTCCCGGTTCGGTATCAACTCCACTGAGCGGTCCGCCGCCGCTGGGATTGCTCTGGTTAACAACAGGCAAACACAGGCCCTTGATTAGGAAACACGGTCAGGCGGAAATGCCAAATAACTACCAATCTGAGGATCTACCGTGATAGACCACCGGTAGTGGATACCCTTAACGGCTTCGTAGGAGGAAATAACGTCATGGCTGTCGCACGGTGTATCACCGCCACCGCCTTTCTCGGCGGACTCGCTCTCGGACTAGCCGCTCCCGCGGGCGCGTGGGGACCCGCTGGGCCTGCACCATTTCCCGCCGACTTCCAGACGAACGGCCACTACATCTCGACTCAGATAGACCCAAAAACCGGTCAGCCGAAGACCGTCGAGGGTCATCCGGTCACCAACGACTGGTACTTCACTCCCTGCGGTGACGGATGCGTCTCAGCAGCTCACTCCCCCGGTGGACCGCCGGTGGGGCAGTACAATTTGGTGAACGGCCAATGGGTGATGGACACCACCGATGAGGCAGAATGTCCGGACGGTACCAAGGTTCCCAACGCCATTGCTGCCCACCGCACGTTGGACCCGAACACCCTCACGGGCACGATCCAAGAAACCAGTATTGCGCCCGCCTGCGGCAATCCATCCGGGATGTCAAGCACTGTGAACTTCCAATTCCAGCTGGCGCCCTGACCTAGAGACGCGAATCCGCGCCTGCGGGCCAGCTCCACTCCTAAACTCGCGGCATCGTGACTTTTGCGTGCTGAGGATGCGGGAGCAGGCCTGTGTTGGGTGTTCATCATGCGGCGATCTGCACCGCCGATGTCGAGCGGTCGATGAGGTTCTGGCGCGACGGGCTGGGATTCACCGAGCTGTTCGATCACACCTTCCGCGGTAACTGGCCGGAGCTCTTCGGGGCGCGCTGCGATCAGCTGCGGTCGATATTCCTTGGTGATCCGCAGGACCCCGACACCGGCATCGTCGAACTCGTGGTCTTCGACGGAGCCGACGACGCGCTGCCTCCGGCCCCTGGCCCCCGGCACGGGTTCTTCTTGCTGTCCCTGCAGCGTGACGTCGATGCGACGCTGTCCGCCTTAGCCGCCTTGGGTTTCACCGACGGCGTGCGTCGCATCAGTGTGCCCGCACCGGCCGGCGCGACGGTCCCGATGGCGGTCATCACCGCACCTGACGGCGTGCTGGTCGAGTTGATCGGGCCTCCGCAGTGAGCGCTCTGGTGACCGGCGGTGCGTCGGGTATCGGGCGGGAGGTCGCCGGCCTCCTGCGGGACGCCGGCCACGACGTCGTGGTGTGGGACCAGGCCGGCGGCGACATCGATTGCGACATCAGCGATCCGAAGGCGGTGGCTACGGCGATGAGCCAAACCGTGCGCGAGCACGGTGTACCCACGCGGGTGGTGGCCTGCGCGGGCATCGGCGCGTCCGGCACGTTGCTGGCGGAGTCGGTTGAGCAATGGCAGCGGGTGCTGGCGGTAAACCTCACGGGCACCTGGCTGACCATCCGGGCCGCCGCTCAGGCGATGATCGATGCCGAAGCCGGCGGATCGATCGTTGTCGTCTCCAGCATCAGCGGAACCGTCGCCGACCGCGACATGGGCGCGTACTGCGTTTCCAAAGCCGGGTTGAACATGCTGGTCAAGGTCGCGGCCGTGGAGTGGGGCGGTTACGGCATTCGGGTGAACGCCGTCGGTCCCGGCGTTACCCGGACACCGATGCTGGGCGAACCGGAGCAACTACCTGGCTGGGTAGAGGGCCTGTGTGAGCGCACCGCACTGGGACGTCTCGGGGAAGCCGCCGACGTAGCCGGTGTCATCGTCGGCGTCCTCGAATTACCCTGGGTGACAGGCCAGGTCGTGCACGCGGACGGCGGGCTGGGTCTGCACAGCCCGATCGATTCGTATGGTCAGATGCAGAAAGTCAAGCAATCCCGAAATCGATGACGCCACGGACGATTTCACCGTTGAGCAGATCTTCGTAGGCTTCGTTGATGTCGTCGAGCCGATAGCGTTTGGTGATCATCTCGTCGAGCAGCAGCTGGCCGCTCTGATAGAGCCTGGCGAGCTTGTAGATGTCGGCCTTGGGATTACAGGAGCCGAAGACGGTGCCGGCCAGGTTTTTGTTCATCAGGATGAAGTCCTGCAGGTCGAACTTGATCCCGCGAGTGGTCTGCGCGGTCATCCCGGTGAGCACGCAGGTCCCGCCCTTGCGGGTCAGCCGTAACGCACTGCGGACGTCGTCGGCACCGATCAGCGAAGGCGAAACGACGACGCCGTCGGCCATCACGCCGTAGGTCAGACCAGTGACCAGGTCCAGCGCTTCGTCGACGTTCGCGCAGCTGTGGGTGGCGCCGAACCGCAGCGCCGATTTCTGTTTGAATTCGACCGGGTCGACGGCCACGATTTGCGCGGCGCCATTGATGCGGGCGCCTTGGATGGCGGCGGTACCGATGCCGCCGGCACCGATGACGACAACGGTGTCGCCGCCGCGCACCCCGGCCCGATTCGCGGCCGAGCCGTATCCGGTAGGGATGGCGCACGAGAGCAGCGCGCTCGGCAGCAACGGAAGATCCGGCTCGACCTTCACGAGTGAATTTGTCGCTACCACAGTATGTTCGGCGAAGGCACCGACCTTGGAGATATGCCCCAACGGTTTGCCGTCGGCGAGGTGGTGGCGAAATGTGCCATCGGTGGGCATTCCCGGCGTCAGGGTGCCGATACCGGCATCGCACAGGTACTCCATACCTGTTGCGCACCAGCGACATTGGCCGCAGACAGCGACGAACGACATCACCACGTGGTCGCCGGGCTCGAAATCGGCGACGCCGTCACCGACTTCGCGCACGATGCCGGAACCCTCGTGGCCGCCGATGGTCGGAAACATGGTGGGCAGCCCCATCGCCCGGAGAACTTCGTTGGGGGCTGCCATGTCGCCCTTGAGGATGTGGTCATCGGAGTGGCACAGCCCGGCGGCGGCCATCTGCACCAGAACCTCGCCGGCGCGAGGGGCGTCTAGCTCGAATTCCTCAACGGACCAGGGGCCGCCGACGTCATGCAGAATCGCCGCCCGGCTTTTCATGCCACCGGGGTGAAGGTGACCGGAAGCTTGTTGGGCGACCGGAAGGTGTGTCCGACGATCTTGGACTCCGCGCCCGTGCCGTCGTCGGCAACGAACGCCAGGTCCTTGACGCGGTCCAGCAGGCTGTTCAGCATCACCCGGGTCTCCAGCCGGGCCAGGTGCATGCCCAGGCACATGTGGATTCCGCCGGCGAAGGCGATGTGGGCGTGCCGCGCCCGGTGGATGTCGAACGTGTCGGCGTCGGGCCAGCGGCTTTCGTCGCGGTTGGCCGAGCCCATGCAGATGTCGACCTGCGCGCCGGCCGGGATTGTCTTGCCGCCCATTTCGACGTCTTCGGTGGTGGTTCGCATGACCATGGTCAGCGGGGTCTCCACCCGCAGCCCCTCCTCGATCGCGGTCGGTATCAGCGAGCGGTCGTGCTGGACCATCGCCAACTGCTCGGGGTGGGTCAGCAGCAGGAACAGCAGATTGCCGGAGGACCGGTACGTGGTCTCCAGGCCCGCCGGCAGCAGCAGGCGCAAGAAGGCGATGATGGCCTCGTCGGTCAGCTTCTCGCCGTCGATCTCGGCGGCAACGAGATCGCCGATGATGTCATTGGTGAGTTTGCGGCGCCGCTGCTCGACCTGGTTGAGGAAGTAGCCGTGCAACTCGTTCGCCGCGGTCAACCCCGCCATGATGTCGGTCGGGATCGAGATGAGGTCCAGCGACAGCCGCCGGAACATATCCAGATCCTCGCGGGGCAGCCCTAGCAGTTCGGAGATGATCCGGGTGGGAAACTCGAACGTCAGCGCTTTGACGAGGTCGGCGTGGCCCTCGTCCTTGATTTCGTCGACCAACTGGTCACAGACCGGGCCGATCACCGATGGCTCCCAGCGTTCCAGCGCGGTCGCCCTGAAGGCCTTGGCCACCAGGCTGCGGTGGTCGTGATGCTCCTTGCCGCCCATCGCCAGGATGGTGTGGCCCATGACCAAACCGATCGATTTGTCGTATTCGGCGGACGTGAAGACGCGGTCGTCGCGGAACGCGCGGAACACGTCGTTGTATCGGAACAACACCCACTCGTCGCGCGGCCGCAGTTCTTCCGGCATCTGGTCGTGATCCATGATTGCGCCATGCCACACCGGATCGGTGCGCCGCATGTATTCGAAGAAGATGTACGGGCTGGTTTCGCCGGTGGGGTCGAGGGTGACGGGCTCGTCAGGATCGGTGCGCAGCGTCATTGCCGCTCCTAGTTGGTGACTGGGCGCTCATCCGGATCGTCGCTATCATTGCATAAATAGCAACGAAGCCCAATGGGTTGTGGTGTTTACCGTAACGGGGACAGTATTGACCTGCACAATCGTGAGGGAGGCGGTGATCCGGCCGTGTTGAAACGCCGATTGGTCTGTTCCCTCGATGAATTGCCGCCGGGCGCGATGAAGCTGGTCGATGTCGGGAAGTTCGGCGTGGGTGTCTACAACGTGCAGGGGTCTTTGCACGCGATCGTCAACTACTGCTCCCACGAGGGCGCGCCGCTGTGCCTGGGCTACATCGGCGGAACCAACGAAGCCGACCCGGGCGCGGCGGACGGGATGCGACGTACCCGTAACGGGCAGATCGTTCGGTGCCCTTGGCACAACTGGGAATTCGACATCACGACGGGCTGCAACGTTGCCGATCCGCGGCGGCGCATCCGCACCTACGAGGTTGACGTCAGCGACGGCGAGGTGTACCTGACCGCATGATCATCGACGCCAACGTTCAGCCGAATTTCCGCGATAACGCTGAAATTCGGCGCTACCTGCCAGCTGCTCATCAACTGCGGGCGATCCCCGACGTCGAACAGCAGTGGTATCAAGCCCCGGACGGCGACTACCGCCGAGACCTATACGGAGAGCACTACCCGGGATCTGATCCCGACACCGTTGCCCGTCACCTTTTCGATGACGGCGGGGTGCAGTACGCCATCCTGAACCCGTTGACCCGCGGCAACATTGCCGACTATCTGCTCAACAGCCGAATCTGCGCAGCGGTCAACGACTGGCTGCTCGACCGATGGCTGGAGCCAGACACCACCGGCCGTTTCCGCGGCACCATCCGGGTCAATCCCGAGGACCCCAAGGGTGCGGTCGCTGAGATCGAACGCTTTGCCGCACATCCCAAATTGCTTCAGGTCGGCGTTCCGATGCAGTCCCGCGAACCCTATGGCAAGCCGATGTTCGAGCCGATCTGGGAGGCCGCCGCCGCGCACGGGTTACCGGTTGCGGTGCATATCAACGGCGGCAACGGCGTTGACTATCCGCCAACGTTCGCCGGGCATGCGCACACCTATCCGGGCTACGCCGCATTCATGCCGCTGAACTACTTCGTCCACCTCGCGACGCTCATCGTCGAAGGTGTCTTCGGCAGGCATCCGGGCCTGAAATTTGTTTTCGCCGACGGCGGATACGACATCCTCACCCCGCTGATGTGGCGGCTGGACACCTTCTGGTTGTCGATGCGCAACCAGACGCCGTGGGTGGACCGCTACCCCAGTGAATACCTGCCCGCTCACGTGCGGTTCTGTTCGTCGGCGTTCGACGGGCCAACCGACGCCGGTCAGATGCAGCGTTGGATGGAGTTCTCCGCGAAGGCCGACCTGCTGATGTATGGATCGAGCTATCCGCACTGGTCGACGTCGTCGCCCGACCTGGCGGCCGCAGGTCTCGACGCGGCACAATGCGACAAGGTGTTGTGGCGCAACGCCAGTGAGCTCTACGGGCTCACAGTGAAGGAGAGTGCCTTATGACCACGCTCGAACGGGTCGAGCCGCAGACCGAGATCGCGGTGGCCATCGTCGACACCGATGTGCACCCGATGCCGGTCTCGACCGACGTACTCAAGTCCTATGCGCCCGCCGAATGGGTCGACAAGATCTTTCCGACCGGAAACGCCGTCACCCCGGTGGCACACTTCTACGACACGCCGGACTCCTACAAGACCATGTCGTTGCGTGTCGACGCGACGCCTCCCGGGGGCGGCTTCGCCGGCACCGATCCCGATTACGCGGCCAAACAACTGCTGATCGACGCCGGCGTGAGCATCGCGACGCTGGAGCCGATGTGCGACGCGCAGCTGCCGCAGGCCGAGCACGTCTTGAAGTCGACCTACAACGACTGGCTCGCCGACGTCTGGCTGGGCCAGAACAACGCGCACGGTCGCTGGCGTGGGTCGATCAGCGTCAGTGCACAAGTGCCCGATTTGGCGGCGCGTGAAGTACAGCGGTGGGCGGGCCATCCCTACATGGCCCAAGTGTTGCTGACACCGCAGACACGTGGAATCCCTTTCGGCAGCCCGCATTTCGATCCGCTGTATGAGGCCGCGTCAGCCAACGGCTTCCCGGTGGCCACCCACTTGATGGGGCAGACGCCGTTCGAATTGATTCCGCTGTATCCGGTCGGCAACCCGGCGCACTGGCACGACTTCTTCGCCTCCTGGCCGCTGCTGTACGTCTCGCATTTGATGAGCCTGGTGTTCGACGGCGCCTTCGACCGGCACCCCGATCTGCGGGTGGTGTTCATCGAGGGCGGCTTCACGTGGGCGATGCCGGTGATGTCGCGGATGGATCGGATCTGGGAAGCCCGCCGCGCCGACCTACCGTACGTCCGCCGTCGGCCATCGGAGTATGTCCGCGAACACGTCCGGTTCACCACCCAGCCATTGGAAGACGCCGACGTCAAACAATTCCGTGAGTACCTGGAAATGATGGATCTCGGCGACAACCTGATGTTCTCTACGGACTACCCGCACTGGAGTTATGACGCGCCGGCCTATGCGATCAACCGTTTTCCCGAGGCGCAGCGGGAGCGAATCATGCGCGGCAACGCGACTGAGCTTTATCGGCTGCCGGCGACCGTGAAGGCCCTGCCCGGCGAACAGCCGCAGTGACCGGGTCAGCCGACGGCCTGAGCGCTCTCGTCGACGAATACGACGCAAAGTGGTCGGCCCTGGATCTCGCAGGGGTTGCCGACCTCTGGGAGGACGACACTCCGCAGCCGATCTACATCGGCGACGAGTACCCGATGCCGCTGATCGGCGCCGATGAACTCGAGCGGCACTGGGCACGAGTCGCCGGGCGTCTCAAGCGCGCGTCGGTGTCGTCACAGCTGCGGTCGGCCGATCTGCTTGCCGACGGCTTTGCGCGTTGTGTCGTGTTGAGCCGATGGAGGTTCACCGGCCGCGAATCCGACGTCGAGCACAGCGGCAGCAGCTGGATCACCTGGTTGCTGATCGCGCGCGGCGAGAACTACCGAATCTTTCACCACATGGAGTCGCAGGTTTACCTTGATGAGCATGACGACCGAGACCGATCGCGCGAGGCCGCGCGGGATCAGCCGTATCGACCCGGCCCTGCGTGACGCCGCAGCCGGTCTGGACATCGTCGAATTCCACGCGGAGTCCCTGCCCGCCGAGCGGGAGCGCGCCGACCGGCTGGCTGCCGAGCGCGCGGCGGCCGTCGACACCGGCAGCGTCGAGATCGAGGACCGAGCCATCACCGGCCCGGGGGAGCGGCGGCTTGGTCTGCGGCTTTATCGCGGCCTGACCAAGTCGCCGGCGCCGCTGGCGTTGTATGCCCACGGTGGGGCATTCGTGACCGGAAACCTCGACACCGATCATCTGCATTGTGTGGACCTGGCCCGCGCGGCCGGCTGCCTCGTGGTGTCGGTCGACTATCGGCTGGCACCGGAGCACCCGTGTCCGGCAGCGCTCGATGACGTCGAAGCAGCGTCTCGCTACGCCGTCGAAAACAGCGACCGTCTCGGCGCGGACGACACCCGCGTCGTGGTGATGGGACGGGACGCGGGCGCGGCGCTGGCCGCCGCGCTGGCCCAGCGCATGTTCGACCACGAGGGGCCGCCGATCCTGGCCCAGGTGTTGCACCAGCCGATGCTCGACTGCGACGCGACGCCGTCACGTCGGGAATTCCAGCGCACCCCGGGCCTCAACGGTCCCGCCGTGAGCCGCGCGTGGGGCCACTACCTCGGTCACAGCGCCGCGACGGCGCAACACGTGCCGGCCCACCGGGCGAACTTGGAGGGGTTGCCGCCGGCGTTCATCAGCTGCGCGGAGATCGACCCGTGTCGCGACGAAGCCATCGACTACGCGAACCGGCTGCTGCACGCCTACGTGCATACCGAATTGCACGTCGTCGCGGCGACGTTCCACGGGTTCGATTCGGTGGTGCCGGAGTGGGTGGTCTCCCGGGAAAGCGCCGCCCTGCACGCTCAGGTGCTTCGCCGCTCGTTCGCGATCTGACGTCTTCGGAGCGCCGAGCGTGCATCTACGGCGGTATTTTTCGCGGCGATTTTTCGCCGTGGCTGCGCGCTCGGCGTTGATTTCCCATCAGACCGGCTGAAACTTGGTGATCAGCCACTTGCCCTGCACCTGCGTCAACGACACCAGAATGGTGCTCGACGCCATCGCCGGGTCGGGCCGGTCTTTGCTGACGGTGGCCTGGTTGACGAAGAGCAACACGACCGCTGAATTCGGCCGCAGGTCGGACGCTGCCGCACCCACTACCTGAGCTGTCGTTGTCAGCGCCTTTTCCTTGACCGCTGGCGTCACGACCTCCCGGGTGAACTGGTCGTAGTAGTTCAGGAAATCCCCGCTGAGATGGGATTTCGCGGCGGCGAAGTCCTGGTTGAGGGTGTCCGGTTTGTAGGACAGTATCGCGACCGTGCCGTCGCGCGCGGCGTCGACGGCGCTTTGAGCGACAGCCGCGTCGGTCTGCTCATCAGGCCGGTACTTTTTGACGTAGAGCCACGCCGCCAGCGCACCGGACGTCACCAGGAGCAGCACGAGAACCAGTGGGGCGAGTTTGACGTGTCGGCGGCGCGCAGCCTTGCCGCCGATCCACGAAGTCAGGTCGCCCTCGCTCGTGTCGTCGCCCTGTTGCGTTTCGTCAGCGGCGGTTGCGGTTTTGTCGATCTCCACCCCGTCGCTGGGCTCGAGGTCGGGGGAGCCCTCGACGTTCTGCTGCTCGGTCTTGTCGTCCGCGCTCATGTGCGCCGCTCCTCCCCATCGCTTCGCTCTGCATCGTTGCCGGCGCGGCTCATAGCACGAACTCGACTTTCGAAATCTTGAGCTGATCACCGTCTCGGACCACTGACACCCGGAACCGAAAAGCCCGTGGATCATCTTTGGCACCAGCCGAATTGGTGACACGCTCGTTAGCCAGCACCAGAACCACCGCGGAATCCTTACCCATCGACTCAACCGCGCTGGCCGTGACCGACCCTTCGGTGACCGCTTTGGAATCTTTTACCACCGAGGCGAAATCGTCAGCACGACGCTGGAAGTCGTCCCTGAATTCGCCGGTGGCGCTGTCGAGTACCCGCTGGACGTCTTCCTTCGCCTTATTGAAGTCCAGTGACGTCAGGTTGACGACGCCTTGCCGGGCGGCAGCGGTGTAGGCCGCAGATCGCTGCCGTTCCACTTGGACGGTGTGGTGACGCCACAGCATCCATCCGCTGACCCCGAGCAGACCGCAGATCGCGACGATGGCGGCAGCGCTGAGGATCTTGGCAAGCCCGGAAAGCCCCGACACCTGGGGCAACGGCAACCGCCGACGGGTTGACTCGGTCGACTTCGGCGCCTCGGACCGCTGCGGTGTCTCGGGCATCTCGGGAGTTTCGGGCGCCTCGCGCGTCTCAGCGGTGGCGTCTGCGGCTTCGACGGCGGTGGCTTCTTCGGTGGTGTCTTCGGTTTCCTCGTCCGCCCGCGCTGCTTCACGGCGCAATTTGATGGCCCGGGCGCGTGCGCGCGCCGCCGCGGCCAGCGCTTCTGCCTCGGCGGCCTCCGCCTCGGCCTGCTCGGCCAATGCGATCGCGTCCGCCTTCGCCTTGGCCGAATCCTGCGGCCGCTCGCCCACGTCAGCCATAGTGACTACAGCTTCTCGACGTCATTATCGACTGAACTCCGGTATCTCTTACTGTATTGCTCATTGCTACCATCGAAGGCACCAGTGAACCCCGACTGGGATCGAATCGGACGGATGACCAGGACACGCTCGGCCTTCATCCGCAACGGTGAAGGAAGGCCGTAGCCAACATCATGACTGCCGTCGATTCCCCCGAAAAGATACTCTTCGCCTCCACCACCCAAGCTTTTCTCCAAAAAGAGGTTCCGCTGAGCCGGGTGCGGGAGCTGCACGCCGCGGGTGTCTCCTTCGACCCGGCCTGGTGGCAGCGGGCCGCTGAGCTGGGTTGGACGGCTTTGTTGGTCCCCGAGGAACTCGGTGGCGGCAGCGTCTCGGGCGATGGTGTCGCCGATCTGGCGATGGTCGCCGAACAACTTGGAAAAACTGTGGCGCCCGGGCCGCTGTATCCGGTCAGCACGGTGCTGGCCGGCCTGGTGGACAGCGCCGAGCACGAGGCCCATGCGGCCACGATCGAGTCGTTGATGTCCGGCGAAACGGTGGCTTCTTGGGCCGTCTACGAGCCGGGGCGGGGCTGGGCGCCCCGTGAGCCGTCGCTGACCGCCGTGTCGACCGATTCCGGCTACCGCATCGACGGTGTCAAAGACCGGGTGGAGGCGGGTGCACAGAGCGGCCTGCTGCTTGTGGTGGCGCGAAGCGGCGACGGCGTGCGCCAGTTCCTGGTGCCCACCAGCGCCTCCGGGGTGCATGTCGAGCCGCAGCAGTCGATCGATCTGGTCAAGCAATACGCGCGTGTTCGTTTCGACGGCGTGGACGTCGAGCACAGTGCCGCCGTCGGCACCGCCGCCGAGAGCGCCGGACTGATCGACCGTCAAAGCCAAATCGCGCAGGTGCTGCAGTGCGCCGAAGTGGTCGGGGTTCTGCAAACCGTTTTCGACTTCACCGTCGCGTGGGCATTGGATCGGCACACCTTCGGCCGCCCGCTGGCGTCCTACCAAGCACTCAAACACCGCTTCGCCGATATGAAGATGTGGTTGGAGGCATGCCGGGCAACGACGGCCGCCGCGGTAGCCGCCATCTCCGCTCGTACGCCCGACGCCGGTTTGTCGGCCAGCATCGCCAAGTCGTATGTCGGAGAAATGGCCACCGAGATCGTGCAGGGCTGCGTGCAGATGCACGGTGGAATCGGGGTTACCTGGGAGCACGACCTGCACGTCTATTTGCGACGAGTTGCGCTGTACCGGTCCATGTTTGGCACGCCCGAAGAGCACAACCTGCGGGTGTACCAGTGGCAGGAGGCAGGAAACTCAGCGCCGAGGTCTGCTTGATGACCGAGGCTGAACTGGCGTCCACCGACGTGGAATCCATCGATGAGTTCCGCGCCCGGGCGAAAGCATGGCTGGCTGAGAACTTGCCGCCTATCGACCCGGCGTTTCCGCCGGCCGCACATCGTGACGAGGAACGCTGCTGGCAGCGGGCTCGTGAACTCCAAAAGAGGCTCTATGAAGGCGGATTCGCCGGCATCTGCTTTCCTCGTGAGTACGGCGGGCTGGGTCTGGACTACGAATACCAGAAGGTGTTCAACGAGGAGAGCCTCGGCTACGAGATGCCGCTGATCCTCAGTACACCGACGTTCACCATCTGCTGCGCGACGCTGCTCGACACCGGTAGCGAGGAACAGAAACGTCAGCACATCGCCGCGGCGTTGCGGGGCGACGAGGTACTGGTTCAACTGTTGTCCGAGCCCAGCGGCGGATCGGATCTCGCCGGTGTGATCACCCGGGCCGAGCGGGCGGGGGACCGCTGGGTGATCAACGGCGCAAAGACGTGGAGCACCAGCGCATTCGCCGCCGACTACGGCCTTTGCCTGGCCCGCACCAACTGGGACGTGCCGAAGCACGACGGCCTGACCATGTTCTTGGTGCCCATCAAGCATCCGGGAATCACGTTGCGGCGCATCACTCAGCTGAATGGATCGACGGAGTTCTGTGAGGAGTTCCTCGATGGTGTCGATGTCGGCGACGACGCAGTCGTCGGGGATGTCGACGGCGGCTGGGCGGTGGCGTCACGCCAGCTCTATCACGAGCGCCGCGCGGTGGGGCAGGGCTCGGAATTCGCCAGCGGCAGCGGCAGTGAGGGCGGCCGAACCACACCGGTGAACTATGCGGCGTTAGCTCGCAAGACGGGGCAGGCCGACAACGAGCGGGTGCAGCAGATAGCCGGACGGGCACTGGTGCACCGAGCGGTCAGCGACCAACTGGGCGACCACATCTACCGCAGCGTCCGCGACGGCACCCTGCCGCCTGCCGCCGGAACCCTTCTCCGGCTTTTCCACGCCGAAACGGTCACCTTGGAGATGGATGCCGGGCTGGCAATCACCGGAACGGCCGGGGTCGTCGGCGCGGAAGGGGAGGGCCTGGAGACTGGCCTGCGATACCTGTCCCGGCAGACGGTTTGCATCGGCGGTGGCACCAGCGAGTTGGCTCGCAACGTCATCGGCGAGCGGGTGCTGAACTTCCCTCGCGAGTACGCGGCTGACCGTGGCGTGCCATTCAACCAGGTGCGGCACGGCAACTAGCGTCGTGAGTCGTTGGCGACGACAACTGTCACAACAGCCACAGCAGTCTCCTCGGGTGGGAGTGTTCGTTGTGCCCGGCTACGAGCGACAAGTCCCTTGCGAGCCTTGGCTTGTCGCTGCGAGGCGGGCAAACTGTACACCGGCTCCACCCAGAGATCCTGTGGTGCAAGCGATTGCTGGGGCCCACGTGGCGGTGGGCGTAGTGACTAAATCAACGCGGCCTAGCCGCGCAGGGTCGTCTATACCGTGCGAGTCAGCCGGTGTGCGAGCAACTCGGCGAACCGCGCCGGGTCTTCGGGTGTGCCGCCTTCAGCGAGAAGCGCTGTACCGTAAAGCAATTCGGCGGTTTCAGCTACTTCGGGATCGTCCGCTCGGTCTTTGTGAGCCTGCTGCAGGCCGGTGACCAGTGGATGGTTCGGGTTGAGTTCCAAGGTCCGCTTCTCGACCGGAATGTCCTGCCCGGAAGCCCGGTACATGCGAGCAAGCGTCGGGGTGATGCCGAAAGCGTCGGTGATCAGACAGGCCGGCGACTCGGTCAGCCGGGTGGATAACCGCACTTCCTTGACGTGCTCGCTCAAGGTCTCCTTCAGCCAGGCCAGCAGATCGGCGAAATCCTTTTCCCGCTCTTTGCGCTCGGCCTCGTGGGCAGTCTTCTCCTCCTCCGTGTCGAGGTCCACCTCGCCCTTGGCCACCGACTGGAGCGGTTTGCCGTCGAACTCGGTCACCGTGCCCAACCAAATCTCGTCGACGGCGTCGGTGAGCAGCAGCACCTCGTAACCCTTGGCCTTGAACGCTTCGAGGTGCGGCGAGTTGAGGATTTGTTGACGTGACTCGCCGGTGGCGTAGAAGATCCGCTGCTGGCCGTCCTTCATCCGTTCCGCGTACTCGTCCAGGGTGGTGAGTTCGTCGTCGCTGTGCGTCGAGGCGAACGAGGAGATTTGCAGCAATATCTCCTGGTTGTCGACGTCCCTCATCAGGCCTTCTTTGAGGACCTTGCCGAATTGGCCCCAGAACGTGCGGTAATCGTCGGGCCGCTCGGACTGCAGCTCCTTGATCGTCGAAAGGACCTTCTTGGTCAAACGACGCCGGATCGCGTTGATCTGCCGATCCTGTTGCAGCATCTCGCGGGAAACGTTCAGCGACAGATCCTGTGCGTCGACGACGCCCTTGATGAAGCGCAGATACCTGGGCATCAGCTCGTCGCAATCGCCCATGATGAAGACGCGCTTGACGTACAACTGGACACCGATGTCGCCGCCCGGTTCGTATAAGTCGAAGGGGGCGCGCGACGGGATGAAGAGCAGGGCCTGGTACTCGAAGTTGCCCTCGGCCCTCATCGAGATGACCTCGAGCGGCTCATCCCAGGCGTGCGCGATGTGCTTGTAGAACTCCTTATACTCCTCGTCGGAGACTTCGTCTTTGGGCCTGGCCCACAGCGCTTTCCCCGAGTTGAGAGTCTCGGTCTCCAACGTCACGGTCTCCTCGCCGCCGTCCTCCGGCGCGGGTGTCCTGGTCTCGACCTCCATCCGGATGGGCCAGGCGATGAAGTCGGAGTACTTCTTGACCAGCGTCCGGATCTTCCATTCCGAGGTGTAGTCGTGAAGTGCGTCCTCTTTGTCTTCCGGCTTGAGGTGCAGGGTGACCGACGTTCCCTGCGGAGCACCCTCGACCGCGGCGATGGTGTAGGTGCCGTCGCCGCCGGACTCCCACTTGGTGGCCTCGCTCTCGCCGGCCTTACGCGTGAGCAGTTCGACCTTGTCGGCCACCATGAAGGTGGAGTAGAAACCGATACCGAACTGACCGATCAGTTCCTCGGACACCGCGGCGTTCTTGGCTTCGCGTAACTGCTGACGCAGCTCGGCCGTGCCTGACTTGGCCAGTGTGCCGATCAAATCGACGACCTCGGCACGTGTCATGCCAATGCCGTTGTCGCGAACGGTCAGCGTGCGTGCGTCTTTGTCTACCTCGATCTCGATGTGCAGATCGGACGTGTCGACGTCCAGGTCCTTGTTTCGGAACGCTTCAATCCGCAGCTTGTCCAGTGCATCGGAGGCGTTCGAGATCAGCTCCCGCAGAAATGAATCCTTGTCGGAGTAGACCGAGTGGACCAACAGGTCCAGCAGCTGTCGCGCCTCGGCCTGAAACTCCAACTGCTCGACGCCCGTAGTCATGACATTCCCCTTTACGGCCCTTCAGGTGATCGCGTTCGAGGGGCAGGCTACAGGATTGCCCCGCTGTCCTTGGCCTTGGCGATGTCGTCCCAGTCGAAGCCGAGTTCGAGCAGAATCTCCTCGGTGTGCTGTCCGTGCTCGGGCGCGCGTCCGGGGCCGGGTGGTGTTTCATCGAACTGCACTGGCGCAGCGACCATTACGTACTCGACGCCCTGATCGTCGACATTGGTGATCAGGTAGCCGTTGGGTTTGCTTTGCGGGTCGTTGAGCGCCTCACGTGGTGTGGCCAGCGGCGCCCACACGCCGGGTTCGTCGGCCAGCGCTTGCCGCCAGTGCTCCAGGTCGTGTTCGGCGAACTTGGCGCCGACCAGCGCGGTCGCTTCGGCCGCGTTGGCGACCAGATTCGACGACGGTACGAAGCGCTCGTCGGTCGCCAGCTCAGGCAATCCGATCCGCTGACAGAATCCGGCCCAGAACTTGTCCGGCTGGAGGAACACCATCTGGATCCACCGGTCGTCCTTGGTCTTATAGCGGTTGACCAGCGGGTTCATCGCCAAGCCCGGCGGCGCTCCCGGTATGCCGTCGATACCGAAGAGGTCGGCGACCGAGATCGACGGCGCGATGCTCCACATCGCCTGAGCCAGTAGCGACGAATCCACGATCGTCGGCTCGCCGGTGCGCTCGCGGTGGAACAGTGCTGCGCAGACGCCGCCGGCCAGGGTGATTCCCGCCTGCAGGTCGCCGAAGGCCGGACCCTGCACAGCGGGATTTTCGGTGCCGAACGGTGTGAGCGTGTAAGCGACTCCGCCGCGCGCCAGATAGGTGGCGGCGTCGAAGCCGCCCCGGTCGCGGTCGGGCCCCCGCACACCGAGCCCCGTTCCGCGCGCGATGATGATGTTCGGGTTCAACGCGCGGATGTCTTCGACCGTCAGACGTGCCCGCTCCAGCGCTGCCGGGAGCCAGTTGGTGAGTAATACGTCGGCTTGCGCGAGCAGTCGCCCGAAGAATTCCCGGCCAGCCTCACTCTTGAGATCCAATGCGATGCTGCGTTTTCCACGGTTGCTCAGCTCGAGGATGAAGTCGGTATCGGCACGTGCCGCTTGCCGGGTGAACCCTCCGACCACCAGCGCCCGGCCGGGATCACCTACGACGCTTTCCACCTTGATGACCTCGGCGCCCCAGTCCGCCAGCGCGACACCGGCAGCGGGCACGTACGTCCACGAAGCCAGCTCGACCACCCGGACGCCACTGAGCACCGCTGACATTCGACCACTCTTTTCGGTGTCTTTTCTATTTTAGGTAGTATAGATACTATAGGTATTCGTCAGCCTGTACTGCAACGACGCAGCGTCGTGGAAGAGATGCGATGGAGTCGAACGCTCGTCCGGTCCCACCTGATGGCCGGGTCAGCGCCTCGTTAGCTGGTCCCGGCACTCGCGCGAAAAATCATGAGCCCCAGTGTGGTTCGTCGTTATTCAGAGCGCTGAGAAAGGACCGGCGATGGGCAGAGTGACGGGCAAGGTAGCGGTGGTCAGCGGGGCCGCGCGCGGTCAGGGTCGCTCTCATGCCCGAATGCTTGCCGCCGAAGGCGCCGACATCATCGCGCTGGACCTGTGCGCCGACATCGAAACCAACGAGTACCCGCTGGCCCGTCCGGAGGACCTCGACGAAACCGCGCGTCTGGTCGAGAAGGAGGGTCAGCGCGCCTTCACTGAAATCGCCGATGTTCGTGACCGCGCTGCCCTGTCCGCGGCGATCGACCGGGGCGTCGCCGAGTTGGGTCATCTCGACATCGTGGTTGCCAACGCGGGCATCTGTCCGCTCACCGCGGGCCTGCCGCCACAGGCCTTCGCCGACGCGGTGGACGTCGACCTGCTCGGCGTGATCAACCTCGTGCACACCAGCCTCAAGCACCTGCAGGCCGGCGCCTCGATCATCGTGATCGGATCCAACGCGGCGTTCATGTCGTCGATGAACACCACCGGCATCGACGGTGGTCCCGGAGGAGCGGGGTATGCCTTCGCGAAAATAGCTGCCGCGCACTATGTCAACGATTTCGCGCTGGCACTGGCCAAGTTCTCCATCCGAATGAACGCGGTGCACCCGACGAACGTCAACACCGACATGTTGCACAGCGCGCCGATGTACCGGGCCTTCCGGCCCGACCTGAAGAACCCGACCCGCGACGATGCCGAACCCGTTTTTCCGCTAGTGCAGGCGATGCCGGTGCCATATGTCGAACCCGAGGACATCAGTGAGGCCGTGCTATTCCTCGCCTCGGACGCGGCGCGCTACATCACCGGCCAGCAGTTGCGCGTCGACGCCGGTGGCTTCCTCAAGGTGAAGCCGTGGGCAGGCGCGTGAAATTCAGCCAATCAAATTGCGGCCCAACCGAGATGGAGAGGTAAGCATGCCCAAAGGGATCATCTACCTGGAGACGATGCCGGTGTCGCCGGACCGCGAGGCGGACTATCACAAGTGGTACAACGACACCCATCTGGCGGAGATCTGCTCGGTGGACGGCATCGTCTCCGCGCGCCGGTTCGCGCCCACCGATGGAAAGGGGCCATTCATCGCGATCTACGAACTTGACTGCGACGACCTCGACTCGGTGGTGCAACGGCTGGGGGAGCTCGGTGCCAGCGGCAAAATGTCGTCGCTCGAGCTGCTCAACATGGAGACGCCGCCAATTCCCAAGGTCTATGGTCAGATCGGCTCCTACACAAAGTGACTCCCGCAGCACAGATACCTCCAAAAGAAGTTCAGAAGCGCATCTATGCGCTGATGGTGCTGATGAAGGCCGCCGACGACAGGCTCTCGAAGGGCATTGGCACCGGAGAGTTCATGTGCGTGTACTGGCCGTCGCGCGGCCAGGAGGCGATCGCGGCGGCGATGGGTGTGTCACTGCGACCCGACGACCAGCTGGTCACCACCTACCGCGGCCTGCACGATCTGATCGGCAAGGGCGTCCCGCTGGAGGAGATCTACGGCGAGATGATGGGCCGTACCGTCGGCGCAAGCCGCGGCAAGGGCGGCACCATGCACATCGCCAAACCTGATAAGGGCGTGATGCTTTCGACCGGGATCGTCGGGGCGGGACCCCCGGTGGCGGTGGGTCTGGCGATGGCCGCCAAACGCAAGGGCCTCGACCGCGTCACGGTGGTCAGCTTCGGTGACGGCGCCACGAACACCGGGTCCTTCCACGAAGCAGCCAACATGGCCGCGCTGTGGGATCTGCCGGTTGTCTTCGTGTGCCAGAACAATCTCTACGCCGAAATGACGCCGACCGCCGACACGATGAAGCTCGAACACGTCGCCGACCGGGCGGCCGGTTACGGCATGCCGGGTGTGCGCGTCGACGGCAACGACCCGCTGGCCGTCAAGGCCGCGCTCGACCAAGCACTGCAACGCGCCCGCGACGGCGGCGGTCCGACGTTCATCGAGGGTGTGACATTCCGTTTCCGCGGCCATTATTTCGGTGACCGGATGCCGTATATCCCCAAGGATCAGCTGGCCGCAGCGATGGCCGCCGATCCGGTGCCGAGATTCCGCGACCACCTCGCCGATGCCGGCATGTGCGATGCGGACGAGCTCGACAGCATCGAGAGCGAGGCTGCGGCGACGGTGGAAACCGCGCTGAAAACCGTGATGAGCGCAGACTCCCCGTCGATCGACGAACTCGACCAAGACGTGTACGCGACCCCTCTAAAGCACCCGGTGTGAGGCCATGCAAGAGAAAGAGATGACAATGCGCGAGGCGCTCAACCTCGCGCTCGACGAGGCGCTGCAGGCCGACGATCGGGTGTTTTTGCTCGGTGAGGATATCGCCGATCCCGGAGCGACCGGCCCCACCGCGGGGTTGTCGACGAAGTACGGCCACGACCGGGTGTTGGACACTCCGATCTCGGAAGCCGCGATCGTCGGCGCGGCGATCGGCGCCGCGATCGACGGGCTGCTTCCGGTGGCCGAGATCATGATCATGGATTTCATCGGCATCGCCGCCGATCAGTTGATCAACAACGCCGCCAAACTGCGATTCATGACCGCCGGGCGAACGACGGCGCCGATCACCATCCGCACTCAGGTGTATGCGGGTCTGGCCACCGGTGCCACGCATTCGCAGAGCCTGGAGGCGTGGTTCATGCACATCCCTGGGATGAAGGTGATCGTGCCGTCCACCCCGCGCGACGGTAAAGGTCTGCTGACCGCCGCGATCTTCGACGAGGATCCCTGCCTGTTCGTGGAAACCGTTCGTCTGCAAAGCAAGAAGGGGCCTGTTCCCGTCGAGCCCGGGTTCTCAATTCCCCTCGGCCAGGCCGACATCAAGCGCGCGGGCACCGACGTCAGCGTGATCAGCTACGGTCGCAGCGTGCACGAAGCCCTTGCGGCCGCAGCCACATTGGTCGACCAGGGGGTGAGCGCCGAGGTCGTCGATCTCCGTACCCTCGTTCCCCTCGACGTCGAGACGATCGTCGAATCCGCACGCCGAACGCGCCGAGCCGTGATCGTCCACGACGCAGTCCAATTCGCCGGGCCGGGAGCAGAGATCGCCGCGATCCTGCAGTTCGAGCTGTTCGGCGAACTGGCGGCGCCCGTCGAGCGGGTGGGTGCCAAGTTCGTCCCCAACCCTGCTGCGGCCGTGCTGGAGGCGCAGGTCTATCCGTCGGCGCCACGGATTGTCGAAGCCGCACGGCGCACCCTGGAGAAGGCTAAAGTTCATGGGTGACTTCGTTATTCGCATCCCGCGGGTATCGGTGGCTGTCTCGGAAGCCGAGTTGACCGACTTGCTCGTCGATGCCGGGCAGCATGTCGAAGAGGGCACACCGATCTACGTGATTGCCACCGAGAAGGTGGAACAGGAAATCGAAGCCGGCGCCTCGGGCACCGTGCAATGGACGGGCCGGATCGGCACCACCTACGACATCGGCGCCGAAATCGGCGTCATTACGTCATAACGAAAGGGTAAGCAGCTATGGATCTCAACGAGACCCGCGAGAGGATCATCTTCGAAAAAGAAGGCGCCATCGCGAAGATCACGCTGAACTGGCCGGAGAAGGCCAATGCCCAGGACCAGAAGCTGGCCGAAGAAGTCGATGCCGCGTTGCTGGACGCCGACCGTGACTACGACATCAAGGTTTTGATCCTGAAGGCCAACGGCAAGGGCTTCTGCTCGGGACACGCGATCGGCAACAACGCCGTCGACTACCCGGAATTCGTCGAGGGCGCAAAGGTGATGGGCACCCCGTGGAAGCCGCAGACCGACCTGTTCGTGAAACCGATCCTGAACCTGTGGGAGTTCTCCAAGCCGACCATCGCGCAGGTGCACGGCTACTGCGTCGGCGGCGGCACCCACTATGGACTGACCACCGACATCGTCATCGCGTCAGAGGACGCCTACTTCTCCTACCCGCCGTTGCAGGGGTTCGGCATGCCGTCGGGTGAATGCTCCATCGAGCCTTGGGTGTTCATGAACTGGCGGCGCGCGGCGTATTACCTGTACCTCGCCGAGGTGATCGACGCCAAGAAGGCGTTAGAGGTCGGGCTGGTCAACGAGGTCGTTCCGCGCGACCAACTCGACGCGCGGGTTGAGGCCATCGCCCGCCACATCGCCCAGGCGCCGATGACCACGCTGTTGGCGACCAAGGCCAACCTCAAACGGGCCTGGGAACTGATGGGTATGCGAGTGCACTGGCAGAGCTCCAACGACCTGGTCGCGCTGGCCTCGATCAGCAAGGATGTGCAGCAGTTGATTCAGACCGTCTTCAAGGACAAGGTGCTGCCATCCGAGCAAGCCCGCCGCCAAGCCGCGGCGGCCGCACAGACCGACGGCGCGGCAACGACTTAGGTCTCTTGGTGAACATCGCCGACCACGCGATCAGCGCCGCAGAGTCGCCGGCCCTCATCATCGGCGACGGCGACACGATTTCGTTCGGCGAGCTGCATGCCCGCAGCCAACGGGTCGCCGCGGTGCTGCGCGATGCGGGGTTGCGCCGTGGCGACGGGGTGGCCCTGGTTCTGCCGAACCGGCCCGAGTTCTTCGAAATCACCTGGGGCTGCCAGCTTTCCGGGCTTTACTACACCGCTGTCAACACCCACTTCACGCCCGACGAAGTCGCCTACGTCATTGACGACTCCGACGCAAAGGCGGTATTCGTCGACGCGTCGATGGGCGATCTCGCGGCGCACCTGCGCAGCGCCAACGAGGGCGTCGACGTGCACATCGTGGTCGGGGGCAACCTGGGCGGCTGGCAATCCTATGACGACGCCGTGGCGAGGGCCGGTGATGCGCCGGCGGCGTCGGATGGGTCGGAGATGCTGTACTCGTCGGGTACCACCGGACGGCCCAAGGCCGTTCGCCGGCCGCTCCCGACCGACGGCAACGGCTCGTGGGCGCAGTCGGTTTTGGAAATGGCGCTGATCCACAAGTACGGCATGAGCCCGGTCAGCGTGTACCTGTCGCCGGCACCGATGTATCACGCCGCCGGGGTGAACTACACGATGGCCGTCAACCGTGTCGGGGCCGCGGCGATAATCATGCGCAAGTTCGACGCGGAAGCCGTGCTGCGCCTGATCGAGACTCAGCGCGTCACTCACGCGCAGTTCGTGCCGACGATGTTCGTGCGGATGCTCAAGTTACCCAGGGCTGTCCGGGAGAAATACGACGTCTCGAGCCTGAAATGTGTGATTCATGCGGCCGCCCCGTGCCCGGTGGACGTCAAGCATCAGATGATGAAGTGGTTCGGCCACATCATCCACGAATATTACGGGGGGACTGAGGGATTCGCCGGCACCACGATCGGGCCCGAGGAGTGGCTGGCCCATCCGGGTTCGGTGGGCATACCGATGGCCCCGGTGCACGTCCTCGGCGAGGACGGACAGGAGCTTCCCGTCGGGGAGTCCGGCGAGCTCTACTTCGAAGGTGGACCCGACTTCGAATACTTCAAGGACCCAGCCAAGACCGCGTCGGTGTCCAACGACCGCGGGTGGCGCTCCTTAGGCGACATGGGTTACGTCGACGAGGACGAGTACCTGTACCTCACCGACCGATCGACGTTCATGATCGTGTGCGGCGGGGTGAACATTTATCCCCAGGAGGCGGAGAACCTGCTGGTCATGCACCCCAAACTCATCGACGCGGCGGTGTTCGGCGTGCCCAACGACGAGTTCGGTGAAGAGGTCAAGGCTGTCGTGCAACCGGTCGAGGGCGTCACACCCGATCCCGACCTCGAGGCTGAGCTCATCGAGTACTGCCGAACGCACCTCGCGGGCTATAAGTGCCCGCGCACAGTTGAATTCGACCCGGAGTTGCCGCGGGACCCGAACGGAAAGCTCTACAAGAGGCGAATCCGCGAACGTTACTGGCAAGGGCGGGTATCACGGATCGTATGAGCGAGCACAAGGGACAATGAGATGGCGCTAGAAATGGATTCGGCACGAACCGATGTGCATTGGGAACCGCTTCCGGTGCCGTGGGCGGTCCAGACCGCCAACCGGATTCCCAAGCAGCGTTACTACGACCCGGACTTCTACGCGATGGAAGCCGAGCTGTTCTGGCCGCGAGTGTGGCAGATGGCGTGTCGACTTGAGGAGATCCCCAAGCCGGGAGACTTCGTGGAGTACCAGATCCTCGACGACTCGATCATCGTGGTGCGGGTAGACAGCGAAACTGTGCGGGCCTACCACAACGCATGCCGCCACCGCGGAGTAAAGCTAGTGGAGGGCAACGGGAATCGGCGCACCTTCGTCTGCCCATTCCACGGGTGGTGCTGGGGCATCGATGGACGCAACACGTTCGTATTGCGGCCCGAGGTGTTTGCCGAGGAGAACTTGTGTCCGGATGATCTGCAACTCGTCTCGGTCCGGTGTGAGCTCTGGGGCGGCTGCGCGTGGATCAACCTCGACGACAACGCCCCTGGGCTGCGCGACTGCATGGAGCCGTTCGCATCAATCTATGACGCCTGGAAGGTGGAATCGCTGCGCGTCGAATGGTGGCAGTCGTGTCGGCTTCCGGTGAATTGGAAGCTGGCGACCGCCGCGTTCATGGAGGGCTATCACGTTCCGCAGACCCATCCCCAGCTGTTGCCGTCCGCGCAGACCGGCAGCCCGTCCGCGGCGGTACACCCCGTCGTCGCGAGCAGCCTCTACTTCATGCGCACCCTGGGCGACGGCATGGGAGGCATGACCCACGAGAACGACATCCGCATCGCCGAAGGCCTGCAGAACATCGAGCTGCCATCCGACCCGGCCGAGGCGATGACCGCCTGGCGCAGCGCCCTCAACGACGCCGTCGTCAGCTGGCATCGGGCGCGGGGCAGCCAGATGCCCGATCTCAACGACCTCATTCGCCGCGGCATTACCGACGCGATCGGGTTCTGCTTCCCCCACCACTTCATCCTGCCCACCTACAGCAGCGCCTCGTCGTATCGGATCCGGCCGCTCGGGCCCGAGGAAACCCTCTTCGAGATCTGGTCCCTCACCCGTTTACCCACTGACCTCTCTGCCGGAAAGCCCACGCCACCGGAGCCGATGGCGCCCGACGACCCGCGCTGGCCGCCGATCCCCGCCCAAGACTTTTCGAACCTACCGCGACAGCAAAAAGGCCTGCATTCCAAGGGATTTGAATACATGCGCCTGTCGGACCAGATCGAAGGGCTGATCTCGAACTTCGAACGCGTCGTCGACGGCTTCCTCGCGGGATTGCCGTACGACACGTTGGTCCCGGCGATCCAGAAAACCAACACCACTATCGACGTGCCGATCGTCGATCTGGGATTCACCGCGGAGGCGCCATGACCACCCAATGGGACCACTCGGTGGATCTGCTCATTGCGGGAAGTGGGGGAGGCGGGATGGTGGCCGGGCTGGCCGCCCTCGACTGCGGGCTCGAGCCGCTGATCGTGGAAAAGCAAGGGCTGGTTGGCGGCTCGACCGGACTGTCCGGCGGCATCGTCTGGATGCCGAACAATCCGCTGATGCGCGCGGACGGCATCGCGGACTCGCACGAGGATGGGCTTGCCTACCTGGCCGACGTCGTCGGCGACATCGGTGCGGCGTCGTCACCGGAGCGCCGGGAAATGTTCCTCACCGCGGGCTACGAGATGATCAATTTCCTGCTCCGCAAGGGCGTCCAGCTGATCCGGTGTGCGGGCTGGAGCGATTACTACCCGAACCATAAGGGCGGCAACGAAGTTGGCCGTGCGGTGGAGGGAATTCCGTTCGATGCCGCCGAGCTGGGCAGCTGGAGTGACAAGATACAGCCGCCGCTGGCCAAGAACTACGGGTACGTGGTGCTGACCAACGAGCTTCGTTCGGTTCAGTACTTCAACCGTGCGCCACGCGCCTTCGCGGTCGCCACCAAGGTGTTCCTGCGCACCGCGGCGGCCCGGGCCCGCCGGCGCCAGATCCTCACCAACGGCGCCTCGCTGATCGCTCAGATGCTCAAAGCGTTAATGGATCTCAGCGACGGCCAGCCACCGCTGTGGATAAACGCCGCGATGGACGACCTCATCGTGGAAGACGGCCGAGTGATCGGTGCGCGTATCCTGCGCGACGGCAAACCGGTGAATGTCGAGGCGCGCAAGGGAGTCCTGTTGGCTGCCGGCGGGTTCGGGCACAACGCCGAGATGCGGCGGCGTTACAGCGGCGACCAACCCAACGAGGCCAAATGGTCGATCGCTAACGCGGGTGATACCGGCGAAGTACTACAGACTGCGATGCGGCTGGGCGCAAAGACCGACCTGCTTGACGAGGCGTGGTGGCTGCCTTCGGTTTTCATCGCCAATGGCGGGGCCGCCGCTGCGTCGCTGGGCTCGGGACGCCAGCGGCCCGGCGCCATATATGTGGATTCGACGGGCAGGAGGTTCTGCAACGAGTCGAACTCCTACGTCGAGGTCGGCAAGGCGATGTACGCCAACAAAGCGGTGCCCTGCTGGCTGATCTTCGACGACGGATACGTGCGCAGATACGTCACCAGCAGCAACCCACTGAAGTTTAGGCAACGCAACCAGCAGCTGCCGCCCGAGCTGATCGAGTCCGGAGCGGTGAAACGCGCCGCCAGTATCGAGGACCTGGCACGCCAGATCGACGTTCCCGCAGACGAACTGACGCGCACGATTCAGCGCTTCAATCAGTTTGCTGTCAAGGGCCTGGATCCCGACTTCGGTCGGGGGCAGTCGGCCTACAACGACTGCCTTGGTGATCCGGGGTATCGGCCCAACGCCGCCGTCGGCCCGCTGGACAGGGCGCCGTTCTACGCGACGAGGGTGTTACCGGCCGACGTCGGCACGTGCGGCGGCGTGATCACCAACGAATACGCACAGGTTCTCGATGAGAAGGACCAGGTGATCGACGGCCTGTACGCCACCGGCAACACCACCGCGACCGTGATGGGCCGCACCTATCCGGGCGCGGGCGCGAGCATCGCCAGCTCGATGGTGTTCGGTTACGTCGCCGCCCGGCATGCGGCGGGGCGCAAAGTCGCCGGCCAGATGAGCTGCTAGTCTCCCGCGGGCCCGGATTCGTCGCGGTCCACGAAATCCCTTGGCTTTAACCCGGATTGGATGAGTTCAGCTCGACGGGCCTGAACGTCGGAAGCCGCGCCGACCATGTTGGTCAAGATATGGCTGACCTGAAGGTGCACCCGCATTCCCATCAATTCGTAGGCGCGCTTCACGTTGTTCTTCACCGCCATCAATGTGGTGAGCGGGATCTGGGCGATCTTGCGAGCCATCTCCTCGACGGTGCCTTCGAGATCCTCGCGGGGCACCACCTTGTTGAGCAGCCCCCAGTCGAGCGCCTCGGATGCGGACAGTGTCGGCGCCAGCAGCAGCCAGTCCATCGTGCGATGCCAATTCATCAGCAGCCACGGCTCGACCATGGTGTGCCCGCCGGGTTCGCCGAGGCTTTGCGCGAGCGGCATCTGAAAATACGCGTCCTCGGACGCCACACAGAAGTCGGTCAGCAGGCCCAGATAAATGCCACCACCCATGCAATAGCCGTGAATCTGCGAGATCGTCGGCTTGGGAAACTCCCACAGATACAACGTCGGCCACAAGAACAGGTCGGCGGTGCCCTTGTAGAGATCCTCGAACGTATCCCCGAAGTCCGGGTACGGGTTCTCGTCGGGACCCCAGCGGGCCACGTGCCCAGCGCAGAAGCCGTTGCCGTTGGCTTTGAGGATCACCACTTTGATCTCGCGGTCGCGGTCGGCCTCGTGCAGACACTCGTCGACTTCGCGCACCAGCGTCGCATCTTTGGTGTTGGCCTTATCGACGCGGTTCAGGATGATCCGGGCAATCGGCGGGTCACGTTCATAAATGACCGCTTCCCGAACGCGCCGCTCCATCCCGGTGACATTACCGGACGCCGCTTGCTCGGAATTCGTTTAACGGTTGCACGATGTTCGCGGTAGGAGTGGAGTGTATTCAGGGCGTTCGACGCTCCTACAGCCCAGATCGTGCTAACGAATGGAGCTCTTATGACGACTCCGTTGGATCGAGCGGCACATCTGGAACTGGTGGCGCGCCTTAAGTCCTCCTACCCGGAGCTTCCGGACGCGCCCACGCCCGATCTCATTGATCACGAGCGATTCACCGCCTACACCAAGACCCCGCATGATGTCGGTGGTGAGCCGGCCGCCCCCACGGAGTTCGAGAACAAGCAGTACGAGATGTGGGAAGAAAACACCTACGTCATGTGTGAGGTTCTCGGCTGGCGTGGGATCTGGTTGTCCGAGGAACGACGCCGGATGGGCAACGTCGACCTGGGCCGGACCATCTACCTGGGGCTGCCCTACTACGGGCGGTGGCTGCTGGCCGTCGCGCGCGTGCTCGCCGAAAAACACCACATCGGCCTAAGTGAATTGGCCGAGCGCATGGCCGAGGTCAAGGCACGGTATGCGGGCGGACTGCGGGGAAAGCCCTTGGCGGCCAAGCCCAAGTTCGAAGGTGACCCTTCCACGGTTACACGCAACCGGCACCACACGCACGCGGTCGGCAAGGGCGACCCACAAGTGTTTGCCGGACAAGCTGGCAAGCCGAAGTTCAAGGTCGGCGACAGGGTCGTGGTCCGAGAGCTTCCCGTGCTGCTCTACACCCGCACCCAAGAGTACGTACGTGGCGCGACGGGGGAGATCGCGGTTGTCTCCTACGAAAGCCCTGCCGCCGAGGACGAGACCTGGGATGGCCCCGATATGAAACCTGAATGGTTCTACATCGTGCGGTTCAACCTTTCTGAGTTGTGGCACGGCTACACCGGCCCTGGCAATGACACCCTGCAGACCGAGATCCCGGAGCGATGGCTCGCGGCGGCGGGCTGACTGCGTCCGAGTCAAGCCGTCGTTCAACTGACCTCATTCTGAAAGGACTTCAGCAATGACCGCCGACGATCATGACCACGAGCGCACCGCCGCACCCATGGTGGACGAGATCACCGACTTCGAAGTCTTGGAGATCGCGCTTCGCGAGTTATGCATCGAAAAGGGCATTTTCACCGCTGAGGAGCACCGCCACTTCACCGAGTTCGCTGAACAGATCGGTCCAACCCCTGCCGCGCATCTGGTGGCCCGGGCCTGGATTGATCCTGAGTTCAAAAAACTGGTCCTCGCGGATCCGCTGGCCGCCAGTAAGGAAGTTGGTGTCGACTGGTTGCAACCCACAGGTTTCGGGACACCGAGTGATTTCACCGCGTTCCACGTGCTCGAAGACACGCCAACCCTGCACCACGTCATTGTGTGCACGCTGTGCTCCTGCTATCCGCGTCCGATCCTGGGCAACTCACCGGAGTGGTACCGCACGCCCAACTTCCGTCGTCGCATAGTGCGCTGGCCGCGACAAGTACTCGCGGAGTTCGGCCTATATCTGCCGGAGGATGTCGAGATCCGGGTGGAGGACTCGAACCAGAAGCACCGTTTCATGGTGATGCCGGTGCGTCCCGACGGAACCGATGGCTGGACCGAGGACCAGCTGGTCGAAATCATCACGCGCGACTGCCTGATCGGTGTCGCGTTGCCGAAGGTTGGTGTGACCACCAACGCGGTGACCGAGACCCGCCCGGCTATTCATCCAGCGAACCAATAAGCGACGGGGTAACCAGTGAGCAACTCAGGGAAACCGGACCGGGCCGATGGTCCCTCGATCGCGCCGTTAGCGAAAATTGTTGAAAGAAATCAGGTCTGGGGCCGCATGGCGGCAAAGTACGGCGTTGACAACCCTGTGCCGCCGTGGAAAACCAGCCTCGATGGGATCTGTGACGCGCTTGACCAAAGCAGCTGCGGCGCAGCGTTACTCAGCATCGACCGGCGTAACGAGGAGGACGCGCTGTCGGCAACGGTCTACTCCAGCCTGCCGTACCCGGAAAACCGGTTGGTTGCGCTGGCGCATTCGCTGGTACGGCGCGGGCTCATCGACGAGGCCGAGCTGGAGGAACGACTGACCGTTGTGCGGGCGCGGCTGGAAGCCTGACCGTGCTTCAGCCGTGAATCTGCAAACCCTTCGTGCTGGTAGAGGTGGCGACGCCCGACGAGTCAGGCTGACACTGGTTTCTTGGCCGGCTTGGAGACCTTCATCAGCTTCATCAGGTTGCCCCCCATGATCTTGGCGACGTCCTCTTCCCCGAAGTCGGTGAGCTCATCGACGAAGGAGATGGGGTCCTTCAGGCCCTCGGGGTGCGGCCAGTCGGATCCGAACAGCACCCGGTCGGTGCCGACCATCTTGACGATTTCGGTGAACCGATCCTCCCAGAACGGGGTGATGTACACGCAGCGCTTGAACGCCTCGATTGGGTCCTCGCTGAACGATTGCGGCATCTTCTTGTAGACGCCCTTGAGGCCCTTGAACAGGTCCGGCACCCAGTCGGCGCCGTTTTCGATCGACAGGATCCGCAGCTCCGGGTTGCGCGACAGCGCGCCGTGGCACACCAGCGCACCCATCGCGTCCAAGATCGGCCGATGGCCCATCGCGAAGCTGCGGAAGGCGGTCGGCTTGAACGGCAGGAACTCGTCGCCGGGCTCCCACACGTTCGCGAACTCGGAGTAACCGCTGTCCGAGGCGTGCATCGAGACCGGGATGCCGGCTTTGATGCAGGCCTGCCAGAACGGGTCGAACTCCTCGAGACCGAAGGACCGGCTGCCCCGGTAACCGGGCACCGGTGCCGGGCGGACCAGCACAGTTCGGGCGCCGCGCTCCAGGCACCATTCCAATTCCTCGAGCGCGCGCTCGACGATCGGCAGGGTGATCACCGGGGTGGCGAAGATGCGCTCCTGGTAGTTGAACGACCAAGTCTCATACATCCACTCGTTGAGCGCGTGGATGACGTCGTGGGTCATCTCCGGGTCGTCCTTCATGCGCTCTTCGACCAGGCTGGCCAGCGTGGGGAACATCAGCGCGTAGTCGATGCCGAGCTCGTCCATGACCTCCAGCCGCGGCGCGGGCTCACGGAAGGCGGGGATGGCCTTCATCGGCTCGCCCAGGATCTCGCGGTAAGTTTTGCCCTGCGCGCCGTGGCGGAAGTAGTCCTCCTGCGCGCCCGGACGGGCCACCTTCTCGAAGGTCGGGTTGGGGATGTATTCGCTGATGTGGCCGCGCACCACGATCTTGGTGCGGCCGCGAACCTGCACGTAGTCGATCACGTTCTTGCGCTTTTCCGGAAGGAACTTGGTCAGCGCTTCCTGCGGTTCGTACATGTGGTTGTCGGCGTCGAACACCGGGAAGGAAAGCTCGCGTGACGGCATGGCGATCTCCTTGAAAGTCTGGATCCTCACTGGGTGGTAATGACGTTACCACTTCTGCGCAACAAGCAGGAATCGGGTCGGGTCAGGCAGATGGCCAGTCGGGAAGCTTCGGGGTCGCCCCGTTGATGACGGCGAAGTTCACCGTCGCCGTCGCGAGCAGCTCCTCGCCGCCGTCACCGTTGCCGTACACGTCGATCTGCATCACCATCGCGCGCCGCCCGCTGCGCAGCATCCGCGGCACCGCGAACGCAGAGCCTTGACGGATCGGTCGCAGGTAGCGGATGAACAGGTCGGCGGTCGTCATCGTGGTGCCCGGCTGCAAATAATCCAGCGCGAACTGTCCGCCCGCGACGTCGACGAGCGTGGCGATCAGTCCACCCTGCAGGGCGCCGGACGTGTTGACTACCTGCGGGCTCACCGGAATCGTCATCGCGAATTCGCCATCGTGGACACCCGGCCGCATTCCGATCTGGTTGAACAACTCACTGAGTGTCGGTGGCGCCAATTGCACACCGTCGTCCGTGCCCAGGGCGCGGATGCAGAAGTCGTACAGGTGGGCAGAGTCGATGGGCGCACCGGTCAATTCGGCTCCCAGCCAATGCAATCGGAGGGCGCCCAAGATGGTCTGCGTGACGATCGCCGCAGCGGGCCCGACATCGAGGTTGGGCCGGAAAACCCCTTCGGTGATGCCGCGCTGCACGACATCGCGGATCAGCTCGTGCAGCGGGGAGAGCACCCGGGCATAGTCACGGGGCCGGGTTTCGGCCAAGTGCTGGTTGTAGAGGTTCATCGCCCGATTCAGGCTGTCCTGGGTGCTCGACTCTGGCTCCGCGCTGATCCGGTCGATGATCAGCTTGATCGCGGCCGTGCTGTCCAGCCCGTCGGTTTCGGCGCGCCAGGCTTGTGCCGACTGCGCCATGGTCCGCTCCAACAGGGCGATCAGCAACTCGTCCTTGCTGCTGAAGTGCTGGTAGAAGGCGCGCAATGACGTCTTGGAGCGGGCGACGACTTCTTGCACGGTGAAGTCGGTCCGCCCGGTCTCGCCAAGGATCTCCACCGCGGTTTTGATGAAGCGCGCATCACGCGTCGTCGGTTCGGCTTCGTCGTCCGTGGCCATCCCGCCTCCTCCGTCGCGCGTGATCATCGCGCTGAGAATGAGGTTACCGCGCTTTGGCCAGGGACGGTGACGGGTGGTGCAGGCTAGCCGACAGCGTCAGCAACCCGGCATGGCCGTCGTCACCGCCTCAGCGGTCACGCTTTGGCCGGAGCGTCTTCCTTCCCGACGTCTTCCAGGTTCACGCCCGCGGTCTCGATGCGGAACAGGTAGGTCACCGCGGCTCCCAGCAGGAAGCACACCACCAGCCCCCACAGCAGCGCAGTGGTGCCGATGGTCTTGAGCAGGATGGGAAACAGGAACGCCGTCAAAACCGCCCCGATCTTTGCGAAGGACGCGGCGAAGCCGGCGCCCTTACCCCGGACCTCGGTGGGGAAGACCTCGCCGGCCAGCAGATAGGTCATGGCGTTCGGCCCGAAGTTGACCATGAAGTAGAACAGCGGGAAACCGAGGAAGAGCAACCACATGATGTTGGTGCCGTCCGGGCGGATGGACAGCCCGGCCAGAAGCAGACCTATCGCGGCACCGATGAAGCCCACGATCTGCAATCTGATACGCCCGACTCTGTCCACCAGCAAGATGGCGACGATGATGCCCAAGACGAACAGCACGTCCATCATGGCTGAGCCCTTGGCGCCCAGGATGTCGTTGTGGATGGTGTCGGACAGCGCGTGCGACTTCGACTCCTTGCCGATGACGGCGGCCAGGATCGTCGGTGTGAAGATACCGATGCCGTAGACGCCCAGGTCCTGCAGGAACCATGGAACCGAGGCCAGGATCGTCGCGCGACGGTTTCTCTTCTTGAACAGTGTCAGGTAACTCCCGTGACCTTCGGCGGCCTTGGCTACGTGGCCCAAGTGTCCCAACGACACGCTCTTGGGATACTGCGGGTTGCGCTTGAGCAGTTTGGTGGTGGCCTTCTCCCCGTCCGCGGTCCGGCCCTTCGACACCAGCCAGTGCGGGCTCTCCGTGACGTACAAGCGCCCGATGACGACAAGGATCGCCGGCACGATCGCCGCCGCGTACATCATCCGCCATGCGTCCAAGTTCGGGTTGGCATACAGGATGCCGAAGCCCAACGCTGTGCCGAAGAACGCTCCGACGGCCTGGAACGCGAAGGCGCTCAGCACTAGCCGGCCGCGCATCGAGGTCGCGATGCTCTCCGAGATCACCATGTGCGCGGTCGGATAGTCACAGCCCAGCGCGATTCCGGCCCCGAACAGACAGATGACCAGCGTGATGAAGTTGGGGGCGAACGTCAGCGCCACCAAGAACACCGCGAAGATAATCATCTCCACGATGAACATCGACTTGCGCCCGTATGCGTCCGCCAAACCGCCGAGGGCCGTGGCACCGACCAGGATGCCCGCCAGGGAGGCTGCGGTAACCAGGCCTTTGTCGGCTGCGTTCAAATGGAATTGGATCGAGATCAGCGGCAGGGCCACCCCGGTCATGAACACGACCATGCCCTCGAAGAACTTGCCCGCGCAGGCCAGCGCCCAGATTCGGAACTGCATGGTGGTCATCGGCATCGACTGCAATACCGTGCCGTCACTCCATTGGGGCAGCTCGTCGATGTATTGCTGAACCGTCTTTCCAGCGACCTGCGGTTTGTCGAGCGTTTCAGTCATGTCACCTCTCCAGTCGTCGCCATCGACTTCGCCTACCCGACGCTGCACGCGCGGCAATGCAGCGCCGTTTCGCTGGCGTGCACAACCCACTGACCAGCGTCAACCCCGCAGACGCTAAGTCAGGTAACTGAACGGGTGCTAACGGCCGGATGAATTCGGCAAACTGTGCTGATCTCGAAACAGAGCCTGCGAGAACGCTGTGGGCCCGACGTGCGTTGACGCAATTCAAAGCCATATCAGCGCCTTTGAGCAGACCGAAATCCAACATGCTCCGCGATATCGATGCCGACACGGATGGCAAACCTGCCGACCCGAGAATGGCTTCACCTGTTGTTTGCTTCGGGCTTGATTCGATTTCGATATTGCACGCTAACAATGCTCGCTGACGTGCTCGAATCGAAGCGCGGCGTTGAGGCGCGCACGACAATGAATTTCCGGCCCACTAACGGGCAGCCGATGTGCGGTTAACCGGTTGTTTTCGAGGAGGCAAACATGAAGCAGCACAACGGATCCCGGGCGGTCGCCGGCCTGCTCATCGCGGGCAGTCTTGCACTCTCGGCATGTACGCAGCTCGACACGCCGCCGACGTACGCCAGGGGCGTCAAGGTCGACTGCGGGGGCAAGCAGAACATCACGGGCAGCGGTTCGACCGCTCAAGCCAACGCGATGAGCCACTTCATCACGAGCTACGAGGAATCGTGCTCAGGCAAGCAGCTCACCTACACGGCCAACGGCTCGGGAGCCGGCGTCGCCGACTTTCTCGCCGCCAAGACCGACTTTGGCGGATCGGACTCACCGCTGAGCGGTCAGGAGTACGCCTCCGCCAAGCAGCGCTGCGGCGGGGCCGACGCGTGGAACCTGCCGGTCGTCTTCGGTCCGATAGGGATCACCTTCAACGTCAAATCGACCGACGTCCTCACGTTCGACGCACCTACGCTCGCCAAGATTTTCAGCGGCGCCATCACGCGCTGGGACGACCCGGCCATCACCGCGTTGAACGGAAACATGCCCGCCGAGGATATCCACGTCATCTACCGCAGCGACTTATCCGGAACCAGCGACAACTTCCAGCAGTACCTGCAGGCCGCGTCTGGCGGCGCCTGGACGAAGGGCGCCGGCAAAGCCTTCAACGGAGGCGTGGGAACCTCCGCCGAAGGCAACGAGGGCACGTCGGAGGCCGTCAAGAAGACTGAGGGCGCTATTACCTACAACGAGTGGTCGTACGCCATGAAGCAGCACCTCGATGTGGCAGGAATCAAGACTGCGGGCGGCGTCGTTCACATCGGCAACGACTGGGTCGGCAAGACCATCTCGGATGTCACCATCAAAGGCCAGGGCAACGATCTGGTGCTCGACCTCTCAAAGGTCTACGCCACCACGGCGCCTGGCGCCTACCCGATCCTGCTGGCCAGCTATGAAATCGTCTGCTCCAAATACCCCGATCCTGAGGTCGGTAAGGCCGTGAAAGCGTTCATGCAGTCGACCATCACCGAAGGACAGCAAGGCCTCACACCGCTCGGATACATCCCGTTGCCGTCCGACTTCCAGACCAAGGTTGCCGCCGCGATCAACAGCATCAGCTGAGATGGCGGCAGACGTCCACGTCTGCGTACCTGCTAGCAGCAAAGACCAACGTCTCGATTTCGGCTAACATAATGTCAGTCCTTCTTTGAGGCGAGGCTATGGCTGATGTGAACGTCCGTCCTGAGAAGTGGTCGACAGTTTGCGCGGTCCTGATGTCCGCCGCCGCGCTGCTTTGCGCAGCGCCGGCATCGGCAGACCCCACCGATGGTGACTTCGTTGCGGCCCTTGCCAAGGAGGGGATCGTCTTTAACGATCAGAACACCGCAATTGCGATCGCCCATACGGTGTGCGCCGAACTCGACAAAAGCAATAAATCAGCCATCCTGGCGATGAAACTGACGAAGGAAACCGATCTCTCGCTGAACAAATCCGGCTACTTCATCGGCGCTTCCATCTCTGCCTACTGCCCGCAGTACATCGGGCGGACCGACAATTCGACGTGGTGGCTCTACCCGTGGCCCCTGATTAAGTGATCAGCCGCCTCGCTCCGCGATCATGGCCGATCGGTTGACCTTGGTCGCCGCGGTGCGCGGGATTTCGTCGACGAACTCCACCGTCTTGGGAACCTTGTAGGCAGCCAGTCGGGTTTTCGCGTAGGCGATGACCTGCTGCTCGGTCAGCGGCGCCGCGGGGTCGGCGAGCTGTACGACGGCGTGCACCCGGCGCCCCCATTCGGGATCGGCGAGTCCGATAACGACGACATCGACGATGTCGTCGTGCTCGGCCAATGCGCATTCCACTTCCGCCGGAAAGACATTGGCGCCCCCGGTGATGATCATGTCGCTACGGCGGTCGGCGATGTAGAGGTAACCGTCGGCGTCGAGGTGGCCGATGTCACCGGCGGTCCGAAACCCGTCGGAAGTCGACGGCAACAGCGGCGCCCCACCCAGGTACCGATACCCGGCGCTCATCGGTGAGCGTAGGTAGACCTCACCGAGCTCACCGGTTGCCACCGTCCGGCCCTGCGGATCCAGAATCCGCACTTCGGTGTCCCGGAAGCCGCGGCCGACGCTGCCCGGATGAGCCAGCCACTCGTCACCGCGCAAAGCAGTGATCCCCAGACCTTCGGTCATCCCGTACGCCATCACGACTTGCTCCGGGCTGAGCAGGTCGAACCAGGTGTGCAGCAGCGCATGCGGCATCACCGCGGCGCCCTGCAAGATCCATGCGACGCTGGAGAAATCCCGCCGGTGGATGTCGGGGAGAGCGACGATGCGAGCCAGCATGGTCGGCGTGGCGGTGAAATTGGTGATCCGATACCGTTCGACCGCGTCGACCACGATTGCCGCATCGAACTTTTCCAGCACCACCAATCGGTCACCGCCCAACAGGTAGGTGAGCGGTGAAAAACCGTTGGTGTGATACATCGGACCGGGAACCAGGATGGTCTGCGGCTGGGCGGTCGGAGCCCAGGCGGCCAAGAAGGGGAACGACGATTCTGGCGTCCAAACTCCTTGCGCCAGCGTGAGAATCACCTTGGGCAGCCCGGTCGACCCGCTGCTGCATATCCCGTTGGCGTTGGGGGACACCGCGGTGGGAAGCGGCTCGTCGGACTGTTCGACGGCGCGCGAGGCCAGCGCGTGTCGGGTTTGTTCGTCGACGATGACGGTCGGGTCGATCACCTCCAGCACCCGAGACCGCTCCCAATCCGGCAGGTCCCACCGCATCGGAATGGGAACAGCGCCGATCTTCCAGCAGCCCAGCGCAGCTAGCACCAGCTGCTCGGAGTTCGGAATCGCAAGCGCGACAAGCGAACCGATTTCAGCACCGGTTGCGGCCAGCGCGCGCCCCCATTGATTGGCCCGGCCATCCAGGTCGGCGAAGGTCATCGAGTGCGCCGTGCCGTTGCGGGCGATAATGGTCACGGCCGTGTCGTCAGGACGTTGTTCGGCGAGCTGCTGAAGTTTGGTCCCGAACGGAATTTCTTCGTCTGCCGGAGTGGAAATCACGTCAGACGTGATTGGTTCTGAACTCATGCGGAAACCGGCTTAGAGAACAGTGTCTCAAGTTGCCCGCCGCGAACACCGGGCATCAGGCGCAGCGCAAGCATTTCGCTGCTGACCGGTAGCCGGATCAGTGGCTGCGTGTGCCTGTCCAGGATGCTGACATCGGACTCGTCGCAAAAGCCCAGCGCGCCAAGCAACTGGTGCGCGGTGCGCAGCACCTGGCGTGCGGTATCGGCGGCCTTGAGCCGGAGTATCAGCGCATCTGCCGAACGTATTTGGGCCGCAGTTGATTCCGTTCGGCTGATGGTGTACTTGGCGAGTTCGTAAAGCCCGCGCACGGCGACCGAGGCGTCGGCGATGGTGAACCGGACGGCCTGGAATTCGGCCAGCGGCTTGCCGAACTGCGTTCGCGCGGTGACGTGCTGGCGGGTGATCTCCAAAGCCTGCTGCACCGCGCCCAGAATCCGCCAGGATCCCAGTGTCAGGTGCAGATCGACGTCGGCTGCCGGCACCGTGCCGTCGGACTCGGTCAAGGTGGCCGGCACCAGAAACGGCCCCAGCTTGGCGCTGGTTCGCGACGTCGGTTGGATGCGGTAGCGCTTGCCGTCGAGGTCGGCCGCGATCCAGTCGCCGGCCAGGTCGCCGTGATCGATGCGCGGCGCTTCGGCATTCACCAGGGCGAGCCGAGCGCCGTCGATCGCCAGCAACTCTTCGACGAGCGGGTAGGGCAGGGCCGCTGCACCCGCCGCCTGGCAGAGCACAGCGGCCGCCAGCAGATCGTCGCCAGCGGATCTGACGTCGAGGTCGAATGCGCCCAGGTCGGCAAGCGCGGACCGGGCATCGTGCCGGAGGTGGTCCTCGGTCTCGGCCCGCAGCGCTGCCTGCGGGCCGCCGAACCGGACGAACCGTTTGGCGGCGACCGCGCCGAACTCGGTGATGTCTTCTGGCAGAGCGGTGTTCACCCGTGATCCCCCAACGTTTCGCGTGCGACCAGCATCCGCTGTACTTCGATCGTTCCCGACGCCACAGTGGCTGCCTGGGCGTAACGCCAGTGGTCTTCAACGGCCCCGTGGAGTCGTGCCGAAGTCCCGCTGTCCAGCGCCGAGGGGCCGAGCACGTCGAACAGCAGCTCGGCGACCTGCTGATCGCAGGTGGTGGTCGCGATGCGAGCCGCGCTGGCCGCCGGGCCTGCCGACGGGTCATGCTGTAGCGACACCGCGCGGTAGGCCAGCAGCCGCGCGACCCGCAGGTCGATCAGTGCCCGCACCCAGCGGGTCCGGATCGACTCGGGCAACCGGTCCCAGTCGTCGCCGAGTTCGTACTGCATCCGGTCCAGCAGCGACTCACACCGCGCATACCGGGCGATCCCGACCCGTTCGAAGGCGAGCGCCTCGCGCATCACCCGCCAGCCGTCACCGACCTCGCCGAGGACCTCGTCGGCGAACACCTCAACGTCGTCGAGGAACACCTCGTTGAGGTGGTGCGGCCCAAGCATCGAGCGGATCGGCCGCACGGTGATGCCGGGCCGATCCATCGGAACGAGAAACAAGCTGAGCCGCTTGGGTTTCGGAGCGTTCGGGTCAGTGCAGGCCGCCAGCACGCACCAGGACGCCATCTGCGCGTAGGATGTCCAGACTTTCTGGCCGGTGACACGCCAACCGTCGCCGTCCGGAACCGCCCGGGTGCGCAGCGAGGCGAGATCGGTTCCGGCTTCCGGTTCGGAGAATCCTTGGCACCAGATGACTTCTCCGGCGGAGATGGCCGACAAGTGTCGGGCCTTCTGCTCGGCGGTCCCGTACCGCATCACCGCGGGCCCGACCCAGTTGATGCCCATGTACTGCGCGCCGCGGGGTTCGTGGTGGGCCCACATCTCCTCGCGCAGCACGGTCTGCTGCCACACCGAACCCCCGCCGCCACCATGCTCTTTCGGCCAGGCCAGGGCCAGTAGCCCGTCGGAGGCCAGCAGCTTGCAAAACGACTCGGTGGTGGCGAGGTCTCTCGGGTCGTCGGTGCAGGCACCCAAAAAACCCTCCGGGATGTGCGCGGAGATCAACTCCCGCAGGCGTTTTCTGAGTTCGACGGCGCCGGCACCGAGGTCGTAATCCATCGTCATCCGTTACCTGAGATGTGAGTAGTTGTATTGCTAGGCATTTCAGGCAGCCTCCTCTTTGGACGAGGCACTCCCACCGTTATCGGCGTCAACGCCTACTTCGGCTCGGGTTCGGGTTTCACTGCCACCAGCGTCACCGTTCGGTAACGGCTTACGGTCGGCTCCACCGGTGACGACCCCGGTACTCGGGTCCGTTTCGCCTTGCGCGTAGCGCGCTAGGTTGACCGCTGCGTTGAGGTCTCGGTCGATCGTGAGGCCACAGCTGTCGCATTGATAGGTTCGCTCCGAAAGGTGCAGCTTGGCTTTCACCACACCGCAGCGTGAGCACAACTTTGAGCTGGGAAACCAACGGGCGGCCTTGACGATGCGCGAGCCGTACCAGCCGGTCTTGTAGTCGAGTTGGCGGAACAAATCGCCAAGGCCGGCATCGGCGAGCGAGCGGTTCAGACCGCGTTTGCGTGATCCACCAGCAGCTATCATGTTTTTCACGGCCAGAGTCTCGGCGCCGATCACGTAGTGGGTTTGGCTGAGCCGCGTTGTGAGTTTGTGGATCCGCTCGGCGCGCAGATTGGCCACTCGTGCATGCGCGCGGCTTATATCTCTTTGCGTGCGCTGCCACCCCTTCGACGATTCTTGCTTGCGCTTGGCGGTGTGGTCCCACGGGCCGACCTGGCGGGCTGCCTTTCGTTGCAACGCGCGCACTTTCCGGTGTGCATGCTTGAGCTCGCGCGGCGCGGGGTACCGTTCGAGCTCCTGGCCCTGCGGGTTCGCCACGACGATCAGGTCCTTGACCCCAGTGTCGATGCCCACCAATCCGGCACCCGATTTCACATGGGCTGGCCGCCCGGTGCCGCGTGCCACGATGCAGGTGAACGACACCAGCCAGCGTCCCCGATCGAAGCAGACGGTCGCCTTGAGGATGCGGGCACTGCCGGTCTCCACCCTGCGCGCAAGTCTACGGGTGGTCTCATGCGTCTTGATCGTGCCGAGCCGGGGCAAGGTGACATGCTTGCGGTCCGATTCAAGTCGAATAGCTCCGGTGGAGAACGAGAACTTCTTGATTGCAGAGGCTTTCGCTTTAAAGCGGGGGAATCCCATCGGTTGCCCGCTGCGGGCACCTTTGCGAGAGGCGCCCCAGTTGGACAATGCTTCGGCCAGCGCTCGGCAAGCATTGCTATATACCTCTTTGGAGTTGTTCGGCCACCACGGCGTGCCATCGTTGCGAACTGCGGCAGTGTGTTTGCGGCGGTTCCAGTCGTTGCGCAGCGACTGGAACGACCAACCCATGCAAGGCGTCAGTCCGACCTCGGCGATCCCGTACGAGCGTTCTGCTGCGCGTTGATCCAGGTTGGCCTTCACCGCCGCGAGCATCGTGTTGTAGGCGAATCGGGCACCGCCCGCATGCGATAGCAACGCTTCGATCTGCCTAGGCGTGGGGTCGAGCGCGAACCGGTACGCTTGCGCTACCCAGCCGTCCGGAATCTCGAACCGCGATAACCGATGCGCCATAGCAATCACCGTGGCACAAGGGTCCGACACGACCCGCGGCAACTTCGGTCGCGTCTCAGTTAGACCCGGACCAACCTCGGCGACCACCTGCACGACATCGACACTCATGTGCACTTCCAAGCGCTCCTCGTCACCCGCACGTCCAGCGAACACATCGTCATCCCTTCGGCAGTCCGAGCAACCGCTCGGCGATGATGTTGCGTTGGATCTCGGATGTCCCGCCGTAGATCGTCGCCGCCAACGCATCCTGACGTTCGAAGAGCAGGTCGGAATCGTCGATCGAACTGGGCCCGGCAGCCGCGGCGGCGAGCTCCCAAACCCGCTGCAGTGTCAGCGAACCGAGGAGCTTGAGAATAACGGCTTCTGGGCTCGGCCGGCCGGCGAGTTCGTTGTACAGCGAGCGGTACCCGGTGGCCCGCAGCGCTTCGGCGTCGGCGACCAGTGAGCCCAGCTCGGTGAACACTTCACCCGAGGCATAGTCATCGTGCGCGGTCTCGGATCCCCGAACGGAATCGAGTCCACGCTGGATCTCAACCCAATTCATGATCCAAATCATTTGGCGCTCATGGTTCAGCGACGACAATGCGACCTGCCATCCGCTGTTGCAGGGTCCGAGCAGGTTGGCCACCGGCACCTCGACATCGTCGAGAAGGACTTCACAGAACGTCTCGTCGGAGATCGAGGCCATCCGAATGGGTTCGATGGTCACCCCGGGAGATTCGAGATCGAGGATCAGGCAGGAGATGCCGCGGTGTTTGGGTGCTTCGGGGTCGGTGCGGGCGTACAGCGTGCACCACCGTGACAGGTGCGCCTGGGTGGTCCAGATCTTCCTGCCCTTGACCCGGAATACGTCGCCGTCGCGCTGGGCGCGGGTGCGCAGCCCGGCGAAATCGGATCCCGCTTCCGGCTCCGACATGCCCAGCGCCCACCACTCGTCGCCGCGCAGCAGCGGAACCAGCAGGCGGTCGATCTGCCCGGTGGTGCCGAACTGGCGAATCGCCGGCGCCGCAACGTTGGGGCCGGCGATGTTGGGCAGCTTGGGTGCCGATCGCATCGCAGCTTCCAGCCGGATCTCCATCGCGTCGGCCAAGCCCAACGATCGACCGCCGTGCTCGCGTGGCCAGGTCGGCTGCAACCACCCGGCCTCGAACGCGGCGCGTTGATGGTCACGCCGAAGATCGAGATCCCAGCGGTACTCGCGGTAGCGGTCGTAGTAGTCGTGCGGCAGAAATTCCGTCAACCACGCGGCAAACTCGGCGACCACCTCGGAGGACGCATCGCTCTGGACGCGGGTCATCCGGCACCTCCGGCGACGCGGCGTCCCACTGCGTGGTAAAGCGCGCGGCTGTCGCCCAACGTCGAAGCACCTTGCCACGCATGGCGCAGATACAAGTGCATGTCGTGCTCCCAGGTCTGGCCCAAAGCGCCATGCACCTGAACCCCGGTACGCGCGCAACCGACCGCCGCCTCCGCTGCCGCCGCCTTGGCCAGCGCCGCGGCGGTCCAGCCGGCCGAAGGCGACGTCGCGGGATCGTCGAGGCGCGCCGCCGCCGCGTAAGTGAGACTGCGGGCGCGCTCCAAGGCAACGTAGTTGTCGGCCAACGCGTGTTTGATTCCCTGGAAGGCGCCGATCGGCTTGCCGAACTGGTGGCGTGATTTCGCATGCTCGACTGAGCGGGCCAGCGCGGCGTCGGCCACGCCGACCAGATCGGCGGCCGCGGCGAGCAACGGTGTCGCCAGCGCCGATTCCACATCGACCGGCGCAGTGACGACGGGTTCGGTGTCGATCTCGACGTCGGCGACCGGCTGCGCGGGGTCAGTGCACTCCACGGCTCGCACGGCCACCCCGTCGCCGACGCGGACGACTGCGGCGACCGGCCCGTCGGGTGAGGAGGCCAAGGTGACGATCAGCTCCGCCCGGGGCAGGCCGGCCACTGCGACCGCACGCCCGTGCAGGCGTCCGCTCTGCAGGGTCATCGGCACACCCGGCAGCCGACACCCGGGCGGGTGGGCGGCCAGCGCGGCCACCACACCGCCGCCGATGGTACCCAGCACGTCGTTAGCCGCGGGGCCGACGACACGCAGGACACCCGCGGCCAGACCGATGCTGGACAGCAGTGGGATGGGGGCGATCGCCGCCCCGCACTCCTCGAGAACGACAGCGAGGTCGACGCGGCCGAAGGAGCCATCACCGCCGTTGCCTGGCACGGCGAGTTCGGTCCAGCCGAGCTTGACCACCGTCTTCCACACGGTTCGCCAGCGTTCCGGATCGGTCATCGCTTGCCGGGCGACTCCGGGCGGGCATTCCGCGCGCAAGACGTCACGCACGCTGTCACGCAGCGCCAGCTGACCGGAATTCAATCCGACGTCCATAAGGCCCCTAACATAATAAAAATAGTAAACTAGCGCGACAGACGTCAATCGCTCCGACGGCATGCTGCCCGAGGCGTGGGGCTCCACTGATCACGGTGATGGGCTTGCGCATCGCGGCGTGGCACCGATGGCGTTAGCGATGTCGGTGCAGCGTGCAAGACTGCGTGGAAGATGTCCCGTCACACTACGTTCAAGTTCTGCCTGGACCCGACTGTTGAGCAGGAGACTGTGTTGTCTCGGCATGCAGGGGCGGCCCGGTTCGCGTACAACCAGTGCCTGCGGATGGTGAAAACAGCGCTCACCCAACGTCGGACGGCGTTGGCCGTTGAGGTGCCATGGACGGGGTTCGATCTGATAAATGCGTTTAACGCGTGGAAGAAGACCGCCGACGCCGGTCGATTGTTCGCCGTAGGTGCCCGCGGTGTCGTGGAGATCGAGGTGACGGGGCTGGCATGGCGTACCCAAGTGTGCCAGCAGGTGTTTGAAGAGGCTGCTGTCGACTGCAGCCGGGCATTGACCGCTTGGTCTGACTCGCGATCAGGCAAGCGAAGGGGTCGCCGGGCGGGATTCCCTCGGTTCAAGCAGAAGACGGAGACGATGCCATCATTTCGTTTGCGCAACAAATGCGCACGCAATGGAAAGCCAGCGATCCGCGTTGGCGAGAGCCACACGCGCTCGGTGACGCTACCCGGCATTGGCTCGGTCAGGTTGCGTGACGACACACGCCGCCTGCGACGTTTGCTCACCAAGGGTCGCGCGAAGATTCTGTTCGCATCAATCAGCCACCATGCTGGACATTGGTGGGTCTGCCTGAACGTCGAGGCCGCAGATCTGCACCCTGCGCAGCGGCATCCCGCCCGGCTCAACGGAAATAGTGGCGGCTGGGTAGGTCTCGACCGGGGCCTGTCCGCGTTCCTCGTCGCCGCTACTAGCGATGGTCGTGAAGTCGGCCGCTTCGATGATGCGCCCAAAGCGCTGGCCGTTGGGATGCGAAAGCAGCGTTATCTCTCGAAATCTTTGTCCCGCAAGAAGAAAGGATCACGCAACTGTCGCCAGGCCACTGCCCGGCTGGCTCGTCATCACAACCATGTCCGCAACATTCGCCAGCACTTCCTGCATCAGGTGTCCAACGAGGTGGTCAAGACCCACGACCGGCTCGTCCTTGAAGACCTCAACGTGGCCGGAATGCTGGCAAACCACCGGCTCGCGCAACCGATTAGCGACGCTGGCTGGGCACAGTTCGCACGGCTCGTGCGTTACAAATCCGACTGGCGCTATGGCACAGTCGTAACGGTGGACCGCTGGTACCCGTCAAGTCAAATCTGCTCACGATGCCGAACCCGCAATCGCAACCTGACACTCGCGGACCGAGTGTTTACCTGCGAATGCGGATATGTTGGTGACCGCGATCTCAATGCTGCGGCGAACCTCGCTAAGTGGGCTGAAGATCATAGAGCTAACCCCGAACCCCGGACCCCCAAGCATGGAGGCCGGGCCAACAATGCCCGCCGACGGGATGGCGCTGACCGACACTCTGCGAGTGTCGGTGAAACCAGCCCGGAAGACGTGGGAACCGACGTTCATGCTGCACCCGCAGTCTGAACCGACGACGCCCGAGAAGGGCGGTGTCGAAAAACCCCTCGGGAGTAAATCGACACGCTTTATGGTCGAGTGGTACCTGTTCCTGCCGCAAGTGAGAGTGGCCGTCGCCGACATCGTGCAGCGAGCGCGGGTCGCTGAGGCCAGCGGGTTCAGCGGGCTCGCATTCATCGACCACCTCGAGGCGCCCGGATTGCGGGACGAAAAGATCTGGGAGGCAATGGGGGTCGCCACCTGGGTGGCCGCGAAGACGGAGCGGTTGCGGATCGGTCATCTGGTGCTCTGCGATGCGTTTCGCCATCCGGCGGTGCTGGCCAAGCAGGCTGTCACCTTGTCGGAGGCTTCCGACGGCCGGTTCGAACTCGGCCTCGGCTCCGGCTCGTGGCCCGCTGAATTCGCCAGATTCGATGTCGGCCAAGAAGATCCGGTGGCCAGAGTGGAGCAGCTCGAGCGTCATCTGGGCTTGATCATGCAGTACTGGGGGCGTGACGAGGCCCCGGAGCGCAGGCAATTCCCAATTCCCGAGCATCCGATACCGCTGATCCTCGGCGGAACCGGGCGCCGGATGATGGAACTTGTTCGCAGATACGCGGATTGGTGGAATATTCCGGCCAACCACCTCGATAAGTTGGCGAAGTTGGCGCCGGCAACCGGGTCCGCTCGGGTGTCGGTTCAGCAAATGGTGGGCTTCGTTCGCAAAGACAGCGACCCCAATGCCGTGCGGGATATGAGCACCCGGCGGTTCGGAAATCTCGGTTCGGGCCTGGTGTGCGGCGACGCCGAGGAATTGTCCGGACATTTCGCCGGCCTGTCCGCCCAGGGCGTCGAGCGGTTCTATGTCTGGTTCGCCGATTTCGCCGCCCCGGAATCGCTACACGAGTTCGGCGAAACGGTGATCAAGGGATGATCGAGTCTTCCCGTGCGCTCGGTCATCGCTGCTGTGCGGCCCGCCGCCGAGCCTCGGTGGGCACAACGGGTTCGCGGGCAAAGGGTCCGCGCCGCACCGCGTTGAGCCGGATCTCCGGCAGGTCCACGGACGGGTCCACGGTGTCCAGCCACGCCACGGCCTCGGCGACGTCGGACACCTGGATCGCGTACATCTCGAACGGAACATCTTGCAGCATCTCGGTTTCCACCGGTCCCGGCGTCACGATATGGACAGCGATGCCGTCGCGGTCGACCTCAAGGGCCAGCGCGCGGGCGAATGCGTTCATCCCCGCCTTGGACGCCGAGTAGGCGGTCCGCGCCATCATCGGCTCGTGCGCCGCGGAAGACGAGATGAATACCAGCCGGGATCCGGCACGCATCCGCGGCAGCACGGCCGCCGTCACCACGAAGCAGGAGTCCAGGTTCGCCGAAATGATCGCCCGCCATTGCTCGAATGTTTGCTTGCGGGCGTAGGTTCCGCCCAGCGTTCCGGCGGCGTGCACGACCAAATCGATTGTCTCCAGGGGGCTGATCGCTTGCGCGAAGCCTTTCGCGTCAGCGGCATCGGCGGCGATGTAGCGCGCTCCGATCTCGTCGGCGGCCGCGCGCAGCGGGTCCACCCGTCGCGCGGACAGCACGACGTCGTAACCCAGTTCGCACAGTTTGCGTGCGCAGGCCTTGCCGATCCCGCCGCTGCCACCGGTGACCAGTGCGGTTCTCACGCTTGCCGCGATCTACAGATGGCGGTTGTCCCGCGGGCGGGACAGTGCCTGCGGCGACAACGCATAGATCCGTTGGTCGGGGCCTGCGGCCAACACGTGGCTCTGCGTGTCGGAAAGATGCCGGGCGGCGATGCGACGCGCCCGGTCGACGTCACCGGCCTCGATCATCTCGGCCAGCTTCACATGCGTGTTGAGCACGGCCCGACGCTTCGACAGCGACGGGTAGGTGCCCTTTGCTGCGCTTTCGTCGGCCCAGTGCTGTTCATGGCTGGTCCACAGCGTCTCCAGGGTGCCCACGACGGCGATGATCGTGCGGTTGCCGCAGCCACGCACGATGAGATCGTGGAATTTGCGGCCGATTTCGGTGAATTCGGGTCCGTCCTCCAGATGCGTTTCCATCGCGTCGTTGACTTCTTTGAGCTCAGGCACGATGGTGTCAGCGCGGTCGGGCCGTTGGGCGGCCAAAGCCGCACAGGCGGGTTCCAGTTCCAGCAACGCCGTCCCCAGATCGGCGACCACAACCGACTCACTTTGCAACAGCAGACCGAGCATGTAGGCGGCGCTGGTCTTCGCCGGAGCGTGTACAACCGCACCGCCCCGGTTGCCGCGCCGAACCGATACCAGCCCTTCGGTCTCCAGGATCCGCAGCGCCTCCCGCAGCGACACAAGGCTGACGTTGAACTGCTCGACGAGCACTTCCTGGCGCGGCAGCAAATCGCCGTCGGCCAACTCGCCGTCGATGATCTGGCGCCGCAACTCGTCGGCGACGATCTCGGCGATCCTCGGCGCCGACAAACGGCGTCGGGCCTCGGGGCCAATTCCCAGCGCAGTCATACGATTCCAGCAGCGGGACGACCGGACAGAGCCACGGCCGCTGCACCCGCGAACTCCATTGACTGCAATCTTAGCAGTAATGGCATAATAGCCGCGCTGGTCAAGTGGCCGGTTCAACTTCAATCGAACCAATGATCGGCAAAGTTACTAAGATGGCATAGACAACAACCCGACGATGTAGACGGATACAGGTTGAGCAGCGAGCAGGACAGCCGACCGACACCGCTGGACGACGTCCGTGTTGTCGAGATCAGCGATCGGATCGCCGGCAGTTACTGCGGAAAGCTGTTGGTCGACGCGGGCGCTGAGGTCAGGAAAATCGAACCGCCGCAAGGGGATCCGTTGCGGCGGTTCAGTGCCAGCTGCTCGGCGATCCCGGACGGGACGGACTCACCCCTGTTCGGCTACCTCAATGCCGGCAAGCGCAGCCTGACCTGGTCGGCTGCGGGCTCGCGCTCCGACCAGCGTTTCCACGACGAGCTTGCCGGCGCCGATATCGTCGTCGTGACGACCACGCGGCCGCAGGCGGCCGCGCTGGGTGTCGACCCGCAGCGGTTGCTGGCTGATAACCCGCAGACGGTCGTCGTCACGATCTCCGACTTCGGCTGGACCGGTCCGTATGCCGACCGTGCCGCCAGCGAATTCACGCTGGAGGCGTGGTCGGGCTTAACCGGTTTCCGCGGCGATCCGGCCGGACCACCGATCGCGATCGGTGGTGACCTGGGGGAGTACATGGGCGGGGCGTCCGCCGCATTTGGCGCGATGGCACTGCGCCGCCGCGTCGAGCGTGGCGGCCGCGGCGAACATCTGGATTTGTCCATGCTGGAAGCGATCACGCTGATGCAAAGTGGCGAATGGCTGCACTCCCAGCTGTTGCAGGCGCCGCCGGTATCGCGCACGGTCGAAGTGCCGTCGATCGAGGCGGCCAAGGACGGCTACATCGGGATCACCATGGTCACCGGCCAGCAATGGCTCGATTTCGCGGCGATGGTGGACTGCCAAGAGCTCATCGAGATTCCCCAACTGAGTTTTCAGATCGGCCGATGGGAATACCGCGACTTCATCCGGGACCGGATCCGTCCCTGGCTGGCCGAACGCACCGTCGAGGAAGTTGTCGAACTCGGGCAGCTGTTCCGGCTGCCGATCGCGGCGTTGGGCAACGGTGCCACGATCCGCGACACGGCCTATGCGACCGGACGCGGGGTGTTCGTCCGCAACCCGGCGGGCTTTCACCAGCCCCGCACTCCGTGGCTGATGTCACGCTGCCGGCCCGCGTCGCTGCGCGAGGCGCCTGCGCTCGGCGAGGCCAACGACACCAGGCCTTGGCCAACGCGTGAGCACGACGTGCGGTTAGCAGAGCCCCGGCTGCCGCTCGAGGGCCTTCGGGTCGTCGACCTGACCGCGTTCTGGGCCGGGCCCGCCGCGACTCATTTGCTCGCCGCGTTCGGCGCCGACGTCATCAAGGTGGAGTCGATCCAGCGTCCCGATGGCATCCGGTACTCGGGCGGCATGCGCAAGGATGTCGACGACTGGTGGGAGTACGGCTGGGTGTTCCATGCCATGAACACCAACAAGCGTTCGGTAACTTTGGATTTGGGGTCCGACGAAGGTCGTCGGCTGTTCAGTCGCTTGGTCGCCGACGCCGACGTGGTGATAGAGAATTTCTCCGCGCGAGTGATGGACCACTTCGGGCTCACCGCGGACGCCTTACTGGCGGTCAACCCCCGGCTGGTGATGGCCCGGATGCCGGCGTTCGGGCTGGACGGTCCGTGGCGCGACCGGGTCGGTTTTGCGCCCACCATGGAGCAAATCGCCGGGCTGGCCTGGGTGACCGGTTTGCCCGACGGTCCGCCTGTCCCGCCCAGGGGAGCGTGCGATCCGCTGGCCGGTGTCCACGCCGCGTTCGCGGTGCTGGCTGCGCTGAACTTCGCCGAGCGCACCGGACAGGGCCAGCTCGTCGAACTGCCGATGATCGAAACGGTGTTGAACGCCACCGCAATTCAGCCGATGGAAGCCGAGGTGTTCGGCGTCACGCTGAGCCGCCGTGGTAACCGTGGACATGGTGCGGCCGTCCAGAATCTCTACCGTTGCGTGGGTGACGACGATTGGATCGCCGTCACCGTGTGCACCGACGAGCAGTGGCGTGCGCTGGTTCACCTGATGGGACGGCCGCCGTGGACCAACGACGACCGCTTTGGCAGCGTCGCCGGACGGCAAGAAGGGGCCGACGATATCGACCGTCGACTGCGCGACTGGTTTGTCGGCCAGGATCTGTGCAGCGTAGTGGAAAGCCTTGCCGGCGCGGGCATTCCCGCCGCGCCGGTGGTGTCGCCGTCGCTGGTGACCGAGAACCCGCAACTCAATGACCGTCGGTTCCTCGAGCCGCTCGAGCATCCGCGTACCGGCCCGGGTCGCTATCCGCGGCCGCCATTCGCCCCGCTCGACGGTCGGCGCAATTGGCTTATGCGTCCGCCGCCGAGGCTCGGCGAGCACAATGACGAAGTACTGCGCGATCTGTGCGGGCTCACAGATGACGATCTCGCGCGGTTGGCGTCAGCCGGGGTGATCGGCACCCGGCCCAAGGGTCTATGACGACTTGAGAAGGGAGCAGTCGATGCGAGTGATCGTTGACGAGACATTATGTGAGGCAAACGGATTCTGCGAATCATTGGCGCCGGACATATTCGAGATCGGGAAAGCTGACGTGGTGCACGTCGCAGAGGGTGAGGTCCCGGAGCACTTGGAGATAGACGTGCGCGCGGCGGTCGACCAGTGCCCGAAGGCCGCGTTGCGAATCGCCGACTGAACCGTTCACCTCTCGGTCAGCGATATGGCCATCTCGTCGTAGATCGACATGTTGGTGGTCAGGTTCGGGTAGGCCACTTCGGCCGGACCGAGGGTAATGCCGTCGCAACGCAGCAGCAGTTCGTCCAGCACCGCCCGGATCTCGGCGCGCGCCAGCATCGCACCCAGACAATGGTGGGCACCACCGCCGCCGAATGCGACATGCGGATTGGGCTGACGAGCGATGTCGAACGTGAATGGCGATTCGAAAACCTCCTCGTCGCGATTCGCCGAACGCAGCATCGACACCACCCGCTCGCCCTTGGGGATGTGCTGGCCATCCATCTCGATGTCGACCTTGGTGGTGCGGGTCCAGTACGCCACCGGTGAAGCCCAGCGCAGCACCTCCTCGACGGCGCTGGACCGCACGGAGTCGTCTTCGCGATACCGCTCAATCTGCTCCGGATTCGCGACGAACGCCTGCAACCCGATAGCCAGGGCGTTCTTGGTGGTGTCGCTGCCGGCGAACGCCAGCACGAAGAAGAAGAACTCGAGTTCGTTGGCGGCCAAACGGAACTGCTTACCGTCTTCACCGGTGATGACCCCGGATGCGATCGTGCTCCAGATGTCGTCGGCAGGATTGCGTCGCTTCTCGGCGGTGAGCTGCATGGCGTAGCCGAAAATCGTGGCGAAGAGCTCGGCGTCGAGTGGACGGCCGCCATCTGCCTGGGCCTTGAGGATGCGGTCGAAGCCGTCGAAGATGCGCGGCCGATCCTCTTCCGGGATGCCGATGATGTCGCCGATGACGGTCATCGGCAGCGCGTCGGCGACGTCGGCAATCCAGTCTCCGCTGCCGCGAGCGAGCAGGTCATCGATCATTCGCGATGCGCGGGCCCGGATGCCGTCTTCGAGCTTGGCGATGGCGCGCGGCGTGAATGCACTCGAGATGAGTTTTCGGTGCTTGCTCTGCTCCGGCGGGTCCAGCGTGATGATGGTCGGATAGGACGCGAACAGGTTGGCGGGCTGGATGAGGGGGCCGTCGCCGGCGGTGAACGATTCGGCGTCGCGGTGCAGGCGCACGGCGTGCCGGTGTTTGGTGGTCATCCAGAAATCCCGCTTGACGGTTTTGGCGACACCCGGCGTCAGCCCATGGTGGAACAGCGGTCTGGTGCGCCGTAGCTCGGCGAACAGCTCGTCAGGAAAGCCGTTGCGCCACAATGCAAAGTCGGACAGATCGACTGCCGCAGCCGTCACCCGCAACCTCGATTCACTCGGACGCCTGGCCCAACATTACCGCCGGCCGGCGTCGCGCGTTGACGTTCAATGCCTAAGATAGTAAAAATAGACGGGAGTAGTCCACGCGCGGCGAGCATAAAGCGCGGCCGCGTGCTACTCGGCTGTGCGTGAACGGAGAGAGCAGTGACGGACACGGTTTCGGACTCCTCCATAGATCCGTCCGAACGAGAGTTCGGGGCGAGCGGCATCAGCCTGTCGCCGTACCGATTTCCGACGGGATGGTTCATCGTCGGTTTTGCCTCAGACCTGGCGGCCGGCGAGGTCAAGCGGGTGCACTACTTCGGCGAGGAGATGGTGCTGTTTCGCACCGAGTCCGGCCAGCTCAACGTGCTGGACGCTTACTGTCAGCACCTGGGCGCCAACATGGGTGTCGGCGGCACGGTGGAGGGGGAGAACATCGTCTGCCCCTGGCACGGGTGGCGTTGGCGCGGGAACGGCACGAATGCGCTGATCCCGTACAGCAAGATCGGCTGTAAAAACAACGTCCGCGTCCGCACCTACCACAGCACGGAGTGGTATGGCTTCATCCTGGTGTGGCACGAGCGGCACGTCCGGGCGCCGTACTGGCAACCACCGGTGCTGGCCGAGTTGGAGACCGACGAGTACTACCCGCTCCATCCGCACACCAGGATGGTCAACCGCGTCAAGGTGCACGCGCAGATGATCATCGAAAACGCCGCCGACCCGTATCACGTGCAATACGTGCACAAGGCCGCCAACCCCGCCACCACCGCGTCATTCGAGGTGTCCGGCTATCACCTGCACGCCACGGTCAACGCCCACTTCGGTGGCGGGCGGGCACAGACCTGGCTGACCCCGAACGGCCCGGTCGACGCCAAGATCATCTACGACAACTACTCGCTCGGGTTGGGCATCGTTCGCTTCCCCAGCGAGTTGGTCGCCACAGTTCAGGTAACCGGGCAGACTCCGGTCGACGAGGACTACACCGACTACTTCTATACCCAGGCTTCAGTTCGCGAGCCCGGCGACAGCGGCGACGCGCCCACCGGCCGTGCCGCTAAGTTCCTGGCACTCCAGCAAGAGGTCATCAAGCAGGACTTCTTCACCTGGGAGAACATGAAGTACCTGGAGAAGCCGAACCTCGCACCCGAAGAAGCACACGACTACGCGGCTCTTCGTCGCTGGGCGCATCGGTTCTACCCGGGCGAACAGGCCTCGCGGGACGACTTCGGCTACACCCCCGAAGGTGAGCCTGACCCGGCGGCCGCCCAGGCCCGATAGGGAGCCTGATGTCCCACGTGCCGGTCGGGCCGGCACCTCCTTGCGGCGGAAAGCCACTCGGCCCGGCTGATTTCGGTGTCGAGCGATTCAGTGTCGCGGCGGTGCTCGATCGGCGGGCCGAGCAGTTTCCCGACCGGGTGATGATGTCGATTTCCGGCAGCGACATAACCTTCGAGCAGATGCGGCGCCGGTCCTGCGCGGCGGCTAACGCCCTGCTGGACTTGGGTATCGGGCCGGGCGACTGCGTCGCGTTGTTCACCGCCACATGTCCGGAATGGGTTTACTACTGGTTGGGCGCGGGCCGCATCGGCGCGGTAACCGCCGCCGTCAACGCAGCCAACAAGGGCGACTTCCTGCTGCACGCGCTTCGATTGTCGCGGGCGAAGGCGGTCATCGCCGACACCGAACGGCGGTCCCGGGTCGCCGAGGTGGCTGAACAATTACCCGAGCTGAGCAGCGTTGTAGTACAAGGCGATCCGCCCGACGAAGCGCTGAGTCGCGGGGCTGCGGCCACCGTGGGCGACTATGTCGGCGACATCGCGGATATCGGGTCGCTGTTCTTTACATCGGGCACCACCGGAGCATCGAAAGCGGTTGCCACCACCTGGCATTACCTGTTCACCACGGCGGCGACGGTCGCGTCGGCCTGGGAGTTCGGCCCCGGCGAGGCGCTGTGGACCGCGATGCCGTTGTTCCATCTCAGCGCGGCGCCGTCAGTGCTGGCGCCGATACTCGTCGGCGGGACAACCGTGCTGGCGCCCGCGTTTCACCCGGGGACGGTGTGGGACGAGGTGCGCGCGTGCGGCGCCGTCGGATTCGCCGGCGCCGGCGCGATGGTCTCGATGTTGTGGAATCAGCCACCCGATCCACGCGATGCGCAGTTGCCGCTGCGGTTCATCTCGGCGGCGCCGATCGACGCCGCGATGTATCGCGACATCGAGAAGCGTTACGGCTGCCGGATCGTCACCATGTACGGGTCGACTGAGGCGTTTCCGATCGCGGTCAAAGGCGTTGCCGACGATGGTGTGCCGGGGACGTCGGGCCGGCCCAACCCCAGTTTCGAGGTGCGGATCGTCGACCAGTACGGCGCGCCGCTTCCGGACGGGTCGGTGGGGGAGATCACGTGCTGGCCGCGCTACCCGCACGTCATGAGCGAGGGCTACGTGAACGGTGAAGGTGGTGTCGACCGGCACCCGCCGTGGTTTCGCACCGGGGACCTCGGCGTGCTGGACGGCGACCAGAACCTGACCTATGTGGATCGGGTGAAGGATTCGTTGCGCCGTCGCGGCGAGAACATTTCGTCGGTCGAAGTCGAGACCGTGGTGATGGGTCATCCGGCGGTACTCGAAGCCGCGGCGGTCGGTGTGCCCAGCGACCTTGGTGAGGACGACATCCTGTTGGTCGTCGCGGTGCGACCGGACTCTGCGCTGGATTACCCGGAGCTGCTGGACTTCTGCAGTGCCCGGATGCCGTACTTCTGCGTGCCGCGGTACGTGGAGGTCGTCGACGAGCTGCCGAAGACCATCATTGGCCGGGTCCGCAAGGATATTCTTCGCAGTCGCGGTGTGGGGCAAGGCGCGTGGGACCGAGAAAGTCACGGATACATCGTCAGCCGGTGAGACAGGGAGAAAACAGATGGCTATGACCTACCAGCAGCAGTACGTACTCGATGGTGCGGCAGGACACGATGCCATCCTGAATCTGACCGCACGGCACAACCGAAGCTATTCCGAAGGCGACCGTACCGGCTGGATCACGACATTCCGGCACTCCGGCGCCCGTTTCACCCGTAACGGTCAGGAATTCACCGATTTGGCTGCGGCTTTCGACGGCGGCAACGGGCGGTTGGTCACCGTCGATCACGAAATCACCGTAGACGGTGTCAATGCGACACAGCGTTGCATCGCAGTGCTTTTCGGCGTCGGTCAGGATGGCAGCACCAGCCTGCGTGCCACCGGAAGCTACCGGGATCAGCTCGTCTACGAACGTGGTGGTTGGTACTTCACTTCCCGCGAGCTCGAATGGGATTCGGTATCGAACGGGCATTCGCTCACGGTGTGACGGAAACGGATCCTTGGTGACACCACCCATCAGCTACCGGTTGGCATTCGGTACCTATGACGACGCCCTACAGATGGTCGGTGTGGCAACCGAACCACGGACTGCGGGGACGGTGGTCAGTGCGGCGCGGATCCAGATGTTCGCCGCCACGGTCCGTGACGGCAATCCGTCCTATTGGGATGCCGAATTCGCCACGAGTACCTGGGGAGGGGTGCTCGCGCCGCCGGGGCTACTGATGGGGTGGCTGACGCCGCCGCCGTGGGAGCCGGCCGGGCAACCGCCCGTGTCGGCGATCGCCCTCCGGGTGCCGTTGCCCGGCACCATGTTCATCAATGCCGCGAACGAAGCCGAATTTCCGCTGCCTATCGTCGAGGGTGACCGGCTGACCGTCGTCGAGAAATTAGTGTCGGTCTCACCGGAGAAACGAACCCGGCTCGGAGTCGGCCATTTCGTCGAGACGTTGGACACCTTTACCCGCCAAGACGGTGCGGTGGTGGCCACCAACCGGAATACCCTGTTTCGCTTCACTCCTGGGACGCCTTCATGACTATCACCTGGGATCGGATCGCCGTCCCAGTGGACCTACCCGAAGTACGCGACGAGATCAGCTACCAGAGGGTGGTGATGAACTCCGGCTCGACATGGGATTACTTCCCTGGTCACTTCGACCCTACCTACGCCGAAAGTCAGGGCCATCCAACGATTTTCGTCAACACCATGCACCTCGCCGGTTTCGCCGACCGCATCGCGACCGATTGGGCCGGCCCGAAAAGCCGGGTAGTGCGCCGGAAGATGAGGCTGGCCGGCTCGATCTACGCCGGCGACACGATGGTCGGCCGAGGCCGCGTCGTGGCCAAGCGTTGCGACACTGCCGTCGAGCCGCCGCGCTACCTGGTCGACCTGCAGATCGAGGTGACCAACCAACGCGGCGAGCTGTGCTGTCCGGTCGAGCTCACCCTGGAACTACCCGGGTAATGGCGATGGCCGAGGGCCTGGGCGAACGACATCTGGCGGTGTGCCGAAGATTCGGCGAGGCGGTGCACGCGGCGAACGGAAAATGGGATCGTCGTTCGCCGTGCGACGCGTGGGATGCCAGGGGAGTGCTCGAACACGTCATCGGTTTTCACGATGTGCTGCTGCTGCGACCGTTGGGGCTCAAGCCGAATCGCCCGCGCGACGACCCGCAGATGCGGTGGGAGCTGACTTACAGCCAGTTGGAGAAGGCGTTCGAGCCCGGTCGGCGCTTGCTCGACCGAATAGTTGACATCCCGGAGTTACAGGGTAATCCGGCGGCGCGACGAGACGCTGGGGCGATGATGCCGAACCTGACCCGCGACGTGTTGGTGCACACCTGGGACCTGGCCCGAGCGGTGGGTGCGGATTACCGGTTGGATCCCCAGTGGTGTGAGCAGTTCTACGCGGCGTTGCCGAGCGACACCCAGGCGCTGAGCATTACCGGGATGTTTGACGCTCCCGCCGCGGTGGGTGATCACACCGACGTGCAATCGAAACTGCTTGCCCGCCTTGGGCGCAACCCCGACTGGCAGCCGCCGTGCGAGGGAGCTTACCTGCGATGAAGTCTGAGTCCGTTTGGCCCGAAGGATCCGACAAACCCGCGCCGGACCGCGCGAAGGAGATAGTGGTGCTCGGTTCGGGATTCGCGGGGCTGTGGGCGGCCCTGGGCGCCGCGCGGCGCCTCGACGAACTCGATGTCGCCACGGGCACAATCGGGGTGACAATAATTTGTTCGCGGCCTTTCCACGACATCCGAGTACGCAACTACGAGGCGGATCTAACGCCGAGCCGCATCCCGCTGGACGACATCCTGGGGCCCGTCGGTGTCAGCCACATCGCCGCAGACGTCACTGCAATTAACCCATCCGCCCGCACCGTCACCTACTCAGGCGGATTACACAACTACGACCGGCTGGTCGTCGCTCTAGGCAGCGAGCTGGTCAAGCCCAACATCTCGGGCTTGGCCGAATTCGGTTTCGACATCGACACCTTTGACAGCGCGACGAAGCTGAGCCGTCATCTTGCCGCGCTGGCCGACGGTCCTGCCGACTCGGCTGCCGACACCGTCGTCGTGGTGGGCGCGGGTCTGACCGGTATCGAAACCGCGTGCGAAATGCCCGCCCGCCTCCTGCATGCATCGCGGCGCACGGCGCGGGTGGTGCTAATCGACCGCCATCCTTCCGTTGGCTCCGACATGGGAGAGTTCGCACGTCCGGTAATCGAGCAAGCGCTGGCCGACAACGGCGTCGAGACCCGCACCGGGGTGGACATAGCCGAAATCGATGCCGGTGGAATCAGGCTGAGCAGCGGCGAGACAATAGCTACCAGCACTGTTATCTGGTGTGCGGGCATGCAGGCCAGTCCGCTCACCGCACAGTTCGGTGTCCAACGTGATCATCTCGGCCGACTACCGGTCGACGAGTTCCTGCGGGTGGTGGGGGTGCCCGGGGTGTTCGCAGCAGGTGATGTCGCAGCACTGTGCGTCGACGACGACCGCATGTCGGTGATGTCATGTCAGCACAGCAGACCTATGGGCCGATACGCCGGCTATAACGTGGTCGGCGATCTACTGGGTGAGCCGATGCTGGCGCTGCAGATCCCGTGGTACGTCACGGTTCTTGACCTCGGGCCCGCCGGCGCGGTGTACACGGAAGGATGGGATCGACACGTCGTTGCCCGAGGCCAGCAAGCCAAGGTGACCAAACGCAGCATCAACACCCAGCGAATCTATCCGCCGCTCAACGGCAATCGCGATGCCATCCTGTCCGCCGCAACACCCGTGCTTCAAGATCGGCCAAGCCGCGCAGCCGGGTAGCCGCGATGCCGCAGACCTGCTCCGCCTTCCTCGGAAGGGATGCATGTCCGCGGACGCCACTCACCACCCGCCCCACCCAATGACTGGCGCGCGCATGTCGGTGTGCGTCGCGCTGCCGTTCCAATCGAAACTGCTTGCCCGCCTTGGGCGCAACCCCAGTTGGCAGCCGTAGCGGCTATTCGGGCAGTGGCGGCATCGCCCCTTTGCTGATCACCGACTGCAGCTCGACATACTCGTGCAGGCCCTCCGGGCCGAACTCGCGGCCGATGCCCGATTGCTTGAAACCGCCGAACGGACTACCGATGTCAAGGGTGTACATGTTGATGCCGTAGGTGCCGGCACGCACGCCCGCGGCGACCTCGAGGCCGTGTGCGACATCGGCGGTCCACACCGACCCGGCCAGGCCATAGTCGCTGTCGTTGGCGACGCGGATCGCATCGTCTTCGTCGCGGTAGGTCAGCACACTCAGCACTGGGCCGAATATCTCCTCCCGCGCGATGCGCATGTCATTGGTCGCCTCGGCGAACAGGGTCGGCCGCACGTACCAGCCACGCCCGCTGGGAGCGTCTTCGCCACCGAGGACGATCCGGGCGCCCTCTTTTTGCCCGGACCGGATGTAGTCCTGCACCCGATGCTGCTGCCGTTGGGCCACCAGGGGTCCGATGTCGGTCGCCTCATCGGACGGATCGCCCACATGAAGATTCGACATCATGTCGGCCAGGGCGTCGACGACCTCGTCGTGACGGCGTTCGCTGACCAGAATGCGCGTCTGCGCGACGCAGGCCTGGCCGTTGTTCATCAGGCTCGCGCTCTTCAGGCTCTTGACCGTCTTGTCGATATCGGCATCGTCGAGAATGATCGCCGCGGACTTGCCGCCGAGTTCCAGGCTGACGCGCTTGAGTTGCTCGCCGCACAGCGCGGCGATCCGGCGTCCGACGGCACTCGACCCGGTGAACGCGATCTTGTCCACACCCGGATGGCGCACCAGCGCCTCGCCGGCATCCGTGCCCCCGGGGAGTACGGACACCACTCCGTCGGGAAGGTCAAGCTGTTCGATCATCTCGGCCAACCACAAAGCATCCAAAGGTGTTTCGGGCGCGGGTTTGACGATGACGGTGCAACCCGCGATCAGGGCGGGAATGAGCTTGGGCATGATCAGGAATTGCGGCACGTTCCACGGCACGATCGCCCCGACGACGCCGACCGGGGCTCGCCGCAGGTGTACTTCGCCGAGCACCCCCTGGCGGCGTTCGGCCCAGGGAAAGTCGCGTGCGACTGCCAGCGCGAGGTGCATCAGCGACACCGCGGCCGCCGCTTGGCCGAGCCGGCTGAAACTGCGCGGCGAGCCCATCTCGTCGGTGATCAGGTCGGCCATCTCGTCGAGGTGAGCGGAGTAGATCTTCGCGAGCTCTTCGACCTTGCGCATTCGCTCGCTTGGGTTCAGCCGGGGCCACGGGCCGTGGTCGAAGGCCTGTCGCGCGGCGATGACGGCGGCGTCGACGTCGGCCGGGGCTGCGGCGGGGACGTCGCCGACCGGCTCTTCGGAATGCGGGGAGATGACCGTTATCCGTTGCCGGGTGGATGGCTCGCGCCAATGTCCTCCGATGAAAAGCTGGTTGTAGCAACGGTGGTCACGGGTTTCCGTCATGTGGGCACCACCTCTGAAAAGGCGACGGCAACTTCGCTATTGATGCTAACATAGCAAAAAAGCCAGGGCGCCCGGCGTGAGCCTCGGGTCAATAGTGAAGGCCACTGGGAGCGACTGTGAGCGACGAACTTCGGGTGACAACGGACGGCGCCGTGCGGATCGTCACGATCAACCGCCCCGATGCTCACAATGTCATCGACGCGACCCTGCACCACAAGCTGCTCGACGTATGGCGTGACCTGGAGCGCGACGCCGGGGCCCGCTGCGTGGTGCTCACCGGCGCCGGCAAAACCTTCAGCGGCGGAGGCGATTTCGCGTTCCTCAAGGCCCAGCACCGCTCCCTTGCCCTGCGGTACGATATCTCCGCGCAGGCGTCGGACATTCTCAACGCGATGATCAACTTCCGGCTGCCCGTCGTGGCCGCGGTCAACGGCCCCGCCATCGGGCTGGGCGCATCACTGGCACTGTGTTGCGATCTGGTGTTGATGTCCGAGCGCAGCTATCTGTGCGATCCACACGTCTCGATCGGGCTGACCGCCGGCGACGGCGGGGCGTTGCTGTGGCCCTACATGACCAGCCTCATCCGCGCCAAGGAATACATCTACACCGGTGAGCGCATCCCGGCCGAGCTGGCGGTCGACCTGGGCCTGGCCAATCGCGTCACCACCGCCGACGCCCTGATGGACGAGGCCATGCGATTGGCCGCGCGGCTGGCGGCCCAGCCGGCACGCGCACTGCAAACCACCAAGCGGGCGTTTTCCAAACACATCGCGCAGGCAGCGGTCGCGATCATCGACTACGGGTTGGCCGCCGAAACGCTTGAGCTCGGCGCCGATGACCACATCGGCAAGGTTCGTGAGTTCCTGGGCGCCGACAAGTACGACGCGATCGATACCCCCGAGGCGTGAGATGAACGAAGAGTGGAACAGTTACCCGTTCCGGATGGTGCCCGGCGACAGCCAGCTGGATTTTCCCGCCGCCGAAGGCGAACACCCCGACCAGGAATCCGACACCTGGTTCATCGCCGGACAGCTCGAAGCCACGCAGACCGGGCGGTCCTTTGCTTTTCTGACGATCTTCAACAAGAACCAGCCCGGCGGAACGGTGGTCGCCGACTTCTACACCATGGCGCTGTTCGATCTCGACTCCGGCGATTACGGCACGTACACCGACTACGACATGCCACCGGCCAACATGAAGCCGGGGGCGCAGCGCAAGTTGACGATGGCCACCGGCCATCTCGACCTCAGCTACAACAGCAGCGCGGGCACCGCGTCGTGGACCACCTGCCTCGACAGCGACGGAGAATTACAGCCCTACACCTACCGAGTCAGCCTGGTGGGCGAGGACCACGACGGCCGGGCCATGCGGCTGGACCTGGTCGTAACACCCACGCGCGCACCGACACCGGTGGGGGCGTCGACCTACAACGGGAAGATCGTCTGTTTCGGTCAAGACGACACGTACTCCTATTTCCAGACCGGAATGGCGATGACCGGAACGCTGCGGTGGGGAGATGCAGTCGAGCAGGTGAACGGCTCGGCCGGGCATGTCGACCGGCAGTGGTTTCCCAAATACGCCGGCGGCGGCGGAACCGGGGGAGACCCGCGTGCCCGCTCACACGAATGGCGCACGATCAACCTGGACAACGGCGTCGACATGAGCATCTGGCGGCAGTTCGACCGCATGAACGGCAATGCGCTGCAGCCGTTTACCGGTGTTACTACGAGCTACCCGGATCCAGTCATGTCGCCCGAGTGCGCCGAAGACGTCGAGGTGACGGTAATCAGCTATGTACGATGGCCGGAAGCGATAAGACCGCTCGTGCGTCCGCTCGCTGCCGCCCGGTATATGCCCGACCGTCACCGAATCACTTGTCCGGCAATGCACCTTGACCTTGTGGGAGAGCCATTGGTCGCAGCGCCGGCGCATGGCCTGCCGATTGAATACATGGAAGGTCCCTACCGATATCAGGGAACCTTCGGAGGCAAACCGGTAACCGGATTCGCATTCAACGAACGCTCACTGGCGCTATATCGGGATTGGGAGCTGGTCGACGTGCTGGCCGCGGCTGTGACGAACGTCGAACCAGCGGATAGCGACTTGCCGTCAGTGGTCGATCAAGTTCGACCGTTGGTGGCCTCGGGCAATCGCCGTGAGGCGCTGCGGTTGTTGACCGACCTGCGCTCTGGAAGGAACGACGCGCTCGCAACCGTTCTGGACGACCTGATCGCGGTGTTGTCCGAGAAGGGTTCAGCCGACGGCTGACATTTTCTCGAATTCTGTTTCGGTACGTTCTGCCGGTGCGCGCCGCGTGTCCACAAGTTTCCACCCCTCCCTACCCGTCCACGTCGAACTCGAACTCGCTCTGAAAATCGCCGGTCGAGCTGCGAGACCTGTGCTTGATCATGCATCACGGTATAAACGCCAACCGACGCAGCGTCTCCCATTTTGGCTTCCTGACATCTTCGGAGGCGCCGGGGACTGAAGAGCTAAGCCAAGTGAGGACAGTGGCTGGATAAAAGCCGCCGAGGAAGAGCGAGATGATAATCCGCGGATCCTGCGATAAAGGTCCCAGTGCCAACGCGGCAACGAAGAAAGTTCCTAATATGGCCAAAACGACAACGCTGTATGTCGTCATGCGAAGCCTTCCGCGGGAGTAATTGACCCGGATGCGCTCTGCCGATTTGGCGTTCACCGATGGGACAGCATCGTTGTCAGTGGGGGTGTCGTCCTTTTTGGCTAATACCAGTTCGACGATAACCACAATCAGGGTATAGGTCGCTCGGACGATAACGTAGAGAACAACCACATAGATGACCATCTTGGGGCCGACCTGTCCATCTTTTAGAGCTTGTGATGTCAGATAAGCGGCCAGGAGTGCACTGAGCACGACGCACATCACGCGGACAAACTCCGATGCGGCAACCGCTTTTATGCCTTCGTCATCTGTTGCGGCAGGTGGACCACCGGCGGCATAGGCGGCACAAGAAGCCTTGTTCGCACGCTCAGCGCCGCGTGTGCGAATCCAAACGACATACGATGAGCGGCTGATACAATACAGACTAAATAAAAAAACGAAGAACAGCACGTACCACTTCTCGCCGAATATTTCTCTGTTCAAGATTATCGTCTTCGTTTGGTCAATGGCCTTCAAGTAAGTTACATTTGTGACTAAAAGTAAAGTGATCGCCGCGGTTATAATTGCGCCTGAAAGCCATGCATTTAGACGGAGCAAGAAATTGCGACGATCCTCTACCGTCGTAATCGAAATATTTGTTTTTTTACAAAAATCTACCGCTAGATTATCAGCGTAGCTTATGAGCGCCCACCCTAACCCGCAGACGAGGACAGCGCTACCCACGAAAAGCAAACCGATTGCTAGGACCCATTGACTCCACAACTGGTTGCAAAGCTTACTCGAGTCAGTATTTGTTGGGTAATCCACTCCGGCGATTACAACGAAGAGATAGGTGGAAAGCATCAGAGCCGGCACGCCGGAACCGAACAACGCTATCGTGGGGGGAGCTGCTCCCTGGTACCACTGGACGATCAGCGCCGCGACGGCGGCGATGAGCAAGCCGGCGAGCAGACCGGCAAGAGTCGCCTCTGCTGAGGCAGCACTTATGGCGCTCCAAAAACCCCCCTTCGCACACGGGTCTGGAACCTGGAGTACCACGTCATCGCCCGCCACGCTGTGCCTCCTTGTCCACGGATCGATTGCACGCCAAGGGAGTTTGGCCGAGCAAGAATCCGGTCCGCTGAGCGGACCGACCCGTCAGCAACTCCCCGTCGGCCTGCATCGCGGGTCCTTCTCATGTCCCTGCGCTCCACTCGGCTACTTTGACCGGCCTACCCATCGGCGTCGGTGAGAAACCGAGTTGACGTTGATACGTTCCCGAGCCGCAAACCGGGGACTATCTCGAAGTGTTCTTCACCGCCTCAGCTGCGAGCCAGCAAGCCGGTCAACAGACACTGGGCCGCATCTTTGGACCCAAACCCAATGCCGATGCACCCACCACCTGGGCGACCGGGCTGGCGCAATACGACGCCGTGTGCCACTGGGGCATTCCCGATCGCGGGAAGCTGCAACGCGTCAGCGCGATCACCCAACCCGTGTTCATCGCCAACGGTGACAGCGCCCCGATGATCCTGCCGCACTACTCCCACCTATTGGCCGGCCTCATCCCCCAGGCCAGCCTCAAGGTCTATCCCGACAGCGGGCACGGATTGCTCTTCCAGCATCACGCCGAATTCACCGCCGACGTCGCCGCATTTCTCGACACGTAACACCGTTGGCGCGGTGGTGAAGCGTCGTAATCACCCACCCGGGGGTTCCCAGGCGGATCCGCCGGGCGTGTCCACGCAGATGACGGGGTTGCCCGAGTTTGACGTGGCTGCCGTGCCCTGGGGGCCGCAGGGCATGCCGACGGCGGGCCGGGTATCCAGGCCACCGGGGGTGGTCGAGGTCGTCGTCGGCGGCGAACGTGGGCTGGTTGTCTGCGACAGAGTCGTGTGCGGCGGCGAAGACGAGATCGTCGGCGCAGCGGTCGTCGCTGCCAGCGACGGTGTGGCTAGTGGTGGCGTCGTCGTCACGGGAGCCGGAGCGATAACGACGGGCGGCGGCAAGGGGGCTGTCGCCGGGGCAGGGCGTGCGCGCGGGACGCTGGTCACTGAGGACGGAGTATCGAGATCAGTTGGCGCGTCTCGGGACTCAGACGCCGAGCGCAATGCCATGACGCCGAAAATCCCACCCGCCGCGACCGTCAGGATGGCGAGCCCGAGCCGAGCCGTTTGCAGCCGGCGGCGACGGCGCGCCGCCATACGGGTGTCCCGTCTGTCATCGGTCGCGGCGCTCCGTACGTCAGGTTCCTCGAGCGTGATGGCATCGTCGACTTCAGTCGCTGGCAGGACATCTGCCGGCGTGACGGCAGCATCGCCAACGTCAGCTTCTGGCAAGACATCTGGCGGGGCGACGGCATCGACAACTTCGGCAGCTGGGGCAGCGGGCACCGCCGCAGCCAGTGGAGGCGATACAGCCGGCTCGGTCGGCCCGGCACCGTTGGTCTGCGGCACCGTGAGGAACGCGGCGGCTCCGGCGCTCGGGGAGTACGGACCGAGGCCCTCCTTTGAATCAAGTGCCTTGGCGAAGTCTCGGCAGTGCCGGAATCTCTCGGTGGGGTTCTTCTTGAGTGCGTGGGCAAATGGCGTATCAAAGTAGGTCAATTCCGGTCTGACATCACCAGGCCGTGGCGGCGGTTCGTCCAGGTGCTTGCTGATCACGACGGCCTGGTTCATATGCGCAAACGCCGGCGATCCGGTCAACAGATGAAACGCGGTGCCCGCCAGAGCATATTGGTCAGTTCGGCCATCGATCGAGTCGCCCATCAGCTGTTCGGGCGCGGCATAGCTCGCCGTGCCAATGGCCAGGTCCGCCCGAGTCAGACTGTTGATCTCGTCGGGGCGCCGAGGTAAACCAAAGCCTGTCAGCAAAATCCGTCGTCTGCGGGACTCCCAATTGCTGAGCAGAATGTTGCTCGGATTGACGTAGCGGTGCACCAGCCCGAGTTCATGGGCGTAATCGAGGGCGTCCGCGATCGCGTAGACGATCTCGACCACCATGTCTGGCGGCATGCCTTCGGGATAGCTATCGGTCAGCAGCTGGGCCGCGTCGGTGCCGTCGACGTAGTCCATCGAAAGCCACAGCCGGTCCTCGAACTCACCTCGGTCATGGAGGCTGACGATGTTCGGGTGCCACAGGGCGGCTGCCCGGCCCGACTCCTGCTTGAACCGGTAGCGATACTCCGGGTCGGCTGACAAATCGGTCGACAGGATCTTGAGCGCGTCGTGGCGCGCCAACCTCGGGTGTTCAGCCAGATAGAGCTCACCGATCTGTCCGCACCCGAGCAGTCGAACGATATGGAACCCGGCGGCGGTCCCACCATCGACCAGCGGCATGGGGAGGATCGTACAGACCGGCGCGTGGCGGACGGGCTGGAGCGGGCCCATAGAAGGCGATACGGATGTGACCAGTGGCGTTGATGAGGTAATTGGTGCATTTGTCGTATCCTGTGACCCGTGGCGCACATGTCTCGGCGCGACGTGCTGAAGTTCGCGGCGGCGACACCTGCCTTGATCGGCCTCGGTGTTGCGGCGGGATCGCTGTGCGCGACGCCGGCCGCGGCAGATGGCCTGGGCGTCTTGCTGGACTATGCGGCCGGAGTGATTCCCGCCAACCAGATCAGGGCGGCCGGCGCCCTGGGCTCGATCCGCTATGTATCGGATCGCCGGCCCGGCGGGTCCTGGATGCTGGGCAAGCCGATGCAGCTCTCCGAAGCCCGCGACCTCAACCAGAACGGTCTGAAGATCGTCTCTTGCTACCAGTACGGCAAGCAGAGCTCCGCCGACTGGCTAGGTGGTCAAAGCGCGGGCGTCGAGCATGCCCGGCGCGGATGGCAGCTGCACAGCGCCGCCGGGGGTCCGGCCGGGGCGCCCATCTACGCCTCCATCGATGACGACCCGTCCTACGAGCAGTACAAGCAGCAGGTAGCGCCCTATCTGCGAGCCTGGGAATCGGTGATCGGCCACCAGCGCACCGGGGTTTACGCCAACTCCAAAACGATCGACTGGGCGCTGCAGGATGGCTTGGGCTCCTACTTCTGGCAGCACAACTGGGGCTCGCCTCGCGGGTACACCCATCCTGCCGCGAACCTGCACCAAGTCGAGATCGACAAGCGCAACGTCGGCGGCGTCGGGGTCGACATCAACAACATCTGCAAGCCGCAGTTCGGTCAGTGGGTCTGACTGAGCTGACCCACGGGTAAGTTTCCAGCAAACTTTTGCTGCCCGGTTCGGCGGCCCGATTCTCATCCGTCACAGCGCGGCACGTCGTCAAGCGTTGACGGGCACGCCCGCAACAGCGCAGATTTTTTAGATAACGATTGCATAACAATACTGCCTTGATCTGCGCTGTTGTTGCTACTCGACCGTAACCACCTACATCCAGCAGGTTTGTTCTGCAGGGCCTCGGCGGCGGTTGAGCGGAGTGTTACCCAGGGCACCATTACTCGCGCGTAGAACTCACCAGTAACCGATTCGCGTACAGACCACCCACTGGTTCTTATGACACTCTTATTGCAGCCGATGACGCCCCGTCGGTAGGCCCCCGAAGCCGGGTTAGTCGAGACGCGGTCGGTTGGACAGGGGCTCAGTCGGGTTTTCGACGACATCGGCAGAGCGGCGCGGCTCTGACACGCAAGGCGAAAAGCGCTTATAGGGAGATACGCACGTGACGATCTACGAGCATCACCGAGTGTCCGCTGACCACGACGGGATGACCGCGGAGGCCACGCAGGGCACTCATGCTCTGGTCGATCGTCTGACTGCCCGCGAGCCCTATGCGGTCGCATTCGGCGGGCAAGGTGGCGCCTGGTTGGAGACGCTAGAGGAGCTGGTCTCTTCGGCAGGCATCGAATCCGAGCTGGCGACGCTGGTGGGCGAGGTCGACATGCTGCTCGAGCCGGTCGCCAAGGAGCTCGTCGTAGTGCGACCGATCGGCTTTGAGCCGCTGCGTTGGGTGCGTGCATTGGCTGCTGAGGACCCGGTTCCATCCGCCAGACACCTCACGTCGGCCGCGGTGTCGCTGCCGGGCGTGCTGCTGACCCAGATCGCCGCGATCCGCACCCTCGCGCGCCAAGGTATGGACCTGCAAGCCACCCCGCCGGTGGCCGTCGTCGGGCACTCGCAGGGGGTTTTGGGCGTGGAGGCTCTGAAAGCCGCCGGCGAACGCGACATTGAGCTGCTGGCCGTGGCGCAGCTGATCGGCGCCGCCGGCACGCTGGTGGCCCGCCGGCGCGGCATCTCCGTCCTCGGCGATCGCCCACCGATGGTGTCGGTCAGCAACGCCGACCCTGAGCGCATCTACCGGCTGCTCGAGGACTTCTCCCAAGACGTCCGCACCGTGCTGCCGCCCGTCTTATCGATCCGCAACGGACGCCGTTCGGTCGTCATCACCGGCACCCCCGAGCAGCTGTCCCGCTTCGAGCTGTACTGCAAGCAGATCTCCGACAAGGAGGAAGCCGACCGCAAGAAAAAGATCCGCGGCGGCGACGTCTTTTCGCCGGTCTTCGATCCGGTGCAGGTCGAGGTCGGCTTCCACACGCCGCGCCTGGCCGACGGCATCGACATCGTCGGCGACTGGGCCCAAAAAGTCGGACTCGATGTCGGATTGGCCCGCGCATTGGCCGAGGCCATCTTGGTCCAGCCGGTCGACTGGGTCGACGAGGTCGTGAAGGTGCACGAGGCAGGCGCCCGCTGGATCCTCGACCTGGGCCCCGGCGACATCCTGACCCGGCTGACCGCACCGGTGATCCGCGGGCTGGGCATCGGGATCGTGCCCGCGGCAACCCGCGGCGGTCAGCGCAACCTGTTCACCATCGGCGCCGTCCCCGAGGTGGCCCGTCCCTGGTCGAGCTACGCCCCGTCGGTGGTCAGCTTGCCCGACGGCAGGGTCAAACTCTCGACGAAGTTCACCCGGCTGACCGGCCGATCGCCGATCCTGTTGGCCGGCATGACCCCGACGACCGTCGACGCCAAGATCGTCGCCGCCGCAGCCAACGCCGGGCACTGGGCCGAGCTCGCCGGTGGCGGGCAGGTCACCGAACCGATCTTCGACGACCGCATCGCGGAGCTCTCCGGGTTGCTCGAGCCCGGCCGGACCTATCAGTTCAACGCGCTGTTCCTCGACCCGTATCTGTGGAAGCTGCAGGTAGGCGGAAAGCGGTTGGTACAGAAGGCCCGTCAGTCCGGTGCGCCGATCGACGGCCTGATCGTCAGCGCAGGCATCCCCGAGCTGGAAGAGGCCGTCGAGTTGATCGACGAACTCAACGAGATCGGGATAAGCCACGTGGTGTTCAAACCGGGCACCGTCGAGCAGATCCGCTCGGTCATCCGCATCGCCACCGAGGTGCCGACCAAACCGGTCATCATGCACATCGAGGGCGGACGCGCCGGCGGCCACCACTCCTGGGAAGACCTCGACGATCTGCTGCTGGCCACCTATTCGGAATTGCGGTCGCGGCCCAACATCACGGTCTGCGTCGGCGGCGGCGTCGGCACTCCCGAGCGGGCGGCCGAATACCTGTCCGGGCGCTGGGCGGAGTCGTACGGCTTCCCGTTGATGCCCGTCGACGGCATTCTGGTCGGCACCGCGGCGATGGCGACGCGGGAGTCCACGACGTCGCCGTCGGTCAAGCGGATGCTGGTCGGAACGCAGGGCACCGACCATTGGATCAGCGCCGGAAAAGCCCAGGGCGGCATGGCTTCCAGCCGCAGCCAGCTTGGTGCTGACATCCACGAGATCGACAACTCCGCGTCGCGTTGCGGGCGCCTGCTCGACGAGGTCGCCGGAGACGCGGAGGCGGTCGCGGGGCGCCGCGACGAGATCATCGCGGCGATGGCCAACACCGCCAAGCCGTACTTCGGCGACGTCGGTGAGATGACCTACCTGCAGTGGCTGCAGCGTTATGTCGAGCTGACCATCGGCGACGGCAACAGCACCGCCGACACTGCCGCACCGGGCAGCCCGTGGCTGGCCGACACCTGGCGCGACCGGTTTGAGCAGATGCTGCAACGGGCCGAGGCGCGACTGCACTCGCAGGACCACGGCCCGATCGAGACGCTGTTCGCCAGTTCGGATGAAGCCGGCGTGCGGTTGTTGGAAAACCCTGACGAGGCCGTCTCCACTCTGCTGACGCACTATCCCGACGCGCAGACCGTGCAATTACACCCTGCCGATGTGCCGTTCTTCGTCACGCTGTGCAAGACGCTGGGCAAGCCGGTCAACTTCGTGCCGGTCATCGATAAAGACGTCCGGCGCTGGTGGCGCAGCGACTCGCTGTGGCAGGCCCACGACGCCCGCTACGAGGCCGACCAGGTGTGCATCATTCCCGGCACCGCGGCGGTCGCCGGCATCACCCGGATGAACGAGCCGGTCGGTGAATTGCTGGACCGCTTCGAGCAGGTCGCGATCGACGAGGTGCTGTCAACGGGCGCGCAGCCCACGCCGGTGACCGCGCGCCGGCAGGGTCGCATCGACGTGCATGGGCCGCTGGCCGTCGTATTGGACGCACCGGATGTGCTGTGGGCCGGCCGCGTTGCCACCAACCCGGTGCACCGCATCGCTGATCCCCGCGAATGGCAGGTGCACGACGGACACGAAGAGCCACGAGCCACCCACTCATCAACCGGCGCGCGGCTACATATCGACGGCGACCAGGTTGTGCTGAGCGTGCCGATCGCGGGCAGGTGGATCGACATCCGATTCAGCCTGCCCGCCAGCACAATTGACGGCGGCGTTCCGGTCGTCCGCACCAAAGACGCGATCGAAGCCATGCGCTCGGTGCTGGCCATCGCCGCCGGTGCCGACGGTCCGGACGCACTGCCCCGGGTGCACAACGGGACAGTCACCGTGACCGTGCCGTGGGACCCCGAGCGGGTGGCCGACCACACCGGTGTCACCGCCATCTTCGGCGAGCCGCTGGCACCCACCCTGACCACCGTGCCCGACGCTTTGGTCGGTCGCTGCTGGCCCGCGGTCTTCGCGGCCATCGGCTCCGCGGTCACCGCCGCTGGTGTCCCGGTCGTGGAGGGCTTGCTGAGCCTGGTGCACCTGGACCATGCTGCCCACCTGCTCGGCGCCCTGCCCAATGAGCCGGCTGAATTGACCGTTACCGCAACAGCTTCGGTGGCCACCGATACCGAAGTCGGTCGAGTGGTCCCGATCTCGGTGACGGTCGCCGCGGCGGATCGCACGGTGCTCGCCACCCTTGAGGAGCGGTTCGCAATCCGCGGCCGCACCGGTGCTGCCGAACTGACCGACCCGGTCCGGGCCGGTGGCGCGGTATCGGAAAACGCCACCGACACCCCGCGGCGCCGCCGGCGGGATGTCAGGCTGCCCGCACCGGTCGACATGCGCCCGTTCGCGGTGGTGTCCGGCGATCACAACCCGATTCACACCGATCGGTCCGCCGCACTGCTGGCCGGTCTGGAATCGCCGATCGTGCACGGGATGTGGTTGTCGGCAGCGGCGCAGCATGCGGTGACTGCCACCGACGGCCAGGCCCGTCCGCCGGCTCGACTGATCGGCTGGACGGCGCGATTCCTGGGTATGGTGCGTCCCGGCGACGAGGTGGACTTCCGCGTCGATCGGGTCGGAATCGACCGTGGCGCAGAGGTTTTGGAAGTAGCGGCGCGCATCGGATCCGATCTGGTGATGTCGGCGACGGCACGGCTTGCCGCGCCTAAGACCGTCTACGCGTTTCCCGGTCAGGGCATCCAGCACAAGGGCATGGGCATGGAGGTCCGGGCCCGCTCAAAGGCCGCCCGCAAGGTGTGGGACGACGCCGACAAGTACACCCGCGGAACGCTGGGCTTCTCGATCCTGCACGTGGTGCGCGACAACCCGACTAGCCTGATCGCCAGCGGCGTGCACTACCAGCACCCCGAGGGCGTGCTGTATCTGACGCAGTTCACCCAGGTCGCCATGGCGACGGTGGCGGCCGCCCAGGTCGCCGAAATGCGCGAGCAGGGTGCATTCGTCGAAGACGCGATTGCCTGCGGCCACTCGGTCGGCGAATACACCGCGCTAGCCTGCGTGAGCGACGTCTACGGGCTGGAAGGGTTGCTGGAGACGGTGTTTCAGCGCGGCTCAAACATGCATGACATCGTGCCGCGCGACGAGCTGGGCCGCTCCAATTACCGGCTGGCCGCGATCCGGCCGTCGCAGATCGACCTCGCCGACGCCGACGTGCCCGCGTTCGTCGACGAGATCTCGCAGCGCACCGGGGAGTTTCTGCAGATCGTGAACTTCAACCTGCGCGGCTCGCAGTATGCGATCGCCGGCACGGTGCGCGGTCTGGAAGAGCTGGAAACCGAGGTCGAGCGGCGCCGCGAACTCACCGGCGGCCGAAGGTCATTCATCCTGGTGCCGGGCATCGACGTGCCGTTCCACTCGGAGGTGCTGCGGGTCGGCGTGGCCGACTTCCGCCGATCGCTGGACCGGGTCATGCCACGCGACAAGGATCCCGAAGTGATCGTCGGGCGCTACATCCCGAACCTGGTGCCGCGGCCGTTCAGCCTCGATCGCGACTTCATCCAGGAGATCCGTGACCTGGTGCCGGCCGAGCCGCTCGACGAGATCCTCGCCGACTACGACACCTGGCTTGCCGAGCGGCCTTTCGACATGGCGCGCACGGTGTTCATCGAGCTGCTGGCTTGGCAGTTCGCCAGCCCGGTGCGCTGGATCGAGACCCAGGATCTGCTGTTCACCGAAGAGGCCGCGGGCGGCCTGGGCGTGGAGCGGTTCGTCGAGATCGGTGTGAAGTCTGCTCCGACGGTCGCCGGACTGGCCACCAACACCCTCAAGCTGCCCGAATATGCGCACAGCACAGTGGAAGTGCTCAACGCCGAGCGCGATGCCGCCGTGCTGTTCGCCACCGACACCGACCCCGAGCCGGATGACGAGGAGGAGTTGGCGGATTCCGACGCTGTCGCGTCGGATGGTGTGTCCCCAGCTGATGTCGCCCCCGCCGTCGCGGCGGCTCCCGCCACAGCTCCGTCGGGCGCCCCACGACCCGACGACATTCCGTTCGACGCGGCCGACGCCACCCTGGCGCTGATCGCGCTGTCGGCCAAGATGCGCATCGACCAGATCGAGGAGCTGGACTCCATCGAGTCCATCACCGACGGCGCGTCCTCGCGGCGTAACCAATTGCTGGTCGACCTGGGTTCCGAGCTGAACCTCGGTGCCATCGACGGCGCCGCCGAGGCCGACCTGGCCGGGCTGCGGTCGCAGGTCACCAAACTGGCTCGTACCTATAAGCCTTATGGGCCAGTGCTTTCCGACGCAATCAACGACCAGCTTCGGACGGTGCTGGGTCCCTCCGGCAAGCGGCCCGCGGCCATCGCCGAGCGGGTGAAGAAGACCTGGGAACTCGGCGACGGCTGGGTTAAGCACGTCACCGTCGAGGTTGCGCTCGGGACCCGCGAAGGCACCAGCGTTCGCGGCGGCGCGATGGGGAACCTACACGAGGGCGCGTTAGCCGACGCCGCCGCCGTCGACAAGGTTATCGACGGCGCGGTCGCCGCGGTGGCCGCGCGCCGTGGGATTGCGGTGGCGCTGCCGTCATCGGGTGGCGGCGGTGGTGCGACCGTCGACGCCGCGGCGCTGGGTGAGTTCACCGAGCAGATCACCGGCCGCGACGGGGTTCTCGCGTCGGCGGCCCGCCTGGTGCTGGGGCAGCTGGGGCTCGACGAGACGGTCACCGTGCCGCCGACCGCGACCGACGCCGAGCTGATCGACCTGGTCACCACCGAATTGGGCGCGGACTGGCCGCGGTTGGTGGCGCCGGTGTTCGACGGCAAGAAGGCTGTGGTGTTCGACGACCGTTGGGCCAGCGCCCGCGAAGACCTGGTCAAGCTGTGGCTGATCGACGACGACGAGGCCAACGCCGACTGGGCGCGACTGTCGGAGCGGTTCGAGGGTGCCGGCCACGTGGTGGCCACCCAGGCGACCTGGTGGCAGGGCAAGGCACTTGCGGCCGGGCGGCAGATCCACGCCTCGCTGTACGGCCGGATCGCCGCCGGCGCGGAGAACCCGGACAGCGGCCGCTACAGCGACGAAGTCGCGGTGGTGACCGGTGCGTCCAAGGGCTCGATCGCCGCGTCGGTGGTCGGACGGCTGCTCGACGGCGGTGCCACCGTCATCGCGACGACGTCCAAGCTCGACGACGAGCGGCTGGCCTTCTACCGGGCGCTGTACCGCGACCACGCCCGCTACGGCGCCGCGCTGTGGGTGGTGGCGGCCAACATGGCGTCCTACTCCGACATCGATGCGCTCGTCGAATGGATCGGGACCGAGCAGACCGAAAGCCTTGGCCCGCAGTCGATTCACATCAAGGACGCGCAGACTCCGACACTGCTGTTCCCGTTCGCGGCACCCCGTGTCGCCGGCGACCTGACCGAGGCCGGTTCGCGCTCGGAGATGGAAATGAAGGTGCTGCTGTGGGCGGTGCAGCGGCTCATCGGCGGACTGTCCCGAATCGGCGCCGAGCGCGACATCGCCTCGCGACTGCACGTGGTGCTGCCCGGCTCGCCCAACCGCGGCATGTTCGGCGGCGACGGCGCCTACGGTGAAGCCAAGTCGGCGTTGGACGCCGTGGTGACCCGGTGGCAAGCCGAGTCGTCGTGGGCGCAGCGAGTCAGCCTGGCGCACGCGCTGATCGGCTGGACCCGCGGCACCGGGCTGATGGGACACAACGACGCGATCGTCAGCGCCGTCGAAGACGCCGGTGTGACAACGTATTCCACCGACCAGATGGCCGGCATGCTGCTGGCGCTCTGTGACATCGAGTCAAAGGCTGCGGCCGCCAACGCCCCGCTCAAGGTCGACCTGACCGGTGGGCTCGGCGACGTCGAGCTGGACATGGCCGAATTGGCTGCCAAAGCGCGCGAGGAGATGACGTCGGAGGCCACCGCTGACGACGACGCTGGGGCCGAGGGCACCATCGCTGCGTTGCCGTCGCCGCCCCGCGGCTTCGCCCCGGCACCGCCGCCGAAGTGGGACGACCTAGACGTCGATCCCGCCGATCTGGTGGTCATCGTCGGCGGCGCCGAACTCGGCCCGTACGGCTCGTCGCGCACCCGCTTCGAGATGGAGGTCGACAACGAACTGTCCGCCGCCGGTGTGCTCGAGCTGGCCTGGACCACCGGGCTGATCAAGTGGGAGGACGACCCCCAACCCGGTTGGTATGACACCGAATCCGGCGACCTGGTCGACGAGGCAGAGCTGGTCGAGCGCTACCACGATGCTGTGATCGAACGCGTCGGCATTCGAGAGTTCGTCGACGACGGCGCGATCGACCCCGACCACGCATCGCCGCTGCTGGTAAGCGTGTTCCTGGACAAGGACTTCACGTTCGTCGTCTCCTCGGAGGCCGACGCCCGCGGGTTCGCCCAGTTCGACCCCGAGCGCACGGTGGTGCGACCGGTCCCCGATTCCACCGACTGGCAGGTTACCCGCAAGGCCGGCACCGAGATTCGCGTGCCGCGCAAGACGAAGCTGTCGCGGACCGTCGGCGCGCAGATCCCCACCGGGTTCGACCCGACGGTATGGGGCATCAGCCAGGACATGGCCACCTCGATCGACCGGGTGGCGCTGTGGAACATCGTCGCGACCGTCGACGCCTTCCTGTCGTCGGGCTTCACGCCGACCGAGCTGATGCGATGGGTGCACCCGGGCCTGGTGGCCAGCACTCAAGGCACCGGCATGGGCGGGATGACCTCGATGCAGACGATGTATCACGGCAACCTGCTGGGTCGCAGCAAGCCCAACGACATCCTGCAGGAAGTTCTGCCGAACGTTGTTGCCGCACACGTCATTCAGAGTTACGTCGGAAGCTACGGCGCGATGATCCACCCAGTCGGCGCGTGCGCCACCGCGGCGGTCTCCGTCGAGGAGGGCGTCGACAAGATCCGCCTCCGCAAGGCCGAGCTGGTGGTCACCGGCGGCTTCGACGACCTGACGCTGGAAGCCATCATGGGCTTCGGTGAGATGGCGGCCACCGCCGAAACCGCCATGATGCGCGGTCGCGGCATCGCGGATTCGAAGTTCTCCCGGCCGAACGACCGGCGCCGGCTGGGCTTCCTCGAAGCCCAGGGTGGTGGCACCATCCTGCTGGCCCGCGGGGACCTCGCGGTCAAGATGGGGTTGCCGGTGTTGGCCGTGGTGGCCTTCGCGCAGTCGTTCGCCGACGGTGTGCACACCTCGATCCCGGCCCCGGGCCTGGGCGCACTGGGCGCCGGACGTGGCGGCAAGGATTCGCCGCTGGCCCGGTCGCTGGCCAAACTCGGTGTCGACGCCGACGACGTCGCGGTGATCTCCAAACACGACACCTCGACACTGGCCAACGACCCCAACGAGACCGAATTGCATGAGCGGCTGGCCGACTCGCTCGGTCGCTCGCACGGCGCGCCGCTGTTCATCGTGTCGCAGAAGAGCCTGACCGGACACGCCAAGGGCGGCGCGGCGGTCTTCCAGATGATGGGGCTGTGCCAGATCCTGCGCGACGGGGTGATCCCGCCCAACCGCAGCCTGGATTGCGTTGACGAAGAACTCGCCGGCTCCGCGCACTTCGTCTGGATACGCGACACGCTGCGGCTGGACGGCAAGATCCCGCTGAAGGCCGGGCTGGTGACCAGCCTCGGGTTCGGGCACGTGTCCGGGTTGGTCGCTTTGGTGCACCCGCAGGCCTTCCTGGCCACTCTGGACGCCGGCCAGCGTGCCGAGTACCAGCAGCGGGCCGACGCTCGTCTGCTCGCCGGTCAGCGCCGGCTGGCCTCGGCGATCGCCGGCGGTCGCCCGATGTACGAGCGCCCCGCGGACCGTCGCTTCGACCACGAGGTGCCCGAGAAGCGGCAGGAAGCGGCGATGTTGCTCGACGCGGAGGCGCGATTGGGTGACGGGGACGTTTACCTCCCTTGACCATCCGATAAGTTCGCAACCCATGAGCTGCGCCGCTAACGATGCGAAGCGCAGCGATGAGGAGGAGCGGCGCCAATGAGCATTGTCGGAGTGGGGATCGACGTCGTCTCCATCGCTGATTTCGCCGAGCAGGTCGACCAGCCGGGAACCGTGTTCGCCGAAACGTTCACACCCGGTGAGCGGCGCGACGCCTCCGACAAGAGTTCGTCGGCGGCTCGGCACCTGGCGGCACGCTGGGCGGCCAAGGAGGCGGTGATCAAGGCCTGGTCCGGATCGCGCTTTTCCCAGCGGCCCGTGCTTCGCGAGGACATCCACCGCGATATCGAGGTGGTCACCGACATGTGGGGACGGCCGCGGGTGCGGTTGACCGGGGCCATCGCCAAGCATCTGGCCGATGTGACGATCCATGTGTCGCTGACCCATGAAGGCGACACCGCGGCCGCCGTGGCCATCCTGGAAACCGAGTAAGCGCTTCGACGCCGCGGCGTTGAGTAGCCTCGAGACCGTGAGCGATCTGGTCGAACGCGTCCGCGAGCTACTGCCGTCGGTGCGCCGTGATCTCGAGGCCCTGGTCCGCATCGAATCGGTCGGGGCCGACCCGGCCCGCCGCGCTCAGGTGCAACGCAGCGCCCAAGCCACGGCGGATCTGCTGTCACAGGCCGGTTTTGACGATGTGCAGATCGTCAGCGAGGGCGGTGCACCCGCCGTCATCGCCCGGCACCCGGCGCCGCCGGGAGCGCCGACGGTGCTGCTGTACGCGCACCACGACGTGCAGCCCGAAGGCGATCCCGCGCAGTGGACGTCGCCGCCATTCGAGCCGACCGAACGCGACGGCCGACTCTACGGGCGCGGCAGCGCCGACGACAAGGCCGGCATCGCAACGCATTTGGCGGCCTTTCGGGCGCACGGCGGCCAACCTCCGGTGGGAGTGACGGTGTTCGTCGAGGGTGAGGAGGAGTCCGGTTCACCGTCGCTGGGTCGTCTGCTGGCTGCCCATCGTGACGTGTTGGCCGCCGACGTGATCGTCATCGCCGATTCGGACAACTGGAGCACCGACGTCCCGGCGCTGACGGTGTCGCTGCGGGGGCTGGCCGACTGCGTCGTCGAGGTCGCCACCCTCGACCATGGCCTGCACTCGGGTCTGTGGGGCGGTGTGGTTCCCGACGCGCTGTCGGTACTGGTGCGCCTGCTGGCCAGCCTGCACGACGACGACGGCAACGTCGCGGTCGTCGGTCTGCACGAAAGCACTGCGGCCGCAGTGGATTACCCCGCCGACAGGGTACGCGCGGAATCGGGCTTACTGGACGGAGTAAGCGAAATCGGTTCCGGCTCGGTGCCGCGGCGATTATGGGCCAAGCCGGCGATCACCGTGATCGGCATCGACACCACGTCCATTGCCGCATCGTCGAACACGCTGATCCCGCGCGCTCGCGCCAAGGTCAGCATGCGGGTAGCCCCGGGCGGCGACACGGCCGCGCACCTGGACGCGTTGCGCGCCCATCTGGAACAGCACGCTCCCTGGGGAGCGCATGTGACGATGACGCCCGGCGACGTTGGTCAGCCCTATGCCATCGACGCCGACGGCCCGGTCTATGACGCCGCCCGGGCGGCGTTCCGACAGGCCTGGGGCACCGAGCCGGTCGAAATGGGGATGGGCGGGTCCATCCCGTTCATCGCCGAATTCGCCGCCGCGTTCCCGACGGCGGCGATCCTGGTCACCGGCGTGGAAGACCCGGCGACGCAGGCGCACAGCATCAACGAGAGCGTGCATCTGGGTGTGCTGGAACGGGCCGCGACGGCTGAGGCGCTGCTGCTGGCGAACCTGGCTTAGGCCGGATGGTGGCGACCCGCTTCGCCCGGCTTCGCCGCGCTTGCGATCGCCACTAAACCGACAGGTCACGCCGCAGTTTCGCGACGTGCCCGGTGGCCTTGACGTTGTACTGCGCCTCGGCGATCTTGCCCTTCTCGTCGACGACGAACGTCGAACGGATCACGCCCTGGACGGTCTTGCCGTACATCTTCTTTTCGCCGTAGGCACCCCAGGCGGTCAGCACTTTGCGGTCGGGGTCGGACAGCAGCGGAAACGTCAGGCCTTCGGCGTCACGGAATTTGGCCAGCTTTTCCGGCTTGTCGGGGGAGATGCCGACGACGTCGAGGCCGGCGCCGTTGAGCTCGGCCAGACTGTCGCGGAAGTCGCAGGCCTGTTTGGTGCAGCCTGGCGTCGACGCCGCCGGGTAGAAGTAGACGATGACGCGTCGGCCCTTGTAATCGGCCAGCGAAACCTTCTTCCCGTCGGCGTCAGGCAGGGTGAAGGCGGGCGCCTTGTCGCCAGGCGCGAGGCGTGCGGTGTCGGTCAAGGAAGGTCCCTTTCTGTTCACCGGCGCGTCGGGATCGGCGCCGGCTGATTTAGGGTAGGGCGGCAGGCACCAACCTAGACCCGGGCCTTGGTGCGGTAGGACAGGGAGGACGAGAGTGGCGGAGCGGGATCCTGACACCATCAAGCAGCAGATCGACCAGGCCCGCGACCAGCTCGCGTCGACCGTCGATTCACTGGCGGAGCGGGCCAATCCCCGCCGCCTCGCCGACGACGCCAAAGCCCGGGTGATCGGGTTCGTCAAGAAGCCCGCGGTGGCGATCTCCGTGGCCGGGATCGCGGCACTGGCCGCCGCCCTGGCGGTCCGCAGGATCCGCCACCGGTAACCAACCCCGGATTTCGTGGAGTCCGCCGTCAGGGTTTCGAACCCCGGACCCGCTGATTAAGAGCGGGCGGTTTTGGTTGCTTCCCGCTGTGTCCGGTTGTGTGCCCTATTCCGTTGGGTTCCGTTGGGCGGCAATGCTTCGCCTACCTCATTACTTCTTGTCGCAGCCGGTCGATTCCGGTCGATTGCGTGTCATTTGCGCCGCATAAGCGTCACCTGGCGTCGTCCGCGCTGGCGAATTTGCTGCAGTCCTACAGACCGAAGATTTTGGACCTTAAGCGAGCTGGAGACTCGATGCCGATTCTCTGCCGGAGCCGGCAGTAGCTGCCACCCGGGGTACGACAAAACACGGCGAGGAATCCAACTG